>NZ_JBEYEW010000097.1:0-7057 GCF_040634095.1 Streptomyces sp. NPDC007205
GTGGAGACGGTTCTCTTGGTCGAAAACTCGTCTACCAGGGGCTTCACCACGTTGTCAGCCCAACCGCCGTACCTCAGAGGCAGGTTGGAAAAGGCGCAGTAACTACCGCACCGAAATGATCCACCGGTTACGCGTCTGGAAGACCGTCACCGGGGCACCCGCGCACCTCACGCAGGACCCGGCATGACACCCGAGCGACCTCAACCCACCCCAACTCCCGTGAAGCAGGGGTTCAGAAACAACGAGGCATGCCGGATCGGTGGTCACTCAGAACAAGCTCATGAATGCCGCGCTCGAACTGCAGCTCTTCCACATCACGGAAGCCAGCGGGAAGGGGGGGATAGCCAGACGCGTGGGCGATCGCCTCCGGCGGGAACCGGGCCTTGTACGACGCTGGCAGCCGTGTCCACCAGCAGGCCCTCCTGTCACGATCTACACCTAGATCATCGCATTCCGCTCCTCAACTTGATAATGACTGACAGCCCGATCTGACCTCGAGGCATCGCAGTCGTCACACTCCTGTATCCTCCATTGTATGGTTACTCGTAGGCGCACCACGGTCACCCTGCCGGACGACCTCCTCGCCCACGCGCGCGCCACCGCTCCTGGAGGCAACCTCTCGGCCTACATCGAGCACGCACTGCGCGCCCAGCAGCTACGGGACGCAGCGCAGGCAGTGCGGACCTGGCGCGAAAAGACCCAGGACGACGCCGAAGAGCTCGCCGACATCTTCGGCGAGGATGTCGCGTGACAGCCTTCGCTCGCGGCCAGGTCTGGCGCGTCCAGCTGGCCACCAAGACCCGGGCCGTGGTCATTGTCGAGTCAGATGCGGCCCTTGATGCCCTACCCGGAACCGCCGTGTGCATGATGATCGATGAGACCCGTGGGGCCCCGGATACCGTCGTCACCATCCCCGTATCCCAGCCGGTGCACGGGGCCGCTGTCGCCGTCGACCTCACCGCGCTGACCGACAAGCGTCTTCAGGCCGGCGAGTTCCTCGGCAGCGTCGACACACAGACTATGGACCGGATCTCCGCCGCTCTGCGCGTCACCCTTGACCTCACCTGAACGGCAGATCGTCGCGGCATCACATGCCGGGCAGCCCAAGTCGGCCGGCGAACATTCCGCCGCCGGGGGTCCGTCCGCCGGCGAGTCCAGGACTTTTGGGACGAGTGCGGCTCGGACGGCGCCAGCGTGGTGGCTGGTGAGCGCCTCCGTTAACGACGTCGCGCGGAACGCAAGGTGCCCAATCATTCACATAGCGCCAGACGATGGCCGTGCCGATGCCGAAGCCCGGCGGCGATCTGTTCGAGAGTGTCGTGCTTGCACAGGTAGACCAGGGTGCTGTGGCCCCGGTCGTACGGACGCAGCTTGCACTGTCGGCCAGCCTCGCAGGACGCGATCACCATCGTGACCAGTGCCAGGGACTCCTCATCGATGTCGCACCCGGCAGGAGGAGAACACGCATCTCCGCAGATGAGGCTATGTTTGGTGACTCTCCAACCAGCGAGTTTTCGTCATGTCGCCGTCAATGATTCGACCGCCACCTCACCCTCCAGCCGTCCACATGAAAATGGCTTCTGGCCTTGTGCGGCACTCGCGGATCACGGGGGATGCATCATCCTTGAACCCGGTGCCGGACCGGCTCCGGTCCTTCTGCGACGTTCCCTGCTCTGTCGAGGTGTACTACGTATGAAGTCCCGATCAACGCTGGCGGCATGGCTGGGCGGTCTCGACGGCTCGCGTCTGGCGCGCGTGCTTCGGATTCGGAAGGACGCCGTGTCCCCTCCGGAGCCGCGCTCGGTAGGGGAACTGGCGGACCGTCTTCAGCGCCCGGGATCGGTGGCGTTAGTCCTGCCGCAACTCGCGCTGCCGCAGCTGCAGGTGGCCGAGGCGCTGGCGGCGCTGGGCGCGCACACTTCGCGCGAAGCCCTGGCGGAGCTGCTGGGAGTATCGGATGATGAGACCGCCTGTGCACTCGAGCGTGTGCTGGAGGTGCTGGCCGATCACGCTCTGGTCTGGCCGGACGGCGCGGGCACGCTCCGCATGGCCGGGCCGCTGCGGCAGGCATGGGACGTCCCCCTAGGGCTGGATGCCCCGTTGCGGGAACTGCTCGCGAGCACGACCTCGGAAGAGCTGCGCGGCATGCTGGTAGTGCTGGGCGTCAAGCCGCCGGGTACCAAGTCGCAGCGGCTGGCCGCGCTGGTGGAACACCACAGTGACCCAGAGCAGATCGCCTCACTGATAACGAAGGCCCCTGCGGCGGCCCGGAAACTGCTCGAACGCCGAGCAGAGACTGCGACGGGCGAGCCCTGGCAGTTCATTGTGTTCAGCTCTGGCGGTTTGGGCCTCGAACCGGGCGAGCGATGGGCACTGGATCGGGGACTTCTGGTCCAGGACCGTCACCACTACGGTCCGGCGCGTATGCCGGCCGAGGTGGCGCTCGCACTGCGGGGGCCCGGCTGGCACGCCCCCTTCGATCCCGTCCCGCCCACCCCACCTCTGGTGTCCGTCAATCCGGCGGAGGTGGATCGTGAGGCGTCTGCCGCGGCCACGGCGTTCGCGGCCCATGCCGCCTCGGTCCTGTCGGCTTGCTCGGCGGCTGCACCAACCCGGCTGAAGTCCGGCGGTATCGGTGCGCGTGAACTGGCCCGGATCGGCAAGGCAGCCCAGGCCGACGACACCGTCGTACGCCTCACCCTGGAGACCGCCCACGCCGCCGGGCTCCTGGGCCGGGACGGAGATCACATGGCGCCCACCGAGGCGTACGACACCTGGGCACACCAGGAACCCCCGCAGCAGTTCATTGTGCTGCTCCAGGCATGGCGGAACCTGCCGCTCACCCCCACCCAGGCGCGCGACGAGGACAACAAGGCACTTCCCGCCCTCGCCGGCGCACCTCCCTGCAGCGGCTGCGTGCAGGCCCGCGACGGGCTGCTGTCCGCAGCCACCCAGCTCCCGGCAGGCCAAGGTGTGAAGGCCGCCTCGGAGCTGGGGACTTCGATCGCCTGGCACCGCCCGCTCGCCGACTCCACGCCCCAGGACACAACACCGTTCGCTGCCGTGATCCATGAGGCCGAACTCCTCGGGGTACTCGCGCGCGGCACCATCTCCACCCTCGGTATCCACCTGCACAGCGGCGACACGCAGGCGCTGAGCAATGAGTGCCGGCGGCTGCTGCCCCCGGCCACCGCGACGGCCCGTATCGGCGCCGACCTCACCGCCATCGTCACTGGCACACCTACCGCACAGCTGGCCACATTCCTGGACCTTATCGCCGACCGCGAGATCAGCGGCACCGCATCGGTATGGCGGTTCAGCCCTGGCAGCATCCGCCGGGCCCTAGACACCGGCACTACCCCAGAGGCCATCACGGCCGACCTGACCGCTATCGCCGTCGGACCCCTGCCTCAGCCACTGTCATACCTGATCTCCAACACCGCACGCGGTCACGGACGCGTGCGCATCGCACCCGCTGTCTGCGTCCTCCACAGCGACGAGCCTGCTCTCCTGGCCGAACTCACCGCCCACCGCAAACTCGCCAAGCTCGGACTGCGACAACTCGCGCCCACCGTGCTGATCAGCCGCAGCGCGCTCAACACCACCCTCGCCGCGCTCCGGGCCGAGGGATACGCCCCCGTCACCGAAACCGCGCAGGGCACGGTACGGATCGAAAAAGCCCGGCCCCGGCGGGCCACCGCACCCGTTCCAGCTCCGCTCCGCACCACCGCGAGGAACAGCGGCCCAACCGCTGCTACGCACGCGACGAAGACGCTCACGGCCGTCGACCCGAACACCTTGGCGACCCGACTGCTCGCTGCCCAGCCCACGACTCTCGAGCCCATACCGTCCGACGCAGGAGCACCCCCCACCACGGACACCGAGAAGATCATCGCGGGGTGGGCCAAGCGCCTGCCTTACAGCGACATCCGCCAGTTCGCCCATGCCATCGACGCCGGCCAGCCCATCACCGTCGAGTACGTCGCCACCTCCGGCAACCGGACCGTGCGCACCCTCAGCCACCTCACACTTGACCCGCCCTACCTCCAAGCCTGGTGCCACCTACGGGACGCCGAACGCGTTTTCACCCTCTCCCGCATCCACAGCATCATGAACTGAGGGGCCCTGCGCTTCTCAGACAGCGGTGTGAGGGTTCTCCTTATGCCGCTGCCCGCGACTCCTAGTACTCGGCATGGGACTTCTGCGAGAGTCTTGTAGCCGAGTCCGGAGTGGAGGCGTTTCGATTGTGGAACATCTCGATGCAGCGGACGATCGCCCGGTGGGCATGTGCGCGTGCTGGGAACGTAGTGCGGTGCGCGAGTTCGTTCTTGAGAGCGCCGAAAAATGATTCTGCCATCGCATTGTCCCAACAGACACCAGTGCGGCCGACCGACGCTCGAATACCCAACGAGCGGAGCTGGCAACGAAATTCCAGAGACGTATAGTGACAGTCGCGATCGGAATAAAATACGTAGCCTTCGGCGAGGTTGATATTCCGGGCCGCCATATCGAGTGCATTCGAGATGAGAGAGGTCTTCATGCGGTCGGCCATTGCCCAGCCGACCACAGCTTTAGTGTGGCAGTCGATGACGGTCGCAAGAAAGCAACCCGGCTCAGGTGTTAACGTGGTGATATCGCTGACCAGTTTGCGCCCGGGAGTGTCAGCGGTGAAGTCACAGGCCAACAGGCCCGGCATGGCCGACGCCGCCTCGTCGTCGATCGTGGTCGCCCGCCAGGGCCGCGGTCCGCATGGCACCAGGCCGAGCTCGCGCATCAGCGCGCGGACCAGTTCCAGCCTGTACGTTCAGCGGACCAGTTCCGCTCCGGCCCGCACCTTCACCCACTGGAGCACGGCCTGGACACGCCGGTAGCCGTAAGTCTCCTGTGAGCCAGAGAAGACCCGGATGACGGCCCTCAGTTCCGCACGGTGCTTCGCCGTGGCCGACAATGGCCTCGATCTCAAGCGGTAGAAGCCCAACCCGGATATCCCCGCCCGGGTGCAATCTGCTGCACGGAAAGTTGTCGGCCTCGCCGCCGATGAACTCGCATTTCTTCGTTACTGGTATTCCTGGGCGAAGAAGGCCGTCGCTTTTCCCAGGAACTCAGTCCTCATACGGCGTTCTCGGTTCTCGCGTTCCACCACGCGCAGGCGAGCGCGTTCGCTGATGTTCAGGAGCGTGACGGCGGCATGACAAGCGGCTCTGATCCACTTGTTATGGTCCGGTCACAAAGGGTAACGATGCTCCGTCTGTGAGGAGGATTTAGCGGCGGAGGAGGTCTAATCCGGCCCGGCCGTACCCGTCTCTCTTGATCCGCTTCACCCTGTTGACGTTGCCCTCAACGTTGCCGGAGCGCCACTCCAGGGTGAGTCCGGCGGCGACGGCATCGAAATCCTGCCGTAGACCACGGGCCAGGCTCCGCAGTGGCTTCAGACCGGTGTGCTCGGCAAGAGTGAGCCAGCTGTCGAGGTCGGTGCCGCGGCGCTCGCTCATCATCTGGGCGAAGGCGTGCACGCAGTCGGCGACGGCTGCCAATTCCGGGCAGCGGGCCAAGAGCTGCTTGCGCTTGAGGGCGCTATTCTCGTCGATCTTGTCGGCGCGCGCAGTGATCAGCCAGGTGGCCTTGCGGACGGTCAGCGCTTTGGGCTTGTCGGGTACGGGTTTTGCCGCTGGCCCGGATCTGTTGCAGGTGACGACGGACTACCGCGGTAGCCGAGCTCGACGATCTCCGCATGAAGCCGTGCCGCGTCCGTTCAGCCCTCGTTCCAACGCCGATGCAGATACGGCGAGTAGGCGCGGATTTGGCCGTAGCGGGGGGAGCCGGTTCCGCGGGCAGCATCGTCAGGGGTGGCGGCGTGTGCGTAGCGGCGCACGGTCTTGCGGTCGAGCCCCAGAATCTTGGCGATCACTTCGATCTGCACGCCTTTGTCGTAGAGGGCATGTACTGCGGCATGGCGCTCGCGTCGCTTGATCGCGCGCGGCCCTTCCATGGGCTCCGGCACGTCGTCGGCTGCCGTGCCGGCCTTCACGACGGCGGTGTCGGCAGTGGTGTCCTCGGTAGGCTCGGCGAGACACTTGCGATGTTCGCCCACGCACTTCTCGACCGCCTCGCACAGGTTCTTCCACAGATGGAACCTGTCTGCGACCTGTGTCGCGTCGAGTCAGACGGTGCGCACGGCCTCGGCGTAGGCGCTGGCCTGGTCCCGGCACACGATCTCCACGCCGGGATGGTCACGCAGCCAGGCTATGAGCGTGTCCGCGGTGCGGTCGGGCAACACATCCACGCGCTTGCCGGTCTCCACGTCTATCAAGATTGTCCCGTAGACGTGGCCCTTCTTGAACGCGAAGTCGTCCACGCCCAGGACCCGCAGGGCCGTGCCGAGCTTCTTGTCCGGGAGCTTGCCAGTGGCCTGAGCAGGAGTTCGCGCTGGTTGGTATCGACAGGTGCGCGGCCAGCCGGGCCGCTGGGCGCCCTGCCAGGGCCAGCCCGAGCTTCTCCAGCGTCCGGCGCAAGACCGGTGTGCGACGCGCGAACCTCTCGGTCAGCCCTTCTACCTGCTCGACGAACGTCCGGCGACCGCACTCCGGCGTGCCGCATAGGAACCGCTGGACCAGGAGGTCTGACGACCTTCCGTCCGGTCACCGCCAGGTCGGCCAGACGTCGGTGGTATCGCCCGTGGATACGGCTGGACGTGCAACCGCACCCTGAGCAGGGTGCCTCTCGACTCACCGCCCGCGTCGCGACGGCCACCGCTTCGTCGTCCACCGTGATCTCCTCCACCGCGACCGACTTCAGGTTGGAGAAGGCAGTCCAGAGCCCGCTGCATTCACACGAACGGTCAGCCGATCAGTGGTCCGTAACGCAACGTCACACGGCCACAACCAATGTATCAGAACCGAAAGGAAATGGCCGTTGACAGGGGAGGCTAGCTCCTCTCCGGCGTACTCTTGCCGGTACCGGCTAGGGCGTGTTGTGAAAGTGCTGGTCGCAGCCATCAACGAGTGGCTATGACCAGCACTTTCACAACAAACCCAAGTAAAGGAACGGTGGGTGCCGT
>NZ_JBEYEW010000098.1:0-6870 GCF_040634095.1 Streptomyces sp. NPDC007205
GACACGTCGACGCCCGACGGGTAAACAAGCACGTGAAGCCTCTGGTGGAGACGGTTCTCTTGGTCGAAAACTCGTCTACCAGGGGCTTCACCACGTTGTCAGCCCAACCGCCGTACCTCAGAGGCAGGTTGGAAAAGGCTCAGTGTCTCGTGTGTCCAAGATCAGGGGTCAAGGCCCGGCATCCAGGGGAGGGGGGTGTGGCTTTTAGCTGGCTGCCGTCGATGGCTCCGGAGGCTTGGCCGCCCCGCTCCCCACGACGACTCGGTCGCCGATTGGGAAGTGGGAGCTGGTCGCTGTGTAGGCCCACTCTTCCAGCGATACCGCTCTTGCCTGCGGACACGCAACGTCAAGGCAGTCATTCCCGAGAAGAAGGACCAGGCTGCCAACCGGAAGAAGACAGGCCGCCGAGGCGGCCGCCCCACATGCCATGGCAGGTGATCTCTACAAGGAGGGGAACACCGTCGAGCGACCGTGCCGCCGGGTCGGCATCGGCGACGAGGTCGCAGTCGCCACGAAGGTCGCCATGGCCAAGGCTCGGCCGGGACCGCGAGGGCCATATAGATCGGCCTGTTGGCGACCTGACTCTCGGGGATTGTGACGTTACTGATTTCGGCTCGTCAAGGTGATGCTGGGTGGTCGAGGGTCAGGCCGGTGCCGGCTATGAAGCCGTCGAGGGTGCGGGACCGGTACTGAAGGCGTTTGAGCCGGTTGCGTACGAGTGCTTCGAGCCGGTCGAGGGCGACGACGGCGAGGTTGGCCAGGCTGCGTTTGACATGCGCCGATACCCACTCGACCGGGTTGAGGTCGGGTGAGTAGGCGGCCAGCACGAACACCTGTCAGCCATGCGCGCTCGGCGATCAGTTCGCCCATGGCGCGGGAGACATGGGTGTTCAGGCGGTCCCACACCAGCACGAACGGCGCCTTGACAAGCTGGTGGACGCCGTCGACCAGTGCGATGAAGTCCCGCTCGCCCATGCTGCGGCGCTTGCCTTTGCCCGCTGGGTGGGTGCGCAGGCGGTGGCACAACCGGGTCCGGGAGCCGGGCCGCAGGGCGATCAGACCGGCCACCGACAGGCGCCCCGAGCGCCGCCCGCTGACTGTCACGACCGGGGTGCGGCCGCGCCGGCCCCAGGTGCGTCCTTGGGGCGGCCGACGGGTGAAGCCTGCCTCGTCCTCGAAACAGATGTAGCCTCCGCAGGCCGCCCGGGCTCTTTTGCCTCGGCCCAGGTCGCCTCCTTCCACACGGTGACGGCCTGCTCGTCCCGCTCGGCCACCCGCCGCGCGGGGACCTGCGGGCTGAAGCCCAGCCGGTGCATCAATCGAGTAGCCCCCGAGACGCTGTAGGAGAGTGGAACTTCCTGCCGATCAGCGTGGCCACCCTCGCCGCGGTCCACACCTGGTCCTCCACCCAGCCGTGCGCGGCCGGACCCTGCTCCAGATACCCGGCCAGCTTCTGAAGACAGCACGGGGACAGACGGCACCACGAACCGCTCGGGCCACGGGAGACCAGAGCCTGCACACCGCCGTCCCGCCACAACTGATGCCACTGTAGGCCCACTTCAGACTCACCCTCAGTTGCCGCGCGACCTCCGATGGCTTGACCTTCCGCTCGAACAGCTCGGCCGCCTGCAGCCGCACAGTCTCCCGGCGTCGGCGTCCCGCGGCAGTCAGCCCGCCCCCATCCGCATATCTCACACACCCCGGGATACGGCCACCACTCCAGACCCATCAGGGACTTGGCCGAACCTCACCCTGACGAGCCGATGTCAGTATGGGACACGGCATTTCCGAAGCCGCCACCATGGGCCAGCTGCGCACCGCGGTGCGCACCCTCGCCGACCTGGACATACCCCCGGACGAACTGCTCAGCCGTCTCAATGACCTGGTCAGCGACCTGGGCGAGGACTGCTACGCGACCTGCCTGTACGCCGCCTTCGACCCCATCACCCAGACCTGCTCATTCTCCCTGGCCGGCCATTCCCCGCCGGTCATCGTCCATTCCGATGGCACCGTCCACAGTCCCGAGCTGGCCGCCGACCCGCCGCTTGGAGCCGCCGAGCCACCGTTCAAAGCGCACTACTCTAGTCGTCGTAGGGAGGCTCTGCTCCTGGAGACCTCGCTGCCTCGCAAAGGTTTCACCGTGGGATGGCTGAAGCCTGACCCGCTGGACGAGCAGTTGATCAGCCAGCCGGTGGACCGGGCCAAGGCTGGCTGGCTCAAGCGGGCCGGCGGGGCGGACTGCTGCAGCAGCTGGCGAAGAGGGTCCTCGAATCCGCTCTCGGAGGCGACATCACCGATCCCTTGTGCACGAGAGACGTGCATTGTCGACCGCCGTGTCCGCTCAGCTCGGCCGGGCCTTGGAGGAGCCGAGGGGCCTGTTACTTCTGTGGTGAGACTTCTGCCAGTTGGAAGTAGCGGTTGCCATAGGGGTCCGTGCCAAGTTTGGTGGCCAGGACGCGGATGAAGCGGGCCTTGGCGGGGGCTGTAAAGGCGAGCGATACCCGGGTGTTACCGGGGTTGATGAAGCCGGTGTGCTGCTGGAAGCGGACGTTGGTGAACGTCGTTCCCTCTTGGCTGGTCTGGATGGTGAAGTCGACCGGGAATCCCCAACCCTTCTTGCGAGGGGTGAGGACGACCCGGCGGATGGGTTGCGCGGTGCCGAGGTCGACCCTGATCCATTCGATGCGGTTCGCCGGACCACCAGTGGAGGACCAGGCGGTTGTTGAGCTGCCGTCGATGGTGTTGGAGGCAACAAATGCGAGCGACGCGAAGGATGAGGCGGTAGCGCCCTTACGGGGTAAAGGAGTGTAGGTGCGAGCGCCGGCCGACCATGCGTCACCGCGGGTTCCGGTGATGGCCTGATCGATGCGGGGTGCTGCGTGGGGCCGGTCGATGACCTGAAGTCGACTGACTCTCTTGTACCGGTGGGTGTCGATGCGCTGCACGGTGGCGTTGGTGGCCTGTCGGTGCACGTGCACGATGCCGCCAGTGAAAAGGATGGCCGCGGCTTGTGGGAGGGCGACGCCGAGCTTGTGATCGGTGAAGTGGCAGTTGGCGGTGCCGGCGTACATCAGGGCGGTGATGCGGCCCTTCTCGTTGATCGCCCAGCCGGGGGTGTTGACGCCGCAGCGGTCGTAGCCGCCGGCGGCCAGTGGGTCGGGCGCCAGCAGCTCACCGGCGTCGGTGAAACGGACCCCGTCCCGGCTGGTGGCGTAGTGGAGGTGCCAAGGCTTCGGTGCGTCGGTTCTCCGGTAGGCAGCGATGTACCTGCCGTTCAGCCGGCGGATGTCGCCTTCGACGAAACTGCCGACCCGCTGCACGTGGGTGAAGTGTCTGGGGATGGCTTCGTTGGAGACGGCCAGGTGCTGCTGGTAGGGTGGCCCGCCATTGACCGTGCCGTCGAAGTACAGCTCCCACCGGCCTGCGCCCTTGCCGTATTCCGCGTTCCAGATCAGTGACGGGCGGGCGCATTTGGTCACGCGCGCGTCTCGGAAGATGACCTCGTGGCTGTAGTCGGTCAGCCGCGGCCAGCGTACGCCGTCACGGGAGCTGAGAACCGAGCACCGATCGTCGCCCTTGCCCGACCTGGCAGTGGTCATGGCCATGACCCATCCGAAGTGTCGCTTGATCGCTGACGGGTCATTGACGTGCACGTAGACGCCATGCCCGATGACCGTCTTGACGCCGGTGAAGCCGCTGGACAGCGCGTCATCGCGGGTGGTGGCCAGGTAGATCTCGTCGTTGCCCTGGCCCTTGGTACGCCAGCCGCCGAAGTAGATGTTCCAGACGCCGTCCGCCTTCACAGGGTTGGGCGAGTACAGATTGGGCGCGCTGACCACCGGGTTGCCGTGGTAAGGCACGAAGAAGGCATTGCGTGGATCGTTCACTAATCGGCCCACGTCATGGACGGTGAACACGTCACTGGTCTTGCCGAGGTAGGTCAGGCCTCCCGTCGCCATGGCGGGCATCGCCAGCAGACAGGCCACCACCGCCGAGAGGGCGGCAACGCAGAACCGGCTGATTTTCAGCTTCATCAGGACTCCCCAGCATTGCTCGGCCCGGGACGGACCGATGTGTTCACGATCTTGAAGCGCCGCGACCCCTCGCGCGACCGTGGACGACGGCCGCCGGATCCGGCAGCGTGGGGTACTCGCTGCCTGCACCTCGCCCGTCTTGACGTTGTCGTTGCTCGCCGGGGCCGGGCGTCCCCGGCCCTTCCGTCGTACCAGCCGGAGTGACGGCAGCCTTGATTGCAATGATGGCAACGGCAGCGCACGGTCGCACATGATCGCCTGCCTGCGCGGTCGAGGTCCACTGACTGTTCCCTACCAGAGTCACCCAACACGCGAGCGGCAGCCGCCGCACCGAGTGGTGGTCATGGGGCCGACTCCCGCAGGGTCTGCACACACCCTGCCCGGTCACTGGGCGGGCGGCGGAGTAATGCATGCTCGCCGCATCCCGGTCCGATCGAGGATCTCAACCGCAGCCGCTTTCAGCTGCAGCTGTACCTGGTCGGACAGGTTGGGAGCGATCAGGCCCTCGCCTCTGCGTTCCGGATCGCCAGGGCACACCGGATCAGCCGCAGCAGCAGGTATGGCTGGTTCGCTGCCGGAGCTGCGTGCGCCGCCCGCTGTTCGGCGAGCACGTGCAGGGCTGCTTCCCCGGGCCATGGCCGGGACTGATTCACCGGACGTGCGCACGCTCAAGGCGCTGCCATACAGGAAACAGCGTCTGTTGCCGCGCGTAGCCACTAGACAGCCACGAGGCAGCGGACAGCTGCCGCATTTCGCGAGGTCTGAGACACGGGCCGGCTGCGCGGCGCGCAAGGTCGGACTGAAGGGCGAGTCGTCCGTCATGGCCGCTGCAACCCCGCCTGGCTCACCGCTGCAACCGCCGCCCTCACGGTGGGAAGGCGACCATGAAGCGGGTTTGGTAATCCGCGGTCTCGCCGACGGCATCATCATGTCGGCCGACTGGGTGTCCTCTTCACATACGCACATCTGCTCCGCCGGTTCATCGAACGCAGGGCGCGTACCCATCACGTTCCGGGCTGGCTCGGCCCGCACCCGGTGAATCCGAAAGCCCCACCGTACGCGTCGCACCATGCTCTAGGAGTTCGCATGAACCACGCCACCCACCGGGCTTCCCTCAGCCGCCGGCGCCTTCTGACAGGGGCTGGCGCTGTCGGATTGGGGAGTTCTTCGCTTGGCCCACTGGTCACTGCCCGAGCAGAGAGTCCCCTCCGCAGCGGTGCTGTGGTTGAGTCTGGTGCTGTGGACGCCGACCGCGCCTTCTTCGGCGTATGGAACGCCGCGTCTCGACGCTGGTCCATGCCCGCTCGCCTCAATTGCGCTTCCGCGGCCACGCTCGCGCCGGTGGAGCGGGCGGTCAAGGCGGGTGACTATGCGGGCGCGGCAAAGCATCTGCGCGAGCACTTCCGCAAGCGCAAGGGGCGCGCGCTGCCAGGTCCGCGGATGGAGGCGTTACGGCCGGGGCGGGTCGATCTAGTCCTAGATCACATCTGGACGCTCGGCACGGGCGAGATCCTGCAGGACACCGTCACCGTCACCGGCGCCGACGCGGTGGTCGAGGCCGATGTGACCGACGCGCTGACCCGCTCCTACGCCTCCGGGAATGCGGCGTTCTTCCTGATGGCTCGTCGCAAGGAGCCGTCCACAGCGGTCTTCCACTCGCGCAGCGCCGGCTCAGGGCAGCCCGCGCTCGTCATTACCCGCACCGACGGCACCACCGTCACTTTTGCCGCCACCGCCGACACCTACATCAAGGCCGGCGCCGACGCCAAAAGCACGGCGTAGACGTCACCCGCGACGCGTGCGCCCTTGCGGACGTCTCCGTTGTCGCGCATCGCCTTCAGCCTTCGGTCGGCCTTCTTCGCGGCCTCACGGCGTTCCGGGCGGCTGTGGCTGCGCTTGAGGTCGTGGATCTCACGCAGTACGACGGGCAGTAGGTGCACCATGTAGCGCGGGCTGCCGACGGCACCCTGGTACACCGTGACGTCAGGGTCGTCCATCAAGGCGTTCGTGTCGACGACCAGCCGCACCGGCCAATCGTCCTGCGGCAGCAGCTCAACGAGCCCACGCAGTGCGGTCACAGTCTCTCGCAGACGCGTCGCCGTTCCGGGGAGGTCCTTGGGCGCGCGGTTCTTCACCCGGCTCTCGCGGACCAGCCAGTCCTCCAGCAGCCGGATCCCGTCGTCCAAGTTGCGCTGCACGGCTGGCGTGGGGTGACCGAAGAGGAGCCGGAACCGCGGCGCCCAGTCACGTACCTGCCGCAGGAGTTCCATCCGGCGGGCCTCAACCTCAGGAGTGCTCGACACCCAGGCCCACGGATGACCGAAGACCTGAACGTCCCTTGGGTCCATCTGCCTCGCCCGTACCCTGGGAGTTCTCCAGGATGGAGGCGTAGGAGTCCTCGATTTCAGTGAGTTCGGATAGCAGCTGGTCGACGTAGGTCGGAGACGGCGGCTTCTTGGGCATGACCCGATCATCCTCCATGCCCCCATGCGGTAGGCCCTCACTTCGACCACTTCGACGGGTCCGGCTACCCCAAGAGCTTTGGCACGTGGACTGGAACGCAATAGGGAGGTCGGCGCGCTGGCCTCTTGGGTTCCGTGAGCCTTCAAGACATCAGCTCGTTGAGGTGGCTGGCGCCGTATGAAGCTGCCGCGACGGTCCCTGGCTGAGAGCTGTCGGCCCGCGAACGGGAGATAGGTAGGCCCTAGACGCGGCGCGTCATCGCAGCAGGGGAGTTGTGGCTAGGGTCTGTTGCGAAAGTTGATCTTGTTGGTTGATGATCACGTCCTGTGGGACGTGGGGATCTGACGAACGGGCAGTGGGCCCGTCTTGAGCC
>NZ_JBEYEW010000099.1:0-6701 GCF_040634095.1 Streptomyces sp. NPDC007205
GGATCCTCCGCAAGGCCAGACTCAGCCCGAACGCACTCACGTCAACCACAAAGGCCATCCTCACCCTGCAGGCTCACCGTTGAAAAGGCTCCAGGCCTCGCCCTGCTCGTACAGGGCCTGTTCGGCGGCCTCGGCGCGAGGGCCGGTGAGGAAGCGTCGGGCTGCGGCGGTTGCTATCCGGAATCGCTTCGCCGCATGCCATGCCTCGTCCTGGTCCAGGACCTCCGCGACACGCAGGAGGTGCTGTTCGTCGGGCTTCAGCAGGATGTCGGTCCGTCGGTAGCCGGCTCGTACGGCCTCCGCTTTCTCCAGCAGGGCCTTCTCCGGTGCGGTGCTGGTCGCGGCCACCACCAGCCGCCACAGGCCGAGTGCGGCGCCATGCCGCACGAGCGGGAGCAGATCGGTGAGGAAGGTGTCGGTGAAGGGTTCGGCCTGGGCGATGGCTGTTGTCACCGCATCCGTGAGCAGGCGGCCCTGGTAGTCCCGGTGGGCGCGCGGGTGCTGTCCGGGCAGTTGCAGGGAGACGGCCCGGGCCCGCTGCAGCAGGCTGGCAGGTGCCCGGACCCGCAAAGGGACGTCGTGTCTGGGGTCGCCTCGCCAGCGCGGCGGCCGCGGGTAGCGCAGCACGGTCGAGACGTGGGTGATCCGGTCCTCGGGCTGCCCCTGTTCCTGCGCGGCAACGTGCTCGGTGAGCAATTCGCGGATCGTCGCATCCCGCGACGTCCCGCGCCGGGCCATGACCCGCGTCAAGGCATCGAGGGCGCTGGGTGCGATACGCACGTTGGTCTCTGCGTTGCCAGACATCTCCCCCCTCCCCTGCTCTCCTGCCGATGCGCAGCACTCGGCCATCGCCCAGCGGTCCTACGTTTTCCCCTCCGGCGGGCCGGGCCAGTCGGAGTGCGGTCAGCGGGCCCGGGCACGCGCGGCGTAGTGCTCCTGCAGTCGGTTGAGCATGGTGTGACAGTACTCGGCCAGCGGCCGGTGCTGGTCCTCGTCGATGACGAGGGCGACGGTGTGGACTCCGTCGGCTCCCGGTATGGCCGCACGCGGCTGAGAGGCGCGCAGGTTGGGCCAGTAGCGGCCGTGCGCGAACCCGGAGGCCGCCCGCCAGGCTGCGCCCACCCTGACCGCGGTCAGGCCGGCGGTGGGCGCGGCAGCAAGCACGATCTGGTGGGTCCCGGGTCTGGTGAGCGGGGGCAGGCCGAGACGGCCGGCAATGCCCTGTACCTCGGCGCGGCGCTGCGCGCCGCTCATACCGCCGCCGGAGGGCTGGTGGCCGGTGTCCGTCTCGTGCTGCTGGCGGTTGCGCATGTCCTCGTCCCACAGCGACAGCGCGCGGCGCCGGCGCTCGGCCCGGCCCGGGCCGTCGAGGAGCCACAGGGCGGTGGCGAAGTTCTCCAGGGCGCCGCGCAGTAGCGTCCAGGGGCTGGTCGGGTCGACCTCCCCGGCCGCCGTCAGGCGGCGCAGCGCGTCGGTGTGGGCCAGGCCGGCGGTGTAGGAGCTGCGAATCAGGTGCGCGCCAGCGTACGGGCCCAGCGGGGCGTCGTCGGTGGCCAGGCTGCTGGCCGGATCGGGTGCAGGCAGCTGCCGGTAAGCGCCATCACCGCGGGCCTGCTCGATCGCGTGGAACAGCGGCAGAAGGTAGGCGCCCCGGAAGGCCTGCGTGCTCATGCCCAACAACGGTAGAACGCAAGGGCCGCGCGAGGTAGCCGTTTTGATGCGCTAGGCCGAGGCGCGCCGGTGACGGGCGGGCGTGGCAAGTTCCAGCCGTCCTCGTCCTCGGTGCGGGAGCCGCGCTTTCTGGCCAGTACTCGCAGGTAGCGGTACGGGAGCCAGGATGGTGGCGGCATGATCGCGGGTGTGTTATGCGACGACAAGCCCGCTTGCGTGCGGTGGGAGATCCTGATGCACGAACGGTTCAGCGACGTGTGGATCTGCAAAGACCTCGGCCGAGCGACCACCAGTGCGGACCCCGCCAAGCTGGGCCGGACCGTACTCGCCGCCTACCTCGCCGGCCGGGACAGCCAGGGCGAAACGTTCCGCGTCGACGTCCGCACCGACCGCGAAGGCCACGTCGTCATCACCGCCGACCAACCCGGCCGTCCGCCAGGCACTGCCCGCCTACCTCCGCAACGCCCTCACCTGACGACGGGCCCACGACGACCACATCGCCCGTCCTGCCCCGGCCGCTCACCGGCTCGAACCATCCCTGCCCGCCCTCAGAGGCGGCGCGCCCACGCCGAGGCGCGGACTCTGGGGGACGGGCTGGCCGCCGAAGGCCACGGCTCTGGGCGCCGGAAGGCATCACTCGTCGCCCATGATCGACCGGAGTTGTTCGGTGAATGCCTCGTCCTCTGCGGCGCCCGGGGTGCGCGTGTAGGTGCACACCAGGCACTGTCCGTACCCGACCCGGCCGAAGACAGGATCGAGGCCCTCCACGCAAAACGTCTCGTGCCCGCAGACGGGGCAGGTGTCGAGGTCGTGTCCATCCGGGTTGTGCTTCGGGTGGTAGGCGTTGGGGTTGGCCACGTTCTCGGCGCGCCGGGTGGCTTCCTCCTCCCCGATCCGTTCGAGGTACTCGGCAGCTCGTTTCTGGGAAGCCGCGTCCTCTGCCTGCGCGATCTGCTGGATCCGGTCCTGCTGCTCCTCTCCCATCACTCCAAGGCTCCTGTGGCCGTCGAGGGCCAGCAGGGCCTCGATGTGGCGATGCTGCAGAGCTCCTGCGCCGCGGCCGTGGCGGGCCGCCTGACTGGCCTCGATCCCGTTCTGGAGCGTGCGCACATCAATCCGGGTGTGTGACGAGAGACGAGGCGCCTGGAAGAGCGAATCCATGTCGCCCTGGAGGATGTCCGGCATCGGATGCTCGTCAGGCACGCAGACGACAGGCACGCAGACGATGCCGTCCGTGGCCGGGATGTGTTCCTCGATCACCCTGAGCAGCGCGCTGGCCGACAGGACCCGTCCCTTGCGGTCCACCTCCTTGCCCGGCCACTCGGAAGCGACGATCGCAGCCAGCCCGTTGGACAGCGCCTGGTCGAAGACGCCCTCCCGGCCCGCCATAAACGGAGCGAAAGGGTCATCGCCTGTCGAGGCAGGAGCGGCGAAAGGGTCCTTGGGGTCGGCGGCTACCGCACCGTCATGCCGTGTCTCGCGCAACTCCGCGGCCAGCACGACGGCGCACCGGGCGAATTCTTCAGCTCGCTGATCCCTCATGGACAGCATGTTGCCGTGGGCCACCCAACTCAGGTAGGCCACCTGCGGCAGGGGCTCCCGTCCCGGCTCGGGGGTTACACGGAACGGGAGCCCTCCGTCCATATTCCTCGCCGTACGGGCCGGGCACACGGCCAGCACGCGGGTCCGGCTGCAGCGGTGCCTGCTTCCCGGTCGGCGCAGAGATCCATGGGTGGCGCGAGCCTGACCTGGCCATTCACTGCCGAGCGCCCAGGCCGAGCGCGACCCGGACCTCCTCCCTAGCGTGCCAGCACGGCACGGGCATGATGCGGCTGTCGTGCATGGGCCCCGTCCCCCGGCGCCGGGCATCAGCTAGCCCGTACCTCAAGCGCACATCTCGCGTACTGACTGCGTGCCCTCTCCGGAACAAGACGTGGGCGAGGGCCGGTCGCGGGGCTCCCGGAGCATGCCGCCGTACGTTTCCTCTACCTGCAGTAGAGGGGCGCGCTAGAGTGAGGGATATGGCAGCAGACGAGACGAGCATCAAGGTGAGCACGGCCGCGCGGGACCGGCTCGCCCAGCTGGCCGCCGAGCACGGCACCACCATCCGCAGCCTGGTAGAGGACCTCGCGCAGGGCACTCCGACGCAGGCCGAGTACGCCGAGCGGGCCGAGCTCGCCCGCGCCGAGCTCGCCTCCGCCCTCGGCCACGCGCCGAGCCCGGAGGCTGAGGCGAAGGCGAAGGCCCTGCTGGAGCGTCTTGGCGGCGCCTCGCACACCCCGCGGGCGGCCGCGTAGTGGCGGCGATCGCGGTCGTCTTGGACCACACGACCGCCGCGGCGCTGTTCGACCCGAAGGACCCGTTCAACGAGGCGGTCGCCGCCTTCTACGTCCAGGCCTCCGGCGGACTCGGTGACCTGTACGCGCCGGTGCTCTCCCTGACGGCCGGCGACGCCGAACGGCCGGGCCTGCTCGGTTACATCAAGGGCTTGCGGTTCATCCGGATCGAGGCGTTCGACACCGACGCCGCAGTCACCGCCACCGAACTGCTGCGGTTCGGGCACTCCTGGGCCGCCGTCCATGCCATCCACGCCGCCCGCCCCTCCGCCGCCCACCCCGCCGGGCGGTACCTGCTCACCCTGACCCCCAAGGCATACGCCGGCACCGGCGTCCAAGCCGTCCACCCCGACCAGTAGCCGTCGGCCGCCCCAGCGGCAGACAACGGTCGCCCCCGCCTGCCCTGCCGCCGCGATCGTCGCTTCGCCCCGGGTCTGGCCCGCCGGCGCCTGACCCTACTCAAGGGCGCGGCGCAGCAAACGACGCGGGCGCGGCTGAACCGTCGTGGCGAGCGGGATCGGCACATCGCGGTGTTGACCGGTCCGGCCTCGCGGCTGCCAGGGCGCTTCGCCGCGGCGCGGGTCCCGCAGGCCGCGGGGGAGAGCTCAGAAGTCGCTCACTCAAAGCCGCTGGGCGAGCACACCGTGATCCACCGGGGAGCACATTCAGTGGGGACCTGCGAAGTGGGCGGTCTGAGCAACTGCCCGACCGTTCCTGATCGTCTTCTAGGCATGGCTCACCCGAACCCTGTACCGCCCCCACCGTCTGCGTGGCAGTGCTGCGGCCATGGCGCTGACGCGGAGGACCCGGTCGGCTGCCGCGGCGTCCCGGTTCCTGGTAACGGCGCATGTCTGGCCCATCTAACCGAGATCGATCGGGACACCTACCTTGATGGTCTGGCCCCCGGTACCGACATCGATCACCGTGGCACACCGTTCACCGAACCGCTCCTCGAAGCCCTTCTCCGTGCTCTCCACGACCCCACGATCGGAAAACCCCACTTCGGGGCCTCCGCGTTCCAGGAGGCGCAGTTCTACGGCGACGCCTCGTTCCGGGAGGCACAGTTCTCCGGGACCGCCTCGTTCCACAGGGCGGAGTTCTTCGGCGACGCCGATTTCGTCGAGGCGCGGTTCTTGGGCGACGCCGGGTTTCATAGGGCGCAGTTTTCCGGTGACGCCTTGTTCGACGAGGTGCAGATCTCCGACGACGCCGAGTTCGACGAGGTGCAGTTCTCCGGCGAGGCCAGGTTTTACGTCGCGCAGTTCTCTGGCTACACCTCGTACAACGCAGCTAGGTTCTCGGGCGACGCCCGGTTCTACATGGCGCGGTTCACCGGCGAGGCCAGCTTCCGCATGACCCACTTCTCCGGTGACGTCTGGTTCTACGGGGCGCAGTTCTCCCACAACGCTGGCTTCTCCGGGACACGGTTTGCGGCGATGCCACACTTCGGGCCGGTGCTGTGCGCGAGGGAGGTTGATCTATCCGGTGCGGTGTTCGAGGTGCCGGTGACGTTGGAGATCGCGGCGCGTCGGATCTGGTGTGCCAGGACCCGGTGGGAGTCGACAGCTGCCCTGCGTTTGCGCTACGCGCTTGTGGATCTCAGCGATGCGGTTTTGTCTTCACCCGTGGCGGTCACCACTCATCCCGCCCCCTTCGAGGTCATGGACACGGTGGCCGATGAGAGCCTCCTGGAAGGTGCCGGGAGCGGGGTGCGGGTGACCTCGGTGCGCGGGGTGGATGCTATGCACCTGGTCCTGACCGACGTCGATCTGAGCGATTGCCTGTTCTCCGGGGCCTTCCACCTCGACCAGCTCCGCCTGGAAGGCCGTTGCGTCTTCGCCCTCACCCCCACCAGCCTCCAACGGCCCATACGGCTCTCCCGCTGGACCCGCCGACGTACCTTGGCCGAGGAGCACCACTGGCGCGCGCGAAACGCCGACCAGCCCGATCCGGCCTCGTACGAAGACCCCTCCCCCCGTCACTGGCGCATCGGGCCGCATCACCCCGACCCCCACTTCACCCCCGACCCGGAAGATGTGGCCGCGCTCTACCGGCAACTGCGAAAGGCGTTCGAGGACGGCAAGAACGAGCCAGGTGCCGCCGACTTTTACTACGGCGAGATGGAGATGCGCCGTCACGACCGCACCGGAACCCCGCCCAGCGAACGCTTCCTGTTGTGGGGGTACTGGCTGCTCTCCGGTTACGGCCTGCGCGCATTGCGCGCCCTGGGCTGGCTCGCTGCCGCCATGCTCGTCACCATCGTGCTGCTGATGGGCTTCGGCCTTCCGAACGACTCCCCGAAGCAGAATGTGGCCGGCACTGTGCCGCCCGGCGGAGGCAAGGTCACTTTCGAAATCAACAAGACCGACCCGCAGAACCCCACCGGGGACAGGTTCACCGGCAAGCGTTTCGAGAAGTCCCTAAACGTGACCCTCAACTCGGTAGTGTTCCGCTCCTCCGGCCAGGACCTGACCACCAGCGGCACCTACATCGAGATGGCCTCCCGCGTGGCCGAACCTGTCCTGCTGGGCCTGGCAGTCCTGGCCGTCCGGAACCGCGTCAAACGCTGACCTGCGCCACCACGGGCCCACCTCTGAGAACGGTTCTGGCCGCAGTTCCGTGAAACTCATGGTCGAGTGAGTATCCGGATCCGGAGGAGCCGGAAGGACGCCCGGTTGTACATGCTCCTTTTGA
>NZ_JBEYEW010000100.1:0-6700 GCF_040634095.1 Streptomyces sp. NPDC007205
GAAACCCCAGGAACTACCTCGCCTTTCTCGGTCTCGCCGCCGCCCTGTGCTGCTACAAACGACTCGTTCGCCTCACCACATAGGACACGGTCTAAAGCTCCTGTCGTTCTCGGCGATTCACAACCCCGGGCCGGTGTACACTGGCACGGGGACAGGTCCGCGTCATGACCGCGACCATTCTGTATACGCCGGCGGTCGAGGAGCGGACCTTTTCGCTGCCGCTGCGTCTTGCGCTCGCCTCAACGGACACCCCTGGTGCTCTTCTGGACGGTGCCTGGTGGCCCCGCTCCCGCGACCTGGCGGCGGAACTTCCTGCGTTGACAGCGGTGCTGGATCCCCTTTGGGGGCGCATCACGCATGTCACGGTGAACCCGACCCTGTGGCCGGTCATCCCACGGAAGGTGCCCGTTGATGGGCATGTGGTGAGCGTCGGCTGGTTCAAGGCCGAGCAAGACCCCCACAAGCTGTTGCTGCCTACACCGTCGGCCGCTGGGACCTGCTGGTGATTCCGCCGCAGACGGATCCGGCCATCGCCGCCTGGCTGATGACCGCGGCTACCGGTCCGCTGCGCAGCCACACAGCGAGTGATCTGCTGGAGAGGGCCGAATTCCAACGGATCGTGATAGAAGCCGATCAGGCCCGAGAAGCGGTCTGGGACTCCGAGGGCGGCCATGGCGCCCGTGTGACCGCGCCAGCACGCTCTGCGTGATCCCCGAAACGGCCCCGGTGAAACCGCCGGGGCCGTCCTTTCAGGCGCAACACGTGAGAGTGCGCAACCCACAATCCAGGCTACACCTGCAGGTAGTTTCCGACGTGACTCCGTCGGCTGACGCGAAGCATGAGCACATTCTGCTCGGACCTCAAGCACCGACGGCCGGGCCCAGCTGCCGGCAGCGCCCGGCCGCCGGCAGAGCGCTTGCTATTCCGCATTACCGCGCCACTGACCCTGGACACGGAACCAGAGTCCGGGAGCGTAGATCGATTCGACGACAGCGGCTTCGCCTTTGGTCACCCTGAGGATCCGCAATGCGCCGCTCGGCAGCAGGTCGTACTCGTACGTGGCAGGCGACTCACCTTCGGTGATGTCGTCGTAGGAGATATCTGCAGCCGCCAGCTCCGCGTATTCCTTGGGGGGCCGGTTCTCCACCAGCTTGATGAACACGCTCATACCTTGACGATAGATCCCTCGCGATTTTCTCGCGTGACATGCAAGAGTCACCGCCAACGGCCGCACCACCAGTCGGGCGGTATCGGCTCATTCCAGGGTGGCAATGTGGTCGGCGGCACCGCCGCGCCACTCGATCAGGAAGAGGGTCGCGTCGTCGCTGGTGATCCCGCCCCGCTCCCGGATCAGGGTGCGGGAGAGAGAGCGCACCGCCGCCCGAACCCCTTCCTCGGCGTGCTCGATGCGGTTCACCCAGGCGATGAGTTGCTCCTCGCCGAACTGCTCGCCGCGGACATCGTGCTCCTCGATCAGGCCATCGGTGTCACAGCACCCGGTCGCCGACCTGGAGCGTCTGCTCGCTGAGCTGGGGCTCGTCGCCGCCGAAGCCGACCGGCAAGGTGGTGGGGCTGTGCAGTTGCCGGACGACCTGGTGGTTGCGAATCAGCAGCGGCGCGGGGTGGCCGGCGTTGACCCGTTGCAGGTGGCCTGTCGCAACGTTCAGGCGCATCATCTGTGCGGTGACGAAGTGCTCGGACCCGAACTGCCCGGCGATGGCCCGGTCCATGAACGCGTAGATCCCGGACAGCCCGACGTCGGTGCGTCGGGCGTGCCGGTAGGCGCCGATGGCGACGGTCGCCATGGTGGCGGCTTCCAGGCCGTGGCCCATCGCATCGACCGCGGCGACGTGCAGGATGTCGTCGTTGAGGGCGTAGTCGAAGCTGTCGCCGGCGACCTCGTAGGCGGGTTCGAGGATGCCGGCCACCGCGACCTGCGGGGTGGACATCGACAGCGGGGGCAGCAGGGACCACTGGATCTCCGCGGCCACGCTCATCGGCTCGCGCCGTCGGGTCTGGAAGAACTGGTCGGTGTAGTCGTTCTTGGTGACCAGCATGGGGGCGGCCAGGCCGGCCAGTCGGTGCAGCAGCCGCCGGTCGTCGTCGACGGTGTCCAGGGTGAGCGCCAGCACCCCCACCTGGTCGCTGCCGTCCAGCAACGGCAGGTAGATCCGCACGCCGTCTGCCTGCGGCACCTCGACCGGGGTTCCGCTCCGGAAGGCCGTGCCGGCGGGGGAGCCATCAATCGGCGCGCGCTCGCCGACGGTCAGCCGCCTACCCGGCAGCGGCACCAGCATCAGTGGTTCGTAGTCCTGCAGGAGGACCGAGACGTCACGGCCCCCGACCCGGCCCACCACTTCCACGATCAGCGGGGCGATCAGATGCGGTGGCATCTCGTGGGCCTGGTCCAGCAGCACCCCCAGCAGCCGCTCACCGAATCCTTCCGACCGGTCCACCGCGCCCTTTTCGGGCTGCGCCTCTCCTGCCGTCACAGCCGCAGCCGCCCTTGATGGATCCTCGCCTCAGCCTGCTCATCAGTCAGAAATTCCACCGGCATGCGGCGGACGGTAGCCACCCCCACCAGTGATCGAGGCTCTTCCGGCGCCCCCCCGAACAAGGCCGGTCGCCTGTGCTAGACACCCATGATCAAGTGCTTAGCGCCAACGGCTGTACCGCTGGTCCCCAATGCCGTCTGCGGCGCGTCACCGGGGGAACCGTCATGGCTGGCCGCCCGGGGAGGCCCGGCGGGGTGTCCAGGCTGGTGTGGGCGGGCTTTGCGGGGCAGGCTGAGAAGTGCACCGGCTACGGGCACCTGACCGCACGAATGGGGACCTGAGATGATCCAGATCGCGGATATCCGGGAGTGGCGGACCCACGACGTCGTCGATGTGGGCGGTCACAAGATCGGCGTGCTGGAGTCCGTCTACGTGGACACCAGCACCGACGAGCCCGCCATGGCCACCGTCCAGGTCGGGCTGCCCACCCGCCGCCACCTGGTCTTCGTCCCATTGAACGGCGCGATCGCGGGGCCGGGCTACGTCAAGGTCGACTACGACCGGTCGCTGGTGAAGAAGTGCCCGGCGATCGGCATGGACGACGTCCTGCCCGCCGAGGACGAGGCCGCGATCTTCGCGCACTACGGCCTGCCCTACCAGCCCGGCGCGAACGGTGAGCGGCAGCTCGCCCGCCGCTGACCGGCCATCGAGGAGGTGCCTTACACCATGACGCTCTTCCTGATCCTCGTCATCGCCGCGATCGTGCTGGGCATCATCGGCGCCGTCGCCAAAGGGCTGTTCTACCTGCTGGTCATCGGCATCGTGGTGTTCATCGCAGCCCTGGTGTTCCTGGGCGTGCACCTGCGGCGCTCCGGCCGGCACCGCCGCACGCTGCGCTGAGACGTCATGAGGCTGCCGGGCCGGAATGGCCGGGCAGGCACGAGGCGAACCGCCGACACGACCACGCCGGCGTGTCACCCGATCAACGCACCCTGCCCCAGCAACGACACGGCTGCGTCACCACGTCCCCCCGAGCAGCAGTACTTTCAGAACGGTACCGTTCCTTCACCGATGAAGGGCACAGACGTTTCATCGTTGGGCATGGCAAGAGGGCGGATCCGACGCTCCTGGCCGGTCGGCAAACGCAAGCGAGCCTCAGCGTCTCTCATGGCATCCGCCAGCCCTACCGGAACGTGGCGCAGGACGCCGCCCCACAAGCCCGTGTCCGGGAGGAATAGGCCCAGGTCAACCTCCATGGCGATCCGCTGATCACCAAGGAGGAACCAGGCGTCGTCACAGCGCAGGCGGGCTGACATGCCGCCATCCTGCACATGCAACGGGTTCCGAGAGCCACACGCCGCCTTCAGCCGAACGAGCGTCACGCAGCGTGATGGTTGAGCCGTCCCCGCACCGCCCGGGTTCGGAAACAGGCACTTAGCTTGTCATTTAACGACCGGCATCGAACGCGGCTCGCACTTGATCAGTGTTTTCGCAGTTCGGCGGACGTGTAGGCGGCCTCCGCCTGATCCTGTGCTCCGTCACAGAGTGGATCAACACGAAGGCCGTGGTCGTGAGTTTGGTGCATCAGGCCGTCCTGCGAGATGCGTTCGCGGAAGTGTCACACTTCCGGTCGGAGCTGTATGCGTGTCTGACCGCGCGGGGCGACGCATTGTTCGAGTTATGCGACGCGCTGCTGTGCACGGACGGGCCGGTGCGGACGCTGGTCGATCTTGCACTCGCGCCTGAACACCGCCGTGGGCACGGAGCCCTGTACGGCGGACTCAACCAAGGCCGGATCGACGTCGCCCGGCTGCGTCGGGCCCTGGCCGGGGTGCCGTTGCCGAGGGCGGCGGATGGTCGGCTCGTGCTGGCGGTGGATGTCTCGCCGTGGCTGCGCCCGGACGCCAACACGTGTGCTGACCGGACCTTTTGCCACACGTTCGGCCGGGGCGAGGGCAAGCATCAGATGATGCCCGGCTGGCTGTACTCGGTGGTGACCGCCCTGGAGACCGGCCGCAACTCGTGGACGGCAGTGCTGGACGCGGTCCGTCTGGAGCCCGGCGCCGACGTCGCCGCGGTGACCACAGTGCAGATCCGCGAGGTCATCGAGCGCCTGGTCGCCGCCGGCCAGTGGCGGCCGGGTGACCCGGAGGCCCTGGTCGTGCTGGACGCGGGATACGACGCTCCTCGCATCGCCCACCTGCTGGGTGACCTGCCCGTCGAGATCCTCGGCCGACTCCGTTCGGACCGGGTGATGCGGCGTCCGACCCCCTCCCGCGAAGAGTTCCACCTGGCCAACCCCAAGGGCGGCCGGCCGCCCAAGCACGGCGGCGAGTTCGTCTTCGGCGACCCCGCAACCTGGGGCACCGAGGAGGCCGTGACCGTCACGGACACCCGGCTCTACGGGAAGGCGACCGCGCAGGCGTGGGACCGGCTGCACCCGCGGCTGACCCGCCGGGCCGCATGGCTCGACCACGACGGGCCGCTGCCCATCATCGAGGGCACCGTCATCCGCCTGGCCGTGGAGAAGCTGCCCAGCGGCGGAGTCAACAAGCCCGTCTGGCTGTGGTGGTCGCGCACCAGCGCCACCGAAGCAGACGTCGACCGCTGCTGGCAGTCCTTCCTCCGCCGTTTCGACATCGAGCACACATTCCGCCTGTTCAAGCAGACCCTCGGCTGGACCAAGCCTCGGCTCCGCAGCTCGGAAGCGGCCGACCGGTGGACCTGGCTCGTGATCGCCGCCTATGCCCAGCTCCGGCTCGCCCGTCCGCTGGCCACCGATCTCCGGCGCCCCTGGGAGAAACCGGCCCCGCCGAACAAGCTCACGCCGGCCCGGGTCCGCCGGGGGTTCAGGAACCTGTGCACGAAGACCGGCTCCCCGGCCAGTGCACCGAAACCGTCTCGTCCCGGGCCTGGCCGACCGCCGGGTTCGAAGAACCGCCGCCCGGCCACCCGGCATGACGTAGGCAGAGTCCTCGCCACCGGCGAGGCGTACAGCCGCCCCGCCCACCAAAAGAAGGGCACCAAACCCCGTCGCACCAAGGAGCGGCAAACTTGACGGCCTGGGCCATGTGCAGCGGGCACGAGGCCGATGGATTTCACGGGGTACGTCGGTGGATCTCAGCTCAGTGATCATCGCTGTGGCAGGCGTCGCAGGAACCCTGGGAGGAGCGCTACTCACCCAGCGCGGCTCCGAACGAGCGAAGCGCCTGGAGATAGAGCTCGTTCGAGACCATGAGGAGGTCCGCGAGAACCGTTCGCTGCGGCGCACCTGCTACGTGCAACTCAACCGGGATGCTCGGCAGTTCACCACCGCACTCAACCGCCACCTGCACGTCATGAGGGAACGCGGCGTGGAGGAGGCCGACAGTGACGCACTCGAGGGGGCGAAGAACGCGCACCGCGATCGATATTCCGAAGCACAGATGATCGCCCCAGAAGAAGTACTCAGGCGAGCGAGTGTCGTCAACCAAGCCCTGAACAAGGTCTACGGCCAGGTCAAGCGCCTTGAACGGGGTGCCCCCGAACCAGGCGAAACGATGGAGACCGCAGTACAGGCCCAGTACGAGGTCTGGGAGATGCTCCGAGCTATGAGAACCGCTATGCGCCATGACCTCGGTGTGTCGCATGAAGATTGAGGGCTGACACTCAACTCCGTGCGGGCTCTCTTATCTACCTCGACCAGCCGAAAAATGATCGAGGCAGATGTTAAAACGCAAGCTTAGACCGTGTCCTATGTGGTGAGGCGTCGTTGACCTGGTCATGGGGCAGGGCACGTGGAGTTGGATTGTCCCGGACGGGCTGTGGGAGATCGCGAAGCCGCTGATCCCGCCGTCGAGGGTACGGCCGCAGGGCGGCGGAACGCAGGACACACCTGATGAGACACTGTTCGCTGCCATGATCTACGTCCTGGTCAGCGGCTGCGCTTGGCGCCAACTGCCGCCATGCTTCGGCATATCCAAGTCGACAGCTCACCGCCGGTTCTTGATCTGGTCGAGAGCCGGTGTCTGGGGCCGCCTGCACGAAGCGGTGCTGCACCGGCTCGACGACGCTGGCCTCATCGACATCACCCGCGTCGTCCTCGACACCGCCCACGTCAGGGCTAAAAAAGGGGCGAACACACAGGTCCGAGCCCCGTGGACCGGGGCAAGCCGGGTTCCAAGATGCACATCCTGTCGGACGCGAACGGACTGCCCCTTCTCGTC
>NZ_JBEYEW010000101.1:0-4596 GCF_040634095.1 Streptomyces sp. NPDC007205
GAGGTACGACAAGCTCGCCGTCCGCTACGAAGCGACCGTGCTGGTCGCAGCCATCAACGAGTGGCTATGACCAGCACTTTCACAACACGCCCTAGGCGCGTATCAGCCGTGACGACACGGCTGAACAGCCATCCGGGGGGATAGATGCGCATCGTCTCCGTCAATACACGCTGGGTTAGGTCAAGGTACGGCAGATGACTGGTGACAGCCGTGAGGTTGTCCCCGACGACGGCGTCGACTTCCTCCTGCAGCCGGGCACGGATGCGAGGATGACGGGCGAGGAAATAAAGCGCCCAGGACAGGGTGACGGAGGAACTTTCCGTACCACCGACGAAGAACGTCATAATGTGGTCGCGGATCTCAAGGTCGTCTTCCTCGCCGCCGAGGTAGACCGCGAGCAGCGCCGACAGCAGGTCCCCACGATCCTTTCCTTCCGCGCGGCGCTCGTTGATGACGTTCTCGACGACGCGCCGCAGATGGTCACGGGCCTGGAAGAAACGGCGGTTTCCTGGAGTGGGCATCCGGCAGAACAGCGGCGGCATCACCGAACGCCAATAAAGGCCCTTTAAAAGGGTGACCACGTCGTGGGTGATCAGATCGGCCGTAGGAGAGGGGACAGCGGAGTGGAACATCGTATCGATCGCACTGCGTGAAGTGATTTTCCGGATCTCGGCGGGGACATGGAGGATCTGCCCGGCCTTCCAGGTGGTGACCACGTCGCCGATGTGTCGGGACATGATCTCTTCGTAACCAGGAAACCGGTCGGGGTGGAACGCTGGCTGGCAGAGACGCCGATGACGGCGGTGATCACGGTGCGGACACGTGGCAATGCCGTTACGCAGAGCCTGCCGGGCCACCTCATACGTAGGGCCTTCCTTGTCGAACACGCGGTCGTTGCGCAATACGTCCCACGCCAGGCCGGGGTCACACACCAGAACAACTTCGGTGGCACCGAGCCGCAGGCGCACAAGGTCGCCGTGTGCGGGCAAAGAGCTGAGAAAACCCAGCGGATCACGAACAAGGGGCAATACGTGACCGATGCCGGGAAGCGCCCGAGGGGCTGTGACGATGTCGGGAGTGTCGTGCGCTGATGACAACATGAATCACCTAGGGCCGTGTTCCGGTCCTTCCGGTAGGAGGCACGGAATGCCGTTGGCGCATCCACCCCGACACCTCAGGAAACCGCCTGGGAAAGGCTTTGGGAAGTAGTGCGGGGCAGCAATCACGGGCATACACTGCGACTTTGTGCGCTTGTGAAGCGTTGACCTTGGCCTCTCAAGTTCACTGCGGTGCGGCTGCATGGGTGTCAGTTCGTGACGTTGTGTAACTGTCGTCGCCTCCTGCGCCCATTCTCATCTGACGTCGGAAAGGCCTGGTTAACCCACGCCAGGACACCGACCGGAAGGCCAAGGAGGACGAGGCGAAGAAGCGTCAGGAGAAGGCTGATCGTCAGCGCGCTGAGAAGCAGGAGCGTCAGCGTCACCGCGTCCAGGACCGCGTCGAAGGCGGTGGAGTCGTTGACGTTGCCCGGCGTGACGAGGACGGCCAGGGGCAGGCCCCGGCCATCACAGGCGAGGTGGGGCCGCCTCTGGTGACTGTCGTTGGCTACACGGGCCCGGCCATGGCAAAGCAGGTAACCGACCTCATGGCGAGGGGTTTCAAGCACCTCATCATCGATGTCGGTCCCACCGACAAGGGTGTGCTCAAGACGGCCTGGATGCTGACCAAGCGCGGGATCGTTCCGCACGTAGGCGACGTCGTTCAGCTGACGACGAGCTGATCGCCGAACGTGAATGGCTGACGGTGTTCCTGTTGCCCGCGTACTCGCCCGACCTCAACCCGGTCGAGGGGGTGTGGGCGCACGTCAAGCGCAGTCTGGCCAATCTCGCCGTGGTCGCCTGGACCGAATCGAAGCCCTCGTACGCAACCGGCTCAAGCGACTTCAGTACCGGCCCGACACTCTCGACGGCTTCATAGCGGGTACCGGCCTGACCCTCGACATTCTCGCGTCACCTTGAAGAGCCGAGGTCAGTAGCCAGGGCCCGCAAGGCCGCCTTCGCCGAGGCGTCCACCAGGCCGAACGAGGTGTGGCAGCTCGACTTCTCCGAGTACGAGACCCAGGGAGGCGGTATCTGGCGCCTGGCGGGCGTGACGGACTACTTCACCAGGTACGAGCACGGCTGGCACATCAGCCCGTCCTGCACCGGCACCGACGCGATCGAGGCGGTCAAGACCGCGATCGCCGAGGCCGAACGCCTCGGCGGCCGTCCGCTGGCCGATCTGCTGCCCGTCAGCAGCGAGACGGGTGGGATCCGAAGGAGCAAGCTGGTCACCGATAACGGCGGCGCGTTCAAAGGCGCCGCGTTCGCCCGGTTCATCGCCTCCAGGCCCGAGCTGCTGCACATCCGCACCCGGGCCAAGAGCCCCGGCCAGAACGGAGTCCGCGAGAGGGCCTTCGGCTCGCTGAAGTACGAGCACCTCTACCGCCTGGAGATCGAGGACCTCGGCACGCTCGCCCGCGAGGCCGAGCACTACCGGCACGTCTTCAACCACATCCGCCCCCACGAAGCCCTCGCCGGCCACCGGCAAAGTCTCACTACTCCGACCAGGCAACAGCCGAACGAGCGAACCTGAAACCCCGTCGACCCACCCTGACCTGCTGATCAGCACCTGCCGCACAGCGGGGGAAGGTCACCGGAGACGCCTGCGCTACCAGCAAGCTCCCCGCGGCGTAACGAGATCGTGTCCGCGCCCTGCGGCTGGCCGGCACGACCAACATTGCCGCCGGCCTACGACACAACGCCCGCAACCGGAATCGCCCGCTCGCCCTACTCGGGCGAGTTGACCGATCTGATCCGGAAGTGTGAATTCTGCACACAGACTCCGTAGCAAATATGGGGATTGTCGATATAGCGCAGCGTGGCCAGGCAACCGAGACTGAGATGGTGGACTACGAATAAGGTCACCTTGGTCTATTCTCCAGCGGCGCCGCTTCTGACTGGATGTCATTTCGGTAGGAAATCGAGAGACGTGAGGACCTTTTGACATGCTGTCGCTTGCTGTGCGCCTGCTTTCTGGCGGGCGGAGCGAGACCTCGGCCGGACCAGCGTAAACGCGACTCCGGTCCTACAATCTTTGCCAAAAGTGCACTCACCGGAATGTAACCGACCCAAATCGACATCCGGTGTTACCGACATGAGGCAAAATGGGCAATGAGATAGGAAAGCATGAAAATTTCGAGGAAGCGACACGCTCGGCACCGCCTGGAGGAGCGGGCGGGAAGAATAAACGGCTACCTAAAAAACAAGAGCATCCTCTCTGTGATGGTCGCTACCTTAGCCATAACCGGCGGCCTACAGCTGGCAGAGGCCACCGCCAGCTCAGCCGACATCAACCAGACCCCTTTGAATGCATACCTTCACATTCCGCTCACCATCAAAAGGCCCGGCGGTAGCACTATCGTATGGGGTGCAGCCCGGAATGTACCTGCTCACGTTGTGGGCAATATAAGGAAGGCCCTGGACGTCTGGGCCACCAACATGAATAATCCCAACCTCTTCCGAGAGGCCAGGCCGGGAGAACAGGTCGGCTTCCAGTTCCAGATGGACAATCTCGGGTACAATGCGGGTAAGGTGCTCGGCAGAGCGCCTTATATCGGTTGTTCAGGGCCCGCGCTGCATGGCTGCCTCAATGCAAAGCTTGATAATGTACTTGCTGGCTTTAGAGACGAGCAGGTGATCTCGGTAGTCGAGCACGAGTTCGGTCACGCCCTCCACCTGAACCACTCTGTCAATGGGCGCCCTGAAGAAATCATGCTCGCATGGCTGGGTAATAAACCGTCCGTTCGCCCCACCTCTGACGAGGCCGTTATGGCAAATCATTTAAACGGAGGCCTTCTCGGAAACCCGAAGCCCGATAACCCGCGCTGGCCGCGCCTTGAATTCGGAAACGAGCGCGGCTGGGACCCGAAGAGCCAATCATGGGTGCCGTATGCAGAATGGTCTGCCAAATATGGGTCAACGCCATACCTCAGAAGTGACGGGTGGTTCGGTTATGATCCGAAGACCAATTCATACATACCGCGCACGAATTGGGAGAAGAAGTACGGGTCGGCCACACAAGACGCGCCAGATCCCACGCTCAAGCCCACGCCGGACCCCAAGAAGGGAGGGCGTGACCAGTATGATCGAACGCAATTTTATGCTCAGACCACTGATGGTAATTGGCGCCCCCTCAAGGCTGGATCCTCTCCCAAGGGTTACGTCAACTTTATGGGCTACGGTTTGACAAACGGCGCCTGGCAGGACATCAAGGACCCTTTGAGCTATTTGCGCCGCGCGGAACATGAGACGCGGGCTGACCCGGCCACCAAGCCGGACGATGCGCCTAAGGCGATGGGTGGGGACGTATCCAGGCAGAAGCCGGTGGGAGAGCCGAAGCCGGCGGCTGATGAACAGCAGGTCGAGGACCAGCGGAAGGCCGACCAGCAACGCCGACAGGAACAGCAGGTCGAGGACCAGCGGAAGGCCGACCAGCAACGCCGACAGGAACAGCAGGTGGAGGACCAGCGGAAGGCCGACCAGCAACGCCGACAGG
>NZ_JBEYEW010000101.1:4694-6606 GCF_040634095.1 Streptomyces sp. NPDC007205
GGAACAGCAGGTGGAGGACCAGCGGAAGGCCGACCAGCAACGCCGACAGGAACAGCAGGTGGAGGACCAGCGGAAGGCCGACCAGCAACGCCGACAGGAACAGCAGGCCGAAGATCGGAAGCGGCGGTAGTCGTGCAGCGCCTGGGAAACCGGTAACGCGCCCAAGGGCGTTATCAAGTTGAGGAGTGGGGGTGGGAGCGAACGGCGGGGCGGGCTGCACACTGATGCCGAGGGTCTCGCAGGCGGCGGTGAACGTCCTGGACAGGAAGACTTTGCCGCGGTCGACGACGATCGTCTCAGGTACCACGACCGGGCGGGCGGCCGCCTTCTTGAGGCGTTCGTCCAGGGTCAGCAGCCGCTTGTGGGCGGGCATTGGGTGTGGGTGAAGTGCAGGGCGTCCGGCCAGGTGTGCCGGGCCGGGTGGGGGACGGCCATCTCGGCCAGCAGCAGGGCCGCGTCCACGGCCTGCGTGCCGCCCGGGCACAGTACGGCGGCCAGGATCGCCCTGGTGGCGACGTCCACCGCGATGGTCATCTCGGGCCGGCCGAGGGTCCCGTCGTCGAACAGTGCCAGGACGTCCAGGCGGGTGGTGTCGATCTGCACCTGCTCCCCGGGCCGCAGGGCGACGGTGGGGGTGTGGCCGCGTCCGTCCTCGGTGAGGCACGCGGTGCGCACGGGGCGTGCGGGATGGTCGGCGGGGCCGGATAGGGCCGCCAGCTGCGAGTGAGAGAGCCTCTCGGGCTGGCTTCGCCCGGGGCTGTTCGCGAATTCCAGCCAGCCCTCCAGCCGGGTGGGCGAGTACTGCCGGTCGTCTCCCTCGAAAACACCGGCTTCCTCCGCCCGGCTCACCGGCTGCCCATGATCTCGGCGTAGAACTCCTCTTCCTCCGGCAGGACTTCTTCGTCGCCGGGGAAGGCAGCTTCGCACTCGTCGGCCTCGTCGTCGTCCCCGCCCAGATCCGCCTCAGCAGTGTCAATCACCTGCAGATTCGGCTGGTCCAGGATCCCATGCGGTGCTCGCGCTGCTTCGCGAGAAGACGCACGTGGTGGAAGTCAGGCGGTAGCTGACCTATGGCGGTCCCGGCGGTGCACGCCGGGGCCGGTCAGGCTTCGGGCTCGGCGCGCCACGAGCGGATGGCTGCTGCGGTGTCCCGTAGCCCTGCCTCTCCGGCGCGGATTTCTCCGGCCAGGGCCCACAGTGCCTTGGGCTCCGGGGCGACAGGAAGCCCGGAGAGCTGCATGTACGCCTGCGAGGCCGACCAGCCGATGACCAGGTTGTAGTCAGCGAACGGCTTCAGCGTCAGCCCGAGGTAGAGGAACGTCGCCCCGCGAACCTCCGGCTCCTCGTAGTACGGGGAGCCCGCGATCTGCTCATATCTGTGGGCGGAGCCCGTCCAGTGCAGGGCTCCCCAGTCGGTGATGTCCACGTTGGCCGGCGCGGCCTCGGACTGGATGGTCAGCAGCCATCCGGGGTCCACGTAGACGATCGGGCTCAACGAAGACCTTCAGGGGCATCTTCGACAGCGGCCAGAGCCACGGAATAGGCGGTGCGGGCAGCGTTTATGAAGGCGGCCCGATTCGCCTCGGCCACGAGCACTGTGCGAGCGAGCGAGCGTGTCGAGACGCCCTTGGTCTTGGCGTACTCGTTCAGGCGGTCCAGCTCGTCTTGATCGAGGTCCACAGAAATCTTCGGCATACCGCCACTGTAGAGGCACGAGTGGAGGCACCGCTAGGGCGTGTTGTGAAAGTGCTGGTCATAGCCACTCGTTGATGGCTGCGACCAGCACGGTCGCTTCGTAGCGGACGGCGAGCTTGTCATACCTCGTGGCCACGGCCCGGTGGCGCTTGAGCCGGTTGATCCCGCACTCGACCGCATGCCGCTGCTTGTAATCGGTCTTGTCGAACTTCGGCGG
>NZ_JBEYEW010000102.1:0-6317 GCF_040634095.1 Streptomyces sp. NPDC007205
CCTCGGTTACTCGCTCTACGACACGGTCGTCGTCTTCGACAGCCTCAAGGAGCAGACGAAGGACATCACCAAGCAGACCCGCTTCACCTACAGCGGCATCGCCAACCGGTCGATCAACGGCACCCTGGTCCGTTCCATCAACACCACGGTCGTCGCCCTGCTCCCGGTCGCGGGCCTGCTGTTCATCGGCGGTGGCTTCCTCGGCGCCGGCACTCTGAACGACATCTCGCTGTCGCTGTTCGTCGGCCTCGCGGCCGGTGCCTACTCGTCGATCTTCATCGCCACACCGCTCGTCGCCGACCTCAAGGAGCGCGAGCCGGCGATGAAGGCCCTCACCAAGCGGGTCCTGGCCAAGCGCGCCCAGGCCGCCGACGACGACTCCCACGACGCCGCTCCCGCCGTCGTGGGCCCCCGCAACCGGGGCCGCCGCCGGCACTCCGGGAAGCGCTGATGACCAGCGGGTCTGCAACACCAGATCGAGATGACACGAACTCATCCCGGGCACGGCGGGCGACGCGCGGGCTTAGCTTGGCTGTTACTCCCGGCTGAGGCTGCGCCGGCGTCATGATAGGGCGCGTTTTCACTCTTATTTGCGGTTGAGGACCGGGACAGCGGAGGCTTGGCGGTGGTCGCTGCCCCTGACCCCTAACCCTTTGGCGGCAGCATGCTCACGGTGCCGCCAAGGCCGTTGGACCCGTCGTCTCTCCCCGTGGGCGACGGGCCCAACACATGGCGGGAGCGTTCCGCTGTCAAGGTCACCTTCTGGCAAGCCGATATGCCGCATCCCATGCAGCCCTTTCAAGCGCACGGACCGCTCAGCCGCTGGAAAGGTACCTGTCCCGTATGCCAGACACGCGAGGCAAGTTGCTTCCATATGGACAGTCGGCGCCCCCGACCCGCTCGGAACTCCGGCTGACACCAGGACCGAACCTCTCATGGACATCGTGAACCGGCAGCCTGTCGACCGACTGCATCCCGGTGTCACTGTCACGGCCCGCCTCTACGGCCCTGACCGGCCCTACCGAATTTCGCGAGGGGTCCCACGTTTTTCATTCCCGCCTCGCTTTGAATACGCCCATCATGGTCATAGAATGCCGCGTCCTGCGGCCTTGCCCGTCCATAAGGAACGCTACATTCGCTGTACGGCCGGCCAGGCGGAAGTGGCAGCCTGGGAGGCTGCGCAAACTGTCCCAACTGACTCGCGCTGAGCTCGACCACGCCCGTCAGTCACGGCTGGGAACAGGCGATTACAGCCCCGCCGACATGGCAATACCTGAACGAGTCACGCCTCGTCCGCAGTCGGCGAGCCCACATCGAGCCCCCCCTCATGCCGAGCGGGACGGACGGACGCCGATCGTATGCAGGCCATGGCGCTTCTGCTCCACATGGCCGCGGAGAGGTACGGCGGGAAGCCGGTGAGGGCTGCCCTGGCCGGATTCCTCAAGCAGTACGTGCTCCCCGTCCTGAACTCCGCGGCACGAGAGCGAAGTCCGCGCCATGCGCTGCCGTCAGTCGCTTAGCTGAGCTTGCTGCTGGGCAACTTGAGCTCGGACTATGGCCGCCCGGTTCGCCGCCGATGCCGTCGATTCCGCCACCCTAGCCATCGCCCCGCGCGCCATGGCCGTGCAGCCCACGAGCTGGGCCGTCACACTCCAGCGTCCCACGCCCTAGCGAACAGGCCGCCTCCTATGCCGACGGCGCTCCACCCGCGGTCCAGGCCTATACGCACGCCCACTACGCGGTGTGCCACTGGCCCACTACGACCGCCGCACCGCCCTGGATCCCCTCGCACACGCAGAATGTCGAGGATGAGGGTCTGCTGGGTGAGGCGGGCTTGGATGATGCCGTGGGCGCGGGTGGCGGTCAGGTCATGGGTGCGGCCCGGTGTTGCCCGGGAGATCCATAGGGGTGTGCCGTCGCCACGTGTGATGAGCTGGACGTTCGGCCGTGCTTGTGATGCTTCATCGGGGAGTGCGGCTCGTCGGCTTTGACGCGGTCGGTGGAGGATCAGGGTGCCGTCCCGTCGACGATCATGAAGTCGTCGTCGCCCGGACCGACGAGGGCTTGATGCAGGCCGGGTGCCTCGGAGGCCGGGACCTCGAGGGTTTCGTCCACGTACCGCCAGGCGGTCGCCTCTGAGACGCTCATACGGGATGTCGAGCATGGAAGGATACGGAACCAACGAAGCCCCCCGGCGGATGGTCGTGTTGAGTGAGATCACCAACCAACGACGAGGGGCTTCACCACGTCACCACCCCGTTTACCAGGCCATACGACCCTCCAGACGCAGGATGAAAGGGGTTCACTGACGGGCCTCCCGGGCCATTCACCGCGCCTCGGGTCCGTGAACGCTCTGAACCATCCTTACGACTACGCAACGAAGCCGTATACGGCGCTGCCACCCTCACCCGTGCCTGCCTCGCCGAGGCCCACTGGAACGCCGGGCACCTCGAAGAAGCCCTGGTTCACTGGCAACGCTTCCTCTCCGCCTCCGCCGTCCTCCAATCCGCCCGCGCCACGCGCGCCACCTGCAGACCTTGCGAGTGAAGCTTCAACCGCTCCATGGCCACCCCGACGCCCGTGAACTCCTGGTCCGGACACGGCTCCTCAGCTGAACACGCAGCTCCCCCCCGACCGACGCAACCAGCGCACATCCTGCACACTTCGTCGATACGCAACCTTAATCTTCCAACTTCCCTTACTGCATCCAACATTTCCTCATTTCGCCACCTTGGCATCACGGGTGGGTTGGCCTGCCGAGGAGGATTGGCAATCGCCAAACCGGGCAGGCGAGTCGGTGAACACCTTGTAATCCGGGGACGAAGCGTCGAACTTTGCGTGATCTCTGACCATGATCGGCCCTCTCTTCACCTTCGTGACGAGCAGCGATGCAGCTGCGGTGGTAGGCCAATGGGAAGGGACAACGCACGAGAAGTGCAGGAGGGACCCGAGGGAATGTCGCCGCAACGAACAGAGGTGCCTGATGTGATCGAGCAACCCACGGGCTCGGCGAGCCCCCTGACGTACGTCTCGGAGGCGGCCCGCTCCGGCCTTCCCCGAGACTTGGTCGCCGCCCGTGATGATCTGACCCGAGTGCAGGAGCAGTTGAAAGACATCATGGCGGGCCTTGCGGTGGGGGACGTCAGGGGAGACACGAGGGAAGAAAGGGAGAGCGCCAGGCGTGTCTCCCATTTGCGGAAGCGGCAAGCCGACCTTGTCTCGAAGGTCATCGGGCACGGCTTCTGGATCGAACTGGATCCCGCGGACGTGCTTACGATGTGGAACACACTTCATCACCGCCCACAGCAGGATGCGACCAGCACTACGAGCTGACGCATGCCACGGCCGAGGGATGCTATCCCCCGGCCGTTCAGCGCAACGAAGGTACCGGCCGGCACCTTCCTACACGAGGGTCTCGCCGGTCGGCTCCAGGGCGTTCGGCCTGGACGCCGAACAGGCGCGGCCAGGTCGCCGCACGCGGCCCACGCCTGGCCCGACCCATTCATCGGCCGCGTGTTGCGCATGCAGCCCGACCAGGGCAATGTCAGTTCTCCTCTGACTTCCTGTTGATGGTGGTTTGTCGCCACACGGGTCTGTCAATCCCCGGTTTTTGTGGAGACGTTGCTTATGCGCATCGGCCTTCCTGATCGGTCTGGGCTCGCGCTTCCTGGATGATCCGTTCGAACTCGGCGGGTGGCTTCCCGCCGGCCGCGCTGTGGCGGCGTTTGGCGTTGCAGAAGTCCGCGATCCATGTGGCGGTGTTCAGCCGGGCCTCGGCCCGCGTACGGAACGTGTGCCGGTGCACGTACTCGATTTCGGGGGCGGAGGGGAACGACGCGGCGGCGTTGTCCAGCGCCGATCCGGTGTGCCCCATGGACTGCGCCGCACTCCAGCGGCCGCACAGATGCTGGAGTGCCTCACGGGTGTGTTGTGCAGGGCGGCGCTGACCAGCGCGGCATCGTGCCGTTCGCCCGTCGCGTAGCCCAGGGCGCGGTGGGAGGAGGCGTCGTGGGCGCTGGTGAGGCAGAGCTTGACCTCGCCGGTGTCGATCGCCGTCATGCCGCCCCACCGCAGCGCGTTGGTGCGGTGGCCTCGAACTTGCGTCGCACCAGGCCAGGAGCGGCTTTCCACTGGCCGGGGTGGGTGAGCTAGCGGCGTCGGCGCGGCGGCTTGCGGCCCTGCGGACCGAGTTCGGCCGTGATCTCGGCGACGGTGTGCAGTCCAGCCCGCCTGGCCTCGCGCCTCGAACGTTGTGCACGGTCTTCTGGCCGCTGATCACCCCGACGAGCACCGCCGGGTCCGCCACAGCCACTTCACCCACAAAACCATGCAGCGTTTGAGCAGGTCACGCTCCATAGCCAGCTCCGTGTCGTCCTTCTTCAGCTGGGCGTTCCCCCGCCGCAGCCGCGCGAATTCCTCGCTCCCACCCACCAGCCCGGCCCCGCTGGGCGCGCGACACCCAACCGGCCAGCGTGGTCTCATTGAGCCTACTCCAGCCTGGCGATGCCGTCCGCAAGTTGGTCGGCTCTGCAACGTGGTGAAGGTCCTGGTAGACGGTGTCACGACCAAGATCCACCGTGCACCACCAGGAGCTTCACGTGCTTGTCTATCCGTCGGCGATCGATCTGTCCACCGCGCACCTGCGGCATCTGGCCTGCCAACTGGCCGTCCACCGCTGGGAGATTGGTACACGATGGCGACGGCTGGCCGCCGGCCGTCAGGCCCTTCTCGTCCTGGCGCACCTGCGCTGCGGTGACACCTACGCCCAGCTCGCCGCCGGGTTCGGCATCGGGATCGCGACCGTCTATCGCTATGTCCGTGAGGCCATCAAGGTACTGGCCGAGCTCGCGCCGACGCTCGACGAGGCGATAGCAACGGCGCGGAAGAAGGCGTATCTGATCCTGGACGGCACCGTGCTGCCGATCGACCGGATCGCCGCCGACCGCCCGTACTACCCCAGCAAGAAGAAAGACCACGGCATGAACGTGCAGGTCCTCACCGATCCCTTCGGCCGCCTGCTGTGGGCCTCACCCGCGCTCCCAGGCGCCACTCACGATCTGACCGCGGCACGTGAGCACGGCATTCTGGATGCGCTCGCCGCGGCCGGACTCACCACCTACGCCGACAAGGCGTACCAGGGTGCAGGCCGCCCCGTTCGCGTCCCGTTCCGCGGACGCCACCTCAAGCGGTGGCAGCGCCCGTACAACACCACCCACGCCAAGATCCGCTGCGTCGGCGAACAGGCCATGGCGGTCCTGAAGGGCTGACGCCTACTCGCAAACTCCGCTGCAGCACCAACCGCGTCACCGACATCGTGAAGGCCGTCCTCGTCCTTCACCTCGCCTCAACGTGATGTTGGAAAATGCTCATTGAACCCGAGATCCTTCGCGACCTGCGCGATCGGCTTACCGGCCTCGGTGACGATCCACACAGCCCCCTCACGGAAATCCGCATCGAACTTCCGTCTCATCCTCGCCATGAACTCTCAACCGCCCTGCAGCCACGGCCTCTACGCTACGAGGGGAAAGTCAGGGCTGACTTGTCGGTCTCCGCTCTCGCCAAGGTGCAAAACGGCGATTGGGGCGAAGCTTCGGTGTCCACTGCGGTTGAAGACGGGGAACGCGGCGAGCCTGTCGTCGGTGCCCGCCAGGGAACCGAAGTCCGCGGGTCTCCCATCTGCTCAGGAGGGCTGACCCGGGCGGCCCAAGCTGCCCGCAGCGCCAGAGCAGAGATGCCGCGGGCAGCACTCCTGACGATACCGGCCGACATGGTGTCGAGGTTGTGGCCAGTCCCGCGGAAGCGAACGACCGTCGAGGCGGGTGCGGAATCGTTCGCCGCAGTGGGCGCATTCACCTGGGCTTTGGCCCGTTCGTAACGGGAAAACCAGAGAAAAGGGATAAGGAGCTTACAGAATGAGAGCATGGCAGCTTATGCATACAATGGGAAATCGATCATCATCGCCGGATCCGTCGTGATCCCGGTCCACGCCAAGCTCTGGAAGCACTACACGCAGCCCTCTGACAGGTGGTTCGGCATCCTAGTGTCTGACGACCCTCGCGTCGACCTCCGTCCGTTGCAGGAGAGCGACGAGCTCACTCTGCGCTTATCCGACGGCAACGAGGGGAGCTTCACGGTCGACTGGGCCTCTGCGAACCCCGCCGCCGGTCCGCTCCGCATCAAGGGATTGAGACAGCCACCGTTCTAGTGGGTCTGCTTTGATTTTGGCTCTGGCCCGTAATCGGTGGTAACCAAGGGTGACGGGCGCCGTTGGTGTGGTGTGCGAGATGTCAATGAGCTTGTGGCTGTGGTGTTTTCGG
>NZ_JBEYEW010000103.1:0-6181 GCF_040634095.1 Streptomyces sp. NPDC007205
AGACTTCAGACATCTCGCTCAACAGTCCGAGGGCCTCGCCCGTTACTCGACCGGCCTCGTCACCCGATCGGTGGCCAAATTGAAAAGCCTCCTGGTGCTCACTCAGGTAGCGGAAACCCGGCACCTGGTGGTGATCACTGCCCAACAGGTGAGGGTCGGCGCGGATTACAAATCGAGGACTGCGCGCAGCGCGTTGGCGGCGCGCTCTTGCCGCTCGGGGCCGATACTTCCGAGATAAGTTCGTGTCTCGAAGCGGGATACGGAGAGTTGGAGAGGCTGACGGCGACGACGGCGGCGCCGACCGGAGTGCTCAGGTGGACACTCATCGCCGCGTCGGGGGACTGCAACCGGGGCATGCAGCACCAGGTCGACGACTGCAGCGAGATGCCGGTCACGGTCTGAGCACAACACCGTCACCGGCACCCACCACAGCCTGACGCCCTCAGCCATCCAGATCACGAACGACGTGACAATGCCCTGTGAACCCACCGGCCAGCCGCTGTTCGGGCGTCACAGCACCTCTTCCTCAGTCGAGTTTCAGGTCTCCGTGCACGATCTGCCGGGCGACTGTCTCGATCGGTACTTCCTCGGCGAACGCCCGGGCCTTGATGAGCGCCAGCGCGTCGTCGGCGGGGCGACTGAGCTGTGCGGAAAGCATGGCCGCCGCGTGCAGGACGGTCGCGCGGATGTCGATTTCGCCATAAAGGCCCGCGTCGGCGTCGGGGCCGAGGAGCACGATGGGGGTGAGGGCCGCGGCGACCTCGGCGAGGTCGGCGGGCCCGCCGGGTCCGGGCTGTGGATCGAAGACCGTCAGCACCCCCATGCAACTGTCCTGCGACGGGAGTGGTAGGGCGGCCACCGAGGCGATGCCCAGGGAAGCGAGGCCGGCCCCGTAGCCGGGCCAGCGTGCCGCTATTGCCCGTCCGGACACATGGAGCGGGCGGCGTGCCGCAGCCGCGTCACGGGTCGGCCCGTTGCCGAGCACGAACTCCAGTTCCTGGGCCGCCCGGGACTGTTCGTCGGACACGGCGATCGCGAGCTGGTTCTGGCCGGCGTCGACCAAGGTGACTGCTGCGCTGCTCGTGCCGCACGCCTCGGCGACACCGGTCATGAACCGCGGTCGGGTGCCGCAGCTCTGGTCCCATTGCGCCGCGCGGCGGGCGAAGTTCTCCTGGAGCTGAGCCGAGGCACGGTGGCACGCGGCTGTTCTGCGGTGTGTCTGTGCGAGGTGGGCGTGGAACTCACGTCCGGGTTCCTTTGCCAAGAGTTCGTGCCGTTCGGCGGCGGCCTCCGCCCGGTCCGCGCGCTCACGCGCCAGAACTGCACGGCGCCGTGCCACCGCTGCCAGACTGAGGTCTTCCTCGCGCCTCTGCGGATCCATGCGTCCAAGATTACGCCGCGCTGTCATTCCGGAGCGTCGCTTCGGCTCTCTTCCATCATAAGGACGACACCGCCGTTGTGCCCGTCGAACGGGGAGAAGAACACGTCGCAGGTGATGGACCGGCCGATGCGGCTCAGGGCCTCAACAGGGATCGGGCCGGAGCGCTTGCGGGTCTCCAGGCACCGTTGCACGACGGGCAGCAGCGCATCGGTGGGCAGACCGAAGTCCAGCTCGAAGAAGGGCTCTTCCAACACCTCGTCGGCACGCAGTCCCCACAGGTCGACGGCTCCCCGGTTCCAGCTCCTGACCTTCAGATCCTTGTCCAGCACCACCACACCCGCCGCGATGCTCGTCAGAACCGCTTCCAGGAAGGCCCGGGCCTCGTCCAGTTCGTCGGTGCGGATACGCATCTCTTCGTTCATCGTCTCCAGTTCTTCGTTGCCCGACTGGAGCTCTTCGTTGGTGGTTTCCAACTCCTCGTTTGTGGACTGCAATTCCTCGTTCGTCGTCTCCAGTTCCTCAATGCTGGACTGGAGTTCCTCGTTGGTGGTTTCCAACTCCTCGTTTGTGGACTGCAATTCCTCGTATGCCGTCTCCAAGTCCTCCCGGATCCTCTTCACCTCTGCCTTCAGCTGCGTGGCGACAGTGACGTCGGTAAAGGAGATCATGGTGCCGGCGTGCAGGCCGCTGGGCCAGGAGAGCGGCTGGATGAGGATGTCGAAGTACTGGACGTCCTCCCCCACCCTGCGCTCGACCCGGTTGACGCGCAAGGTCCGACGCTCGTGCGTGGACTGGTCGATCAGGGAGCGGAGTTCGACCGGGCGATAAGAGATCTCCAGGTCCTGGAAGGGACGGCCGATATCGGTCGCCGTCAGGCCGAACTGAATCCTCGTCTGACTGTTCACCACCATGACGGTTCCGTCGCCGTCCAGGGCGATCGACGGAGCCGGACCGGCGTCGAGAACCAGGTCACGCAGTTGACGGGTGCGCGCGACCGAGTGCAGCTCGATGCCTGCGCCTGATCTGATCTTCAAGGGGGCCGGTTGGTACGGCACTACGGTGTCGCCAACCCGCCGTCTGAAGACGCGCTGGCGCATGTTCACGACCGCGAACCGCTCGGCGTCGTTCAGCAGCATCTCGGCCTTGCCGAGGAAGAGGAAACCGCTCGGGCGCAGGGCGAAGTGGAAGCGGTCGACGATCTGTGTCTGGGCCTCAACATTGAAATACATCAGGGTGTTGCGGCAAACAAGCAGGTCGAGACGGGAGATCGGGGCGTCCCGGGTGATGTCGTGCCGCCCGAAGATCACCCGGCGCCGCAGGTCGGGGCGGAAGCTGAATTGCGCGCCGTTCTGCTCGAAGTACTTCTCCCGTAGATCCGCGGAGAGCAGTTCCAGGGACTTCGGCGGATACAGCCCCGACCGAGCCTCGCGCAACGCCTCCTCGTCGACATCCGTGGCATAGATCTTGACCCGACGCAGGCACTCCTCGACACCGAGCGCCTCCGCGAACATGACGACCAGCGAGAACGCCTCCTCGCCGCTGGAACAGCCCGCGCTCCATACCCTGATCTCCTGATCCGGCGCCAAGGCCGCGAGCAGCTCGGGGACAACCTCGTGCTGGAGGAAGGCCCATGCCTCCGGGTCACGGAAGAAGGAGGTGACGTTGATCAGGATCGTGTTGAAGAGGGCGCCGAACTCGTCCGCGTTGGTCTCCAGGAGATCCTGGTAGTCCAGGTAGGAGCGGATGCCGACGTCGGTCATCCGCTTGTGGATGCGCCGGCCCAGCGTGGAGCGCTTGTAGCCGGTGAAGTCGAAGCCACGGGCCTCCCGGATGAAGCCGAGCAGCTCCTCCAGCGCCTCGTTGTCCCCTACGCCCTGCGGTTCGCTCATCAGCGCATCACTGCCTCTTGGCCTCGACAAGTCCGCGCACGACGGCGGCGATCTCCTCAAGAGGTAGCACGAAGTCCACCACGCCGGTATCTACTGCCGCCTGCGGCATCCCCGGGAACTGTGCCGTCCGCGGATCCTGGACGATCACCGTTCCACCGCGCGACTTGACGGCCTCGACCCCCATGGCGCCGTCTCTCCCGCTTCCGGTGAGCACGCAGATGATCGCCGCCGCCCCATAGGCACCGGCGACCGACTCGAAAAGAAGGTCGGCGGAAGGGCGTACGAAGTGGACGAGCTCGGTGCAGCTCAGAGTCAAAACGCCGCCGGAATCTACGAGGAGGTGCCGGTCGGGCGGGGCGATGTAGACGGTGCCGGGTACCACACGCTCTTCCGCCTCGGCGAGCTTGACCCGAAGCTCGGTACGGCGGGCGAGAATCTCGGCGAGCACCGTCCGGTGCCGCGGGTCGAGGTGCTGGACGACCAGCACCGGTACCGGCAGCTCGGGGCCCAGCGCCCCGAGCAGCACAGTCAGCCCTTGGATACCGCCCGCGGACGACGCGACGGCGACGATGCTGTAGTGATCTGCGGACGTCTGCTCGGCCGTCACACCATGAGCCTAGCCGAAACCGGCTCGGCAACAGAACAACGTGCGGCACTCTGGAGGAAACCCCTGAGAGGATCATCAAGAAAATCCGGCGGCTTTCCATTAATAGGTCACTATTATCTCTGACGAGAGTTTTTTACTGCGCTTCTCGGTGGGGAGTCGTCGTCTCGGCGGGCGTGGTGGAATGGATGTGGCGGATGCGCCGCATGGGGGTGACGGCTGGTACGGAGTACGGCCTGCGCCCGTGTCATCCCAGGACGCCCGGCGCGTGGTGTGTGCTTCCGCCTCTTGCGGTGCACGTCTTGGCGCAAGATCTCACCCGCGGTATCCCCCGGTCATGGCCGGACGTCGTCCGTATCCGAGTGGCCTGTCCGATGCCCGCTGGGCCTTGATCGAGCCGGTGCTGAGCGCCTGGCGAGCCAAGCGGCGCCGACATGCACTGAGGTCTTTCAGTGTGGCAACCGATCGGGTGACAGGGGCCGTGGCCACAACGCACAAGGGCTCCCGTGCCGTTGAGGGAGGTGTTCGAAGTCTCAACCCATCGGCGCAGGACCCCTGTCGGTCCCTCATCCTGCCGCACTCGACCTGCCCCATGCGCTCATCGAGTGGGCCACGATGCTCATCGTCACCCGCGAGGGTGACCGACGGTGCAAGCTCCCGCCGCACCAGCGTGCCCCGGCCGCTCTGGTCTACCTGCGCAAGCACGAGCCCTTCGCGCAGATCGCCGCCGGGTTCGGCATCTCCATCGGCACCGCGCACGCCTGTACGACCGCGGTCACCGATCTCCTGGCCGCCCGCGCACCCGGCCTGCTGCGTGCCCCGCGCGAGGCGGACCCCAAGTTCGTCCTGCTCGACGGCACCCTGGCCGAGTGCGACCGCCTCGGCGACGGCCGCGCCGACTACTCGGCCAAGCATCGTCGGCACGGGATGAACGTGCACGTGGTCACGGACCCTCACGGCGAGGTGCTGTGGCTGTCCCCGGCCCTGCCGGGGCGCTTCGGACGCCCCCGAGCACGCGGAGATCATGAACGGTCGGGCTCGTCGTTGACATGTGGCGCCTCCGTGCCGTGTGCTGCTGGTTCCTCCACCGACGATCTCGCTGACGATTCCCCACCCGAGCGATCATTCGCAATTCCTGATTGGCAGCCGAGTCGTCGTGGGGCACCGGGTGGCCAATCAGCCACAAGCGGCAGCTTTCTCGAGCACGCCCGGCACCCTGTGTGGGTGAACCACGAAGGACTCACCGCCTCCCGCAGAACAACGTAGAAAGCCCTTTCAGCGTGCCACTGATCGGGTGACGCCGTCGATGTCCGCAACGCACGAGGCTCCTGTGCCGTTGAGAGAGGTGTTCGACGTTCGATCACCTCTCACGGGGTGCACCCGCGCGGCTTGCTGCGTCCTGCGGGACCGATCCCGGCTACGTCATGTTCGACGGCACGCTCGCGGAGTGCGACCGGTTCGGCGACGGGCGGGCCGACTACTCCCACTGTGAGGATGGTGGCCTTGTCGTTCTGGGTACGGCTTGACTCGTACTCTGCAAAGAGGGGAAGAACGGCCCGGCCAAAAATGGCCGGGCCGTCCAGGCGGTATTGCCAGCCGCGGAGTACGACCTGTACCGCCTTCCGTGCCAGCCCAACTCATGCACAATGCCGGCACGGCCGTTTACAGGGAAGAACGCCCAGCATGGGGCGTCCCTTACCAGATCTTGCGGAAGGTGAGTTATGACGCCACAAGTCGGGCGACGATTTCTTGGGACTCGATTCGCTCGGGAACATCGTCGCCCCAGCACGGCCCCGGCGTTGTTCCGCTCTGCCAGGTTTGGTGATGATTGGCCAGATGTCCTAGGGAGTGAAGGTGTCTTCGTGGTGGTGCAGGTCGCGGCGGTGCCGATCGGGGTCGCCCAGATACTCGACTCACGCCGACGTCGAGGACCTCATCGGCGTCCCACTCGATCCGGTTCAGCATCCGCTGGATACGGTCCGGACCACCACGGCCGGCCGCCTTGGCCACAGTCCAGCCGTTCTTACGCTGCAGCGGAGCGATCAGCCCCGCATATACGCCGATGCCGGCTCCTGCTGAAATGGTGAACAAACCGCTCATGCGCCGCGTCCAGCTCACGCGTCCACAGTCTGACATCAGCAAGGTCCCCACCCACAACCACATCAACGACCGACCTGGCCATCAGTCACGGCAAGCACCGTTGCAGTACTAGCTAGTAGTACTTCGTTACATCGAGTGATCTCCCCTGGTGGTGGGCATCTTCGTGTTGTGAGGCTGGGGGAAGTGGAGCGGCTCCGGGGCGAGTTA
>NZ_JBEYEW010000104.1:0-6129 GCF_040634095.1 Streptomyces sp. NPDC007205
GGCTCAAGACGGGCCCACTGCCCGTTCGTCAGATCCCCACGTCCCACAGGACGTGATCATCAACCAACAAGATCAACTTTCGCAACAGACCCTAGACGTTCAGCAGCCGCCGGGCGTCCAGCACGTAGCCGCTGACCTCCGCGCTCGCGGCGAACTCGCGGCCCTGGATCTTTTCCACGCCCGTCCTCCAGAGATGATCAACGTTTCGGGGAGCACGGTAGCCGCGGATTCAGGCGGCGGTAGTGCGCGGACTTCCGACTGGGCGGGGGCCGATGAGGACACGGGACAGCAGCCTCGGGTCGGCCAGTGCCAGGGGTCCCGCGGGTGCTGTCAGATTAGCGGCGGGCGTGAGATGGTCCTCATGGAGATCGTCTCGGGGGGGCTGCTCATGGACACGCCGCCGACATACAGGGGGTTCCGGTTCCCGGCGGAGATCATCTCCCACGCGGTGTGGCTGTACTTCCCCGCTTCCCGCTCTCCTTCCGCGAGGTCGAGGAGCTGCTGCTGGCCCGCGGGATCATCGTTTCCCACGAGACCGTCCGGCAGTGGTGCGAGAAGTTCGGACCCGAGTACGCAGCCGCGTTACGCCGTCGCCGGCCGCAGGCCGGCGACAAATGGCATCTCGATGAGGTGTTCATCAAGGTCAACGGGATGCGGCAGTACCTGTGGCGGGCGGTGGACCAGGACGGCCATCTGGACATCCTGGTCCAGTCCCGGCGGGACGCGAAGGCCGCGAAGCGGTTCACGGCCAAACTGATGAAGAAGCAGTGCCGGGTGCCCAGGGTGCTGGTGACCGACAAGTGCCGGTCCTACGGGCCGGCTCACCGGGAACTGATGGGCTCGGTGGAACACCGCTCCCACAAGGGGCTGAACAACCGGGCGGAGAATTCGCACCAGCCGACGAGGCAGCGCGAACGCGCCATGAAAGGCTTCCGCTCGCCTCGGTCGGCCCAGAAGTTCCTCGCCGCGTTCAGCCAGATTTCGCCCCATTTCCGGCCGCGCCGTCACCTGATGACCGCGTCCGAGTACCGGGCCGGGATGACCGCCCGCTTCACCGTCTGGGACCACATCACCGGCGTCGCCGCCCTGCCCACGGCAGGCTGAACCACGGCTGCCACCTGGCCCCACCACGACCTGTCGCACCCTCAACCACCCCACCAACCCGACAAGTTGACGACGCCTCCGCATCTGCTGGCCTGGGAGCTCGCCCGCCTCCCCCAGGGCAAACGCGTCACGCCGGTGATTCTGCTGGACACCTTTGAGGACGTCGGGGATCGAACCCGCCGCGACCTGGAGCGGCTCATCCAGCGCACGGTGTGGCTCATACCGGGTGCCTTCTGGGTGATCACTGGCCGTTCCCGCCTGCAGTGGGCCGATCCGGCTCTGCAGTGTCAGCTCGACTACCCCGGCCCCACCCCCTGGCCCGGACTCGCACACTCCGCAGTGCCTGCCGCCCGTACCCCTGCCCGCGCCGGCGCGCCGCGGCAGGTGTTGATCGGTGACTTCTCCCCCGAAGACTGCGACGACTACCTCGCCCGTCGTCTCACCCGCGACGGCCAGCCCTTGATCGGCGAACCCATCCGGCAGGTGATCACCACCAGGGCGCATGGGCTGTCGCTGTACCTCGACCTGTCGGTCGCCCGGTTCCTGGAACTGCGCCGCAGCGGCCGCACCCCGCAGCCCGCCGACTTCGACCACGACTTTCCCGCCCTGGTCTCCCGCACTCTGTCCGACCTCACTCCCGACGAACGGCACGTCCTGCGCTTGGTCAGCCTCCTGGACGCCTTCGACATCCCCCTCGCCGCCAAGGCGGCCGGCCTCACCCACGAGGCTCCCGCCCAGCGGCTGACCGAGCGGCCCTTCATCCGCGAAAACCCCTTCGCTTTCTGGCCGTTCCATCTGCACGGCCTGATTCGCTCCGCCGTCCGCAGCGCCGACGACACCACCGACGACCGCTGGACACCGCGCCCGCACCGTGGACCGGCTGACCGCCGTGCTCGACACCCGCCTCCTGCCCGCCGAGCTCGAGGAGATGGCCCTGTACTACCGGGCCAAGGCCCACCGCGACACCGGACACAGCCAGGAATCACGCCGCGGATACCAGCAGGTCGCCGACGGCAACGGCCGCCTGGCCCCCGCCGCCCGGCGCGGCTTCGCCCAGGCCGCCCGGCTCGCCGGGGACTTCCCCACCGCGCACGCCGCCGCACAGAGGCTGGGATGGGAAGGACGCCACCAGCGCGTCCTGGGCGACCTGTGGTGGCTGTAGGGCGAACCGGAACGCGCGGCCACCGCCTACCTCGCCGGGCGCACCGAAGCCGAACAGCACGCAAAAGCCGGCGAAGCCGCACACAACCAAGCCCTGCGCGCCCTCGCCGTCGCCTTCTACGACCCCCGCCAGGCCGACGACGAAATCGACCTCGCCCACCAGCTCCTCGCCAGCCTCGACCTGCGCGCCACCACGATCAACGCGGCCATCGCCGCACTGATCCGCGACGCCGGCACTCCCGCGCTCGACGACCGCATTCACACCCTGCGCACCGAGCTCGACATCGCCGGCCTCACCTCCATGACCCCCACCCTCCAACTCGCCGCCGCGTTCCACCAGGCTCTCCTCGACGACCACGCCGCACTCGCCGCCACCCTCTCCCGGCTGCGCGAACAGACCCAGAACGGGGACTACGCCTACTACATCGACATCGTCTCCTTCATGGCCGGCCTCCCTCTCCCCGCCGACCACACGGCGCCGCAGTGGCTGGATGGCGAACAGGCCACGCGCACCCGATGGCGCACGCTGGTTACCGCCCGCCAGCACCGCCTCCACAACAACCCGTAGCAGCAGAGAGGGAACGGCAGCCCGTGCCGCGCCCACCATCTGACCTGCACACATACGGCTGCGGCCCGCGAACACATCGGGTGTTCGCGGGCCGCAGCCGTAGGAAGATCAGCTGGCGTTCGGGTTCCGCCCGATCAGCTGGGTCAGCAGCTCAACGATCTGCGCCTGGTTGCGATCGATCTTCTCGGTGAGGCCGCGTACCTCACCGGCAAGGTCATCCACTTTCGCGTCCAGGTTGCCCACCTTCTGATCAAGGTTGCCCACCTGCAGGCGCAGGGCCGTGAGATCGCTCTTGACGATCCCGAACTCCCGATCCGTCCGCTCCGCCACGTCCTCGAAACGGCGGGTGAGAGCGGCGATCTCGCCCTGCGCGATGGGGTCCTCAGGCACGCGGATCTCCTGCCAGATCATGGGATGGAATGGTCGTCAGTGGCCCTCCACGATATCGCGGTCACTCCACCCTGGACTCCGCCTCCGGCAGTCGGCGATCTCCTGTGCGGGTGCCGACGCTCACTGCAGCATGGTCAACGATTGAACTAGGCGCAATCGTTTCGATACTGACCGTAATATTTTTTGGGACGTCGGCTGCACGTTCCGGCTTCCCCAAGCGCTTGATGGGTGGAGGCGGCTGTCGCTTCTGGTGCCTAAGGGGAGGGCGGCACCCAAAAATGAAACAGGTAACAGGGGAGGATCCGTGCAGCACAGCGCTGCAGCGTGGTTGGTTGAAATCGCGCTTGCCCTCAGGGTGTTCGGCCCGGATGTGATCCGCGGATGCCGCCGGCTGCTCACGGCCGGCGTCCGTATCGGCATCGCCCAGCTCACCGGCGCCCGCACCCCCGCTCGCACTCCTGAACCGCAGCGGGAGGCGTCGTGAGCGAGACGGGTCCGGAGGAGACCGGCGGCGCGGTGGGGACGCCGCGCGCGGTGCCGATCGACCAGTGGGACGTGACCGCGCGGATGTCGTACTGGGCGTTCCACCAGCGGCGCCGCACCGACTACATGCGCTACGCCTACCTGCAGCTCGGCTCGGACGCCGACGCGGAAGAAGCCGTCGACCTCACCTTCGACCAGGTCATGGACCGCTGGCCGCGCATGCTGCAGATGGAGAACCTGGAGGGCTACGCCTGGACGATCCTCAAGCGCCGCATCATCGACATGCACCGCAAGCGCCGACGCCGCCCGGAGCTCATGGAGACCGCCGCTTTCGAGGCCGCACTCGCCGACCACGTCGACGATCCCTACGAAACGCTGACCGACGCCATAGCGCGAGCGGCGTATGAAGGGCTTCCGCCACGTCGGCACCGCCCAGAGATTCCTCGCCGCCTTCTCCCGGATCTCACCGCACTTCCGTCCCCGCCGACACCTGATGACCGCCCCCGGCTACCGCACCGAGATGACCAACCGCTTCACCATCTGGCACCAGATCACCGGCACCACACTCATGGCCACGACCGCCTGAACCAGACACCACCCGCACCACCGGCATACCCCAACTCACCTCCTATACAAGGAACTTGACAAGCCCGTGCCGGAAGAAGCGGCTGAGCCGGTCTGGACCGCTGTCGGCCGGTACATCGCCCGCGACGGAGGCTGACACCTCACGCCGACGAGCGTTGGCCGACCACTGTGCCCCGCACGCCTGTTCTGTGGTTCGCGGCCCAGCTGCTGGGGTAGCCTGGCGACAGTGTTCGTGGCGTTCCCTCCGCGCCGCCTGCGGCGGGGCGCCACGCATACGGTCGGCCACGCCGACTGCGCACTGTCGTAGCGCCCTTCTGTTCTTCCGGACACGGCTGCGACGCGCTTGCCTCCTACGACCCCTTCCTGCAACTCTGCGTGCAGTAAGCCGGGATTCACCGCAGCAGTTGCCACGAATCAGCTGTTTGAAAGGTCGAGGTCAACGCGGGCGGGGCGTAGGACTCGACCAGATCGGCCACTTCTTCTGCGCAGCCGTAGGAGAAGCTGAAGCCGGACCCACCGTGTCCGAAGTTGTGAGTGATGTTGAAGCCGTAGTCGCGGGCCACGCACACGTTCTCCAGCCGGTAGGGGCGCAGTCCCACCGTCGGCTGGATACGCGGGTCGTCGAGGTCCAGGGGGCCGAGCCACTCCGGCAGGAACGCCCGGCACCGGTCGAACATATCTCGCGCAGGTCGGTATTCCTTACCGATGGACACGTCGTACTCGGACGGCTCCACCAAGCCGCCGAGCACCACTTCATCAGTCCGCGGCACCACGAAGACCATGTCCTGCACATGGTCGCTCTTGGCCATCACGCAGGCGCGCTGGGGACCTGTCCCATCAGCGAACAGTACACGGGGAACTCGCCACAACAGCCCGCGAAGCGGCACCATGGCCGCGCCCGCGAGTTCAGCCGCGCCTATCCCGGCACAGTTGACGATCGCGTCGACGCCGAAGACGCTGCGCAGCGCCGCCTCCTGGGGGATAAGCGGACCGGTCACCCGCTGCGGCACTCCGTCGCAGCCGGGACGAACCAGTTCCACTCCAGCTGCGACGGCCGCCTGTCGCAGCCACGGGATGTACCGGGGGGTGTCGATGGCCGGCACCACTATGCGATATCCCTCGACCACACGGAATGCTGCTGGGACCTCTGACAGTTCCTCGCGGGACAGCGGCCGCAGCCTCTGGAGCTCTCCCTGCTCAGCCAGTGCGGTGAGCTCGGCGAGTTTGGTCCGCTCCACCCTGTCCGACTGCACCGGTGAGGCGAAGTAGAAGTCGGCCTCCACCATGCGCACCCCGGTATGCGGTCCCTGCGCCGCGATCCTTTCGAATTCCTGGTAGGAAGTCACGCACCAGGCCTTGGACCGGGCCACGGACAAAGGATTGCCGTGCTGGCCACAGACTGCGGGCGGGAACTCCCACAGCGCGCCGGCCACGGTGGATACCGTCTGCTCGGCCGAGTTTGCCGCCAGCAGCCGCACCTGATGCCCGCGCCGTGCCAGCACCAGCCCGGTGGTCAGCCCGCTGACACCGCCGCCGATCACCAAGACTCCCAGATTCATACCACGCACTTGCACCATCAAGCCCCCCATGGGCACCATGAACAACCAGAACAGGAAAAATCCATCCGGCCCCGCCCACACCTAACTTGACGCGGCGTAGCCGCCGTGGGCAGGCGGAGACCTCACCAGTGCACCGCCTAGGGACGACGCCGGACAAGCCGCCAGCGCGAGCAGTCCCGGGCATAGCGATCAGGAGCCTCGCGTGTGCGGTCGCCGCTGCGGCGTAAGCGGCGGCAACCGGGGCTGCGACACCCAGCTGCGGCGCACGCAGCGCCGCCT
>NZ_JBEYEW010000105.1:0-5851 GCF_040634095.1 Streptomyces sp. NPDC007205
GCGATCTCCCACAGCCCGTCCGGAACAATCCAACTCCACGTACCCCGCCCCATAGACGGACCAACGAGCGATCACCACATAGGACACCGTCTTAGAGGTCGTTTCATCCCGGTGTTTTATCCCGGAATCTCATGCTTGGTCTGTGGTGTCGGATCGCGCCAAGAGATGGTGTTCTCGCCGGTGAGACGGCGGGCCATGAGGTCGGTCATGGCAAGGTGAATCATGGCCTCGGAGCGGGCGGGCAGGGTCTCATAGTCACGGGCGAGACGTCGGTGGAGCGTCAGCCAGCCGTAGGTCCGCTCGACCGCCCACCGCTTCGGGATGGGGGCGAACCGCCTGGCCCCAGGGGTGCGGGCGGTGATTTCCATGTCGATGCCGAGGGTGGCTGCGTGCTCGACGAGGTACTGGCGGTAGCCGCCGTCGACCCACACCTTGCGGATGCCGGGGTGTTCGGCGGCGACCTGGTCCAGGAGCCGGGTGTCGGCGACGGAGTCCTGCACGTCGCCGCGGTGACCAGCACGGCCAGCAGGAGACCGACGGTGTCGGTGACGATGCTCCGCTTCCGCCCGACGATCTTCTTCCCGGCGTCCACGCCCTGGCTGGAGGCATGAACGCTGCCGGAGGTCTTGACGCTCTGGGTGTCGATCACACAGGCCGATGGCTCGGCGTCCCGCCCCTCCTTCTCCCGCAGCAGCCGCCTGAGCAGGCCGTTGAGCTGAGCGAACACTCCTTCCTGCTGCCACTTGGCGAAGTATCCGTAGACTGTGTTCCAGTGCGGGAAGTCGTGCGGGAGATAGCGCCACTGGACCCCGGTGCGGTCCACATACAAGATCGCGTCCATGATGTCGCGCAGATCATGCTCGGGCGGCCGGCCGAAGTCCAGGGCCCTGCCGCGGCGCTCGAAGCGCCAGGCCGAGAGCACCGGCTCGATCAACTCCCAGCGGGCATCGGACAGATCACTCGGATACGGGCGTCGCGTCGGCATGCTTCCGGCGTATCACCGCGGACCAAGTGCGCCCAGGCGCATAGCAGCGGCGGCAGAAGCACCCAGCCAGGAAGACCGGGCGTCCTGGGATGAGACAGGAACAAGCCGCCTCCCGCCCCACCCATCACCCCGCCCAGCACAAAGGCCCCGACCACATCCCGCTACCTCTTCCGCACCGCAATCCCACACTCCAAGGACTTCCCTATATCCAGGCAATACAGATGAAAACGACCTCTTAGAGGGCGTTTACAGGTCAGGCCCTACATGCGGCTCTCGCCCCTGCCATGCTTTGAGGGCTTTCATCCCGTAGGCTTCGAATGGCCTTTCCCGGGGTGGAGGCTTGGTCATCCGTCTCGTTCGCTTCTACATCTAGCCTCCCCGTTTCGCTTCGAGTGGTTGAGCTGGGGTGATGGCGGAGGACTGGTGCTGTCGGCCCTGGTCGGTGAGTGGGCATGGCTTGGGCCCTACGCTCGGGCCGGGGTCTCCAACGGGTTCCTCGGTGGTGGGTGGGCAGGGATAGTGCGCAGGTCAGGTGACCGGTCGCGGTAGTGCGGTGAGGCGGGCGAAGGCGGTGATTAGTTCGTGACGCCAGGGCCAGGTCGCGGCGATCCGCAGGCGAAGGCGGCGGCCGCCGCGAGTGATGCGGGCGGCTGCGTGCAGCAGCCGGCAGCGCAGCTTCTTCGGCTCGGCGGTGGCCAACTCCCCTTCCACCAGCAGGGTCTGGGTCCAGGCGAGCAGGGCGGTGGCGGTCAGGGACAGCTCCAGCCACCCTTGGTTGAGGGTGAAGTGGCGGGAGGGGAAGCGGCCGAAGCCGGTGGTCTTTCCGCAGCGGATGCGGTCCTCGACGCGTGCGTGCGCGCGGTGGCGGACTTCCAGGTGCTGCAGCGGGCCTTCGCCGTAGGGCGTGTCGGTCAGGAAGACCTGGTGGCGCATGCCCTCATCGAGGTCGAACAGGGATGGTTGGGCTCCGGGTGCGGGCGCTCGCGGTGGACGATGATCCGGGTGCCGTCGGGGTAGCCGTCCAGGTCGACCATGCCGGTCAGCTCGGCGACCTCGGCGTCGGCGCGGAGGGTGCCGTCCTGCTCCAGCGCGGGGTGCCAGACCTTGTCGGGCAGGGCGCGGATCGCGCGGCGGACCGGCTCGGTGACGGGATGTCCGACCGAGAAGGATATGTGGACGCCTCGGGCGCGCAGGGCCCGCAGGTGAGCCTGGAGGGTTATTCACGTGGGGCTCACCAGCCCCTTTGTAGAAGGCGAGTGCGGTGACGGTCGTGACGATGTTCGGGAACCGGTTGAGGGGGCCGCGGTAGCGGGTGGCGAGGACCTTCCAGTCCTTCAGATGGGCGATCGCGCGTTCGACAGCGGCGCGCAGCCCGCCGAGGGGCCGGTTGAACATCTTGTCCCCTTGGGGACGTTGACGGCCGGGTGGTTTGCGTCGGCCGGTGAGCAGGCCCGTGCCGACGTAGCCCAGATCCCTGATAGTGTCCCGGCCTGCGAAGATCTCCGGGAGCGGACTGGCGCCAGGCGAAGGCATCGTGCCGGCTGCCGGGCACCGGCGCGGAGACCGCGAGCAGGTCCCCGGCGAGGGTGGCGGCGACCTGCAGGTTGAAGCCGGTGTCACGATGCTTGCCGGAGAACAGCGCGGTCCTCGCTTGCCCAGTCCCACGTCGGTATCAGCGTTCCGTCGACCAGCACGATCCGTCCCGCCGACACCTCGGCCGGATCGGGGACGTGGGCCTGGAGGGCCTTCTCCACCACGGGAAGCAGCATGGTCCAGCGGCGGGAGACAGTGGACTGGCTGATGCCGAACAGCTCCGCAGCCGCTTCCTGCACCGGGTTATGCCGCAGCAGATACAGCACGAGGACCACCGACTTGTACAGCCCCGGCGCCCGCAGCTGCTCCGGCCGCGGCCCCGGCGTCTCCGTCCGCAGCTCCGCGTGCACGCGGGCCACCAGCCCGGTCAGTTGCTCCTCATCCAGCCCTGTCGTAACGTTCCAGCCCAACGGCCCTGCCCGGTGGCAATCTGACGTCGTCGCAAACGCCAGGCTATCGAGCAAGGCCGCCTTGCTGATCAAGAAAACCAACCCCGTGAAGCCCTCAGGAAGAAGGCCCGTTTGAGCTGCTTGTTCCTCACCGGGACGGTTGTTCGCCGCGCATCGAGGAGCCCGAGCTCCGGGCGAGACCCGCATAGGCGGCGAGGTGGCCAACGGTCAGGAACGTGCTGCCGTCGCCGACCTCGATCCGCCCGGTACAGCTCGAAGGCGTTCGCCGACGGATGCCGCAAAGCCGGGACCCGCGATCGGCTACCTCCTGCCCGGGTCGCGAGCGGGAAAGAGCAATTGCGCATAACTTATGACTGGTGATCCGCCGACCTCGACTCGTATAGTCGTCTCTGGTACCGAACGCTGTTAGGGATCTTTACCGACCTCTACTGCTGAGGGGCACGTATGGCCGACGAATTGGCGGACACGCCGACTGAGGCGCTCGAATACCCGATGCCCAGGGCGGCCGGATGTCCCTTCGACCCGCCCCCGGCTCTGCGGGTCCTCCAGGCGGGCAAGCCCATTTCCAGGGTGCGCATTTGGGACGGCACCAGCCCGTGGCTGGTCACCCGTTACGATCACCAGCGAACTCTGCTCGGTGACCCGCGGATCAGCGCCGACAGCTCACGTCCCGGTTATCCGCACCGCAGCGCAGGGGCTCAGGCAGGTGCCTCGGCTCGCCGCACGTTCGTTACCATGGACGACCCGGAGCACGCCCGCTTCCGGCGCATGGTGACGGCGCCCTTCGCCATCAAGAGGGTCGAGGCCCTGCGACCGTCGATCCAGAACGCCGTCGACAACCTGATCGACACCATGCTCGCCGCACCAAAGCCGGTCGACCTGGTCGAGGCATTCGCGCTGCAACTCCCCAGCCTGGTTATCTGCGAGCTGCTCGGCGTGCCGTACGAGGACCACGCCCTCTTCCAGCGCAGCACGAAAATCATCGTCCGCCACACCTCGACACCCGACGAGGTCCTCGCGGCAATCACGACACTCATCGACTACCTCGACGATCTCCTGGACGTCAAGCGTGCCCAGCCCAGAGAGGATCTGCTGTCCACGCTCGTCACGGAGCAGGTGATCACCGGCCAGATGACACAGCGGGACGCCGTAAAGATGGTCCGCCTCCTGCTCAGCGCTGGCCACGAGACCACGGCGAACATGATTGCGCTCGGCACCCTCGCCTTACTGCAGCACCCAGACCAACTCGCCCTCCTGCGCGACACCGAGGACCCCAAGGTCGTGGCCGGGGCGGTGGAGGAGCTGCTGCGGTACCTGACCATCATCCACTCCGGGCTCCGCCGTACGGCACTTGAGGACATCGAGATCGGCGGCGAGGTCATCCGCGCCGGCGACGGCGTCATCCTCGCCGGTCACATCGCCAACCGTGATCCGGAGGCCTTTCCCGACGCCTACCAGCTCGACATCACCCGTGATGCCCGGCACCACGTCGCCTTCGGTTACGGCGTGCACCAGTGCCTCGGCCAGCCGTTGGCTCGCATCGAGCTCCAGGTCGTCTTCGGCACCCTGTACTCCCGGATACGGACCCTGGAACTGGCCACTGCCGTGGACCGGCTGGAGTTCAAGCACGATGGCATTGTCTACGGCGTCTACGAACTCCCCGTCACCTGGTAGCATCCCCCGATCAGAATGAGGAACCTCGTGCGTGTGGAAATCGACCAGGCCCGGTGCGTCACCTCTGGACAGTGCGTTCTGGCGGCTCCTGAGATCTTCGACCAGGACGACGACGGTATAGTCGAGGTGCTGAACCACCATCCGGATTCCCCACAGTATGATGGCGTGAGGGATGCGGCGGTGTTCTGCCCCGCCGCAGCGATCCGGTTGGTGGAAGAGGAAGGTCCCCCCAGGCCGGTTACTGAGGTTTGCGGGTCGTCGTCGGGTGGTGACGGTTCGTGATCCCTGCGGTATGCCGGTGGGTTGAGGTATCCGGAGGGTGGGGGCCTGACCGCTGAGCGGCGGGCGTTTCGTGAGGGGATCCGGCTGCAAGCCGGCGAGAGGTTCGCGGCGGGTGAGAAGACCGTGGTGATCGCAAAAGACCTGCGGGTGAGCGTGCGGTCGGTGGAACGCTGGTGCCGTGCCGTGCCCGGCGCGAGGGCGGAGTGGAGGCCCTGCGTTCCGCGGGTCCGGCGAACTCCCCGACCGTCACCGATGCTCAGTTCGCCGTACTCGAGGAAGAACTCGGCAAGGGTCCCTCGGAGCACGGCTTCGAAGACCAGCGTTGGACCCTGGCCCGGGTCCAGACCGTGATCCGCCGTCGCTTCAGGCTGAATCTGTCGGTGGCGACGGTGTGGCGGCTGCTGAAACGGCACGGCTGGTCCTGGCAGGCACCGGCCCGCAGAGCACTCGAACGTGACGAGCACGCGGTGGAACTGTGGAAGAAGGAGGTCTGGCCCGAGGGAAAGCCTCGCAGCGGAGCACGGGGCCTGGATCCTCTTCGAGGACGAACCCGGCTTCTCGGTGACGCCACCCCCTGCCCGCACTTGGGGCAGGCGCGGGCACACTCCTGTGATCCGGGTGAGGGGCACGTCCCGCCGCCGGACCTCGATCGCGGCCCTGTGCTGCTACAAACCCGGCGAGAGGAGCCGTGTCATTTACCGGCCGCTCACGCATCTCCTGCTGAAGGGTGCCCGCAGGAGCTTCTCGTGGAAGGACTACCGCGACCTGCTGGTGCGGGCACACATCCAGTTCGGCGGCCCGACCGTGGTTATCTGGGACAACTGTGAGACTCGTGGGGCGTCGTCCGGGGCCAGGGTCTGACCCGTGGGACAACTGGCCAGGCTGCCTTGTTGAGGATCTGTCGGCC
>NZ_JBEYEW010000106.1:0-5792 GCF_040634095.1 Streptomyces sp. NPDC007205
ACGGTTCTCTTGGTCGAAAACTCGTCTACCAGGGGCTTCACCACGTTGTCAGCCCAACCGCCGTACCTCAGAGGCAGGTTGGAAAAGGCTCAGTGCTTGGCGCCCTCGCCGTCGGCCCACAGGCCGGGAATGTCGCCGTGGCCCTCGGCCGGGACCGCGAGGGCTGCAGCCTATTGGGGCTTTCGAGTCCCGAGACTGTGATGCTGGGCCACCTGGGCAGGGGTCAAGACGCGTGGGTAGATGGCGGTCTCGTCGATCTGGCCAACGAAGTATGGACTGGACGGGGCGCTGGGCCAGGCGGCGATGGAGTCGCCACCCACGTGCCAGTAGCCGGTGTAGCTTGTGTTGGGTGTGCCGGCCTTTCTGCTGGCTCGAAGTTTGCCGTCCACGTATAGCTGGACTGATTTGCTGTCGCGGGTGGCAACGACGTGGTGCCACTTTCCGTCGTTGAGGCCTGGGCTGCTGGCGATGGTGGTGCTTCTTGTATCGCCGAAGATGATTCGGCCGTCGTCCGTCATGTACGTCTGGTGGTCATAGAGAGCGCTTGGCCTTTGTTGGCGGTCACCGAATCCGATGAGCTTGCCGCCCGTGCGTGTCGTTGTTTTGAACCACGTCTCGATGGAATACGCTGTTGGGCGTGTACTGGGACGGTCGCTGTAGGTGACGTCACCGGCGATGTCCTCGGGCGCGGTTGGCGCTTGTTTGTCCACGCCGTGGTATGCGATGGCGGCGCTAGAGCCGGATACTGCGGTGGGCGTAACCCCGCGGGTGGGTCCGCCCCGGTGGACGCCGCTGTTGTTGTGGCCGGAGGAGTCTGCGGCGAAGGTGCCGGCGGACTCTTCGAACCGCCAGTACAGGCTTGGTTTGTCAGCGACTACTCGCAGCGGGTAAACGTTGGGGCCAGCAGCCGCAGTGACTTTGACCGGAGTCGAGCGTGTGCTGGTGTTGATGCCGTCGCTTGCGGTGATCCGGTAGGTATAGGTGGATCCAGGGGTGACGTGGGAATCGATGAACGTCAGCTGCGGCCGCTTCCAGAACAGTGATGAGGCGCTGACGGTGTAAAGCGGTGTACTGGAACCGTTGCGGTAGACACGGTATGTCAGTTGGCTGTCGTCGAGATCGAGGCTGGACTGCCAGTGAACGTCGATCTTGCCTGGGCTGGTGCTCGCAGCGCTTGCCTGCGGTACGGACGGGGCGGTGGCGTCCGGGCCGCTGACGAAACGGGTTAGGCCCTGTTGTGGCTTGTCGTTGACGGTGGTGAACTCGCCACCGACCCACATGTAGTCCCTGCCGTCCTTGGAGGCGGAGGTCAGCGTCCGGGGGCCGATGTGCTCGCCAATCCCGTCGTTCGTGTTCGGGGACCAGCCAAGCAGCGTCGGCTTGCCTATTGGCTCAGCTAGGAGATGATGGCGCGGACCTCTCGGAAACTCGCCCATGAGGTGACAGTCCTGGGCGTGGGAGGCGGAATAAAGGACGCCTTTGTAAACTTCGACGGCCTGGGTCGCGCCGAAGCAGTTGTCAAGCCACCGGGGCTTGAAAGATTTAAGGTCGAAAGCGACACGGCCATCGAACATGCCTTCGTTGGCGATGTAAAAGCTCGTGGAGTCAGTGGTGATGTCTTTCACCACGGTGTCCGGCTCACCGCGCGCATGCTTCGGCCTCGACCTGGGGAAGAAACCCAGCGGATAAGTTTGGGTCAGAGAGCCGTTATCACTGCTGACGACGGCCAATGCATGGGAGCTTGCACTATCGACGCTGTAGAAATTTCCGCCGAGTATCACGTTCTTCCCGTCCGGCGTCACCTTGACCGCTCGGCCCACGTCGTCAGCGTCAGCTGTCCACGACCGCAAAGCGCCTGAGGTGGTGACAGACGCAAAGTGACGCCGCCTCAGGTTAGCGACGCTGGTGAAGTCGCCGCCGAGATAGACCGATTCACCTGTGACGTCCAGAGCCCGCACCGTGGCGCTCACCGCCAGCCTAAAAGAAGCCTTCGGCGTACACGTGGCAATATCGATCGCCGCTACGTTACTCGCTTTGAGACCGTTAACAGCTCCGAAGCGCCCACCTGCGTAGAGCGTCTTGTGATCCGGCGACACCGCCAGCGCCCGCACCGTTGCCAGTCCTGAACCCACTGTGAACGACAGCTGGCACGATGTCGGTGCGCCAGTCGCCGTATCCAAAGCTACAAAGTTCACTGCTGAGCGCTCATGCGTGCCTGCCGCCGCGCTCGGCGGCCTGACCGCTGAGAAGGTACCGCCAGCGAACACGACCCCGTCGGCCTGGGCCATAGCCCAGACAATCCCATTGGTCTGCCAGGTCGGCCGCTCTTCAGCTGTCACGCCTACCGGTGCGGTAAGGGCACCTGCTGTGGACGCAGTTACTATACCCGCTCCTGAAAGCGATGCGGCCGCCAATGATAAGGCGGCCGCGCAAACCCCTAAGGAACGCTTGCTCATGTACTCTCCTTGCCTCTACCTGACCTTGCTTGACGCCACACAAAGATAGTTGCGACTCATCCATGCAGCCTTGTGACGTGAGCCACAAGGCTGTACACGGTCGGAGTTCGCGGCGCAGCACATCTAGGCGTGCATCAGTGAGGGCAAAAGCTCGCGTGAGTCTCTTTCCACTGAACCTGAGACGTATCGTAACCGCTGTGGTGGTTGTAGCGAGCCGTAGGTGGTTGTTCAACTACCCCCTCCTAAAGGGGTGTTGTCCGGGCTGTCCGGTCGCCGCTATCTCCTCGGCCTCTCGCCTCAACTGCCAAAGTTAGGCTGGATCCACTTTTACTGAACCATGACCAGGGCAGTGAGATCCGCTCCACCACACTGTCCCGCAAGAGCCGACGCCGGTTCGTTGAGGCGTCCCCCGCGGTGCGCACACACCTGAGAATGGATCGGGGTCTGTGCCGACGGCAGCCGATGACCGGTTCATCGAGGAACTCGTGGCTCGGGCCCCGTCGTAAGGTTGGCAGCTGACCGGTGAGTGCGGGCTGTTGCAGCGGCTGACGAAGCGGTGCTGGAGTTCGCTCACAAGGCGAGATGAATGATCATTTCTCGGCTTTGACCGCCACGACGCGGCGGGGAAGAACGGCAGCAACTCGCGCAACGGCAAGCGGTCCAAGACCGTGGTCAGGGACGTCGGTCGACCGAGATCGAGGTCCCGTGAGACCGCGAGGGGGCATTCGAGCCGCAGATTGTCAAGAAGCGTCAGCCCCGTCTTCACGAAGTTCACCCTGACGAGCCGGGGTCAGTAGTTGGTGGCCGAGATAGTTACGGGCGTTGGCCAGCCAGGCGCTGCTGTCCGCCAGTTCCGGGAAGTACAGGGCGATCTCGGCCAGGGCCTGTTTCTGGCCCAGCATCCAGTTCGGGGTGGAGACGACGGTGCGGGCCAGATACTGGCCCGACTTGTCCAGGATGCGGAGCAGCTCCACGTGCGGGCGGGGGATGAGAGAGGTGCTGTTGCGCAGGATCTGGTACGCGTAGAGCCGGCTGCTCACACGGGCGGCGGTGTCCAGACTGCGCGGGAACGAAGCCGCACCGTAGGGGGTGCCGCATGCGTCGGCGTCATGCACGAAGTCGAGCATCAGCCCGGCCAGCGCCCGGCGTCGGGCCTGCGGTGGTCATGTGACAGCTTCCTTCTGGGCGGCGGCGACCTCCAGCTCGGTGATGTCGCCGACGCGCAGCGTCTCCAGGTAGTTCATGAGGAACACGCCGGTGCGGTAGGTGAGCTGGTCGTGGTCGACCGGCTGACCGAACAGGCCGTTGACCATCTGGCCGACGAGGTCCGCCCCTGCGGCCTCGGCCAGCGCGAACCCTCCGGCAACGCGGACGTTCAGCTCGGTGATCGTGACTGGGCCGCCGTCGGTGATGAACCCCTGCGCTGCAGCACAGGCCGGCCGCGCGGACGGCGCGCAGTGTGTCCACGACCAGGTCGTGCACGGCCTGGTTCTCGAACGTCGTGGAGACGGCGACGCAGCCGGCCTTCACGAGGTCGCGGCGGCGCAGGATCACGGAGGCCCGGCCTTCGCGGTCCACGAGGCAGTCGGCGGTGAACTCGGTGCCGTGGACGCGTTCCTGGACGATCGGGGCCGGGACCAGCTCGCAGAGCACGCGGGCGTGCTGCAGCGACGTCACCATGTGCACGCCCTGGGCGCCGTGGCCGCCGCGGGGCTTGACGACCAGCTCGACGTCGGCGGGCACCAGGTCGAGGTCTTCGGACCCCCAGGCGCGCGGTGTCGAGATGCCGTGCTCGGTCAGGACATCGTGGAAGCGGGCCTTGTCGATGCAGACGTGCACTGATTCGGTGTCCGGCAGCCACAGATGTACGCAGTCGGCTTCCAGGCGGGGCCGCAGGTCTAGCCGCGGCGGCAGGTCGTTCTCGATGCCGGCCACGATCGCGTCGACGGCCAGCGCCCGGCACAGCTCCGCGATGGCCTGCGGGTAGTCGGGGTCTGTGGCGAACGGGACGACGTACGGGGCGACGTCGTCCAGGAAGAAGCCAGGGGCGAGCGGGTTGGCGTCGACGGCGACGACCCGGTGGCCGCGCTTCAGGAGGCTGCGGGCGAGGCCGAGGCCGGGGTTGGCGCCGACGCCGGTGACGAGGATCCGGCGCGGGGTCGTTTGGTCAGGCATGCTGTCGCTCCTTCTGGGAGACGGCCGCGGTGCGCGGAGAGGGCATGACCGGCGGCGGGCTGCGGGAGAGCGGCGCCCACCGGTCGGGGTTGCGGCGGTACCAGTCGGCGGTCTCCTCCAGCCCGGCCTGGAAGTCGTGGGCGGGCCGGTAGCCGAGGGCGGCGAGCTTGGACCAGTCCATGGCGTAGCGCAGGTTGTTGGACAGCCGGTCGGGGATGTACTCGACGCGGTCCCAGTCGGCGCCGCAGATCCGAAGCAGCTCCCTGGTCAGCTCTTTGCTGGACAGGTCGGTGCCGCCGCCGATGTTGTAGACCTGGCCCGGCACGCCAAGACGCAGTACGGGTTCGATGCCGAAGCAGTTGTCCTCGACGTGGAGCCAGTTGCGGACGTGCTGGCCGCGGTCGTGGAGGGTGACGTGCTCGCCGCGCAGCAGGCGGGTCACGAACAGCGGGATGATCTTCTCGGTGTGCTGGTTCGGGCCGTAGTTGTTGGAGGAGCGGGTGATGCAGATCGGCGCACCGTACGTCTGCCAGTAGCTCAGTGCGATCAGGTCGCTGGAGGCCTTCGATGCGGCGTAGGGGACGGTCGGGCGCAGCGGGTAGTCCTCGGTGGCCGCGCCTTCCAGCAGTGGCCCGTACCTCGTCCGTAGAGACGTGCACGAACTTCTCGATGCCGTGCCGCATGGCAGCGTCCACGAGAATCTGGGTGCCGTGAACATTCGTGGTCAAGAAGGTTCCGGCGGTGGTGAACGAGCGGTCGACGTGGGACTCGGCGGCAAAGTGGACGACCGCGGTGTGCTCACGGACCAGGGCGTCGACCAGTTCGGCGTCGCAGATGTCGCCGCGCACGAACTGCAGCTTGGGACTGAGGAACGCCGACCCGAGGTTCGCTACGTGGCCGGCGTAGGTCAGAGCGTCGAGCACGGCGACCTGCTCGATGTCGTCGGCACTCAGGGTGCGCCTGACGAAGTGGGAGCCGATGAACCCGGCTCCGCCGGTGACCAGCAGCTTCATACGTGCCTCCGGTGAAGGTAGGTGACCGACCGTCGGCATGGGTCTGCCGCGGTTAGGGCGTGTTGTGAAAGTGCTGGTCATAGCCACTCGTTGATGGCTGCGACCAGCACGGTCGCTTCGTAGCGGACGGCGAGCTTGTCGTACCTCG
>NZ_JBEYEW010000107.1:0-5496 GCF_040634095.1 Streptomyces sp. NPDC007205
ACGGCGAGCACGCTGCTCCACCCGCCGCATCAGCACAGCAGTTCAAGCCGTCCACACCCTGATGACCTGCACATATTCAGGATGAAAACGGTTCATTGAAAGGAGACGCCCTCCTCGCGGAGCAGGATGCGCAGGCCCTCGTGGCTGATGTCGTCGACCACCCCCTCGGCGACCAGGAAGTCGGCCAGCTTGGCCAGGCTCCAGGTCGAGAACGGCAGGCCGTGCTCGGCCGGCCTGGACTTGGCAATCTTCTTGATCTCCCGGCGTTCCGGGAGGGTGAATGTTCTCGGCCGGCCGCCTTTGTACTTGGGGTGGAGCGCCTCGAAGCCGTCGGTGTTGAAGTTGTGGATCACGTCCCGGACCCGGTCGTCGCTGGTGAATGTCACCTCGGCGACCTTCGTCACGGGCATGCCTTGGGCGGATAACAGCACCATCTGGGCCCGCCGCCAGGTCACCACCGAGCCGGTGCCTCTGCGGATGAACCGCAGCAACCGCCTGCCCTCGTCGTCATCAATCTCCCGGACCCGTACGCGTTCAGCCACGTGATCATTCTGGCCGTCCGGCGCCGCCCGGCGCAGCAATCGGGCGACATCACGGTTCAGATATCCTGCGAGGCGTTCGAGGATCTCGTCCGCGGTCTTCGTCCAGACGAAGGGTTTCGGGTCTTCGTTCCAGGTGTTGATCCAGTTCCGGATGTCCTTCTCCAGGGACTGGACGTTCCTGTGGGCACCTCGTCGTATCTGTTTGTCCGTCAGCAGCGCGAACCACCGCTCGACCTGGTTGAGCCAGGAGGAGCTGGTAGGCGTGAAGTGCACAGGGAAGCGGGGGTGCGGTCAGCCATCGCTGGATGGCCGGGGTCTTGTGCGTCGAGGCGTTGTCGCAGATCAGATGCACGTCCAGGCCCGCGGGTATCTCCTTGTGGATGCGGACGAGGAACTTCTTGAACTCCACGGAACGGTGCCGGCGGTGGATCTGGCCGATCACCTCGCCGGTAGCAGTGTTCAGCGCGGCGGACAGTGTGGTGACGCCGCCGCGCACGTAGTCGTGAGTACGGCGCTCTGGCATGCCCGGCAGCACCGGAGCCGGCCGATCCAGCGCCTGGATCTGCGTCTTCTCATCCACACACAGCACCAGCGCATGCTCGGGCGGGGCGAGATACAGGCCGACCACATCGCGGACCCTCTCGATGAACTGCGGACGGTGTTATCAAGTTGAGGGGTGGGGTGCGATGATCTTGGTGTGGATCGTCGCACCCCACCGCTCAACTTTGATAACACCGCCACCAGCCCACCAGGCAGCGCGAACGTGCGATGAAAGGCTTCCGCTCACCCGGCCCGGCCCAAAGTTCAAAGACCTGTCACCAGCACCGCAGCTGCCTGCGCAAACGCGCCGAGGAGGAGACGGAGACCGAGGTGCCGGAGCCGTCCCCGGTGTTGTTACCGCCCGCAGCGTTGCCCCGCAGCCAGATCATCGAACGCGCCGAATACCTGCTGCTGGAGTGGATCCGGCAGGCCGAGCAGGATACACCGAAGCCTATGAGGGGCTTCGCCGGCTTGCTCCGCCAGGACCTCGACGCTGACACCGCCGGCCTCACCCTCCCCTGGAGTTCCGGCGTCGTCGAAGGACACGTGAACCGGGTGAAAACGCTCAAGCGAGCCACGTATGGCCGAGCCTCGTTCGAACTCCTGCGGACCCGCATCCTCACCCAGTGATGAGCATCACGAAACTGCGGACAGAGCCAAATTTAAATAGCCCCATCAAAGACGACTCCTTGCCCATACAGGTATGTCTAGTCGACTGTGCTGCTGGCGAGACGCGAAGTGCCTGGCTCACAATCGGATGACGCAGAGCTCGCGATCAGACGTAAGTCGGCCCCTTCAGCGATCCTCGAGCAGGAACGCCGTCAAGACCAGTCGCCGATGGCTCTACGGGCTTCATCACTAATGTCCCTCTCAAGGATCACCCACGTGGCGCCCGGCCCGAAATCTCTTATCAACTTCAAATATCCGACCCGCTCCAATGCCTCGGTCACCCTGACCACTTCAGTGAGTTCGAGGCCCGCCCCATCAGCGATCTCCTGAAGCTCAAAATCCTGATGTCCGGCCCATACACGCTGCCTGACGGCCAAAAGGACTGTGCGCTCCCGCTCGTCTAAGTTATCCGGCATGTCATGGCTCCTCCGCTGAATTGGGTGGCGGCAGCGCTGCTGCCACGCGCATGGTCCACAGCTCCGACAAGACCGGAGCGGCTATAACTGCCACCGTCCTCGACGGCGGATACAGCAGCGGCGCGCATACCGCCGGTATGCGATGCCACAGCAGCATCGGCACCCCGGGCAGCCGAGGGGCGCGGCCGATACGTCACACATCTCCGACTCTCCTTACCCATCGGCCGGCTTCATGGCGTACCGGCATGGCGGGAGCCGGCTCCTTGAACGCCTTGTCAAGATCCAAGCGAGTGACGGCAGGCACAGCAACCGACTCCAGGTCGAGCCTTCTCGGCCAGCGCCCGGCTCACCTCGGTGCTGGTCCCCACCACGCAATGACGTGCGACCTGCCACGAAGTGCAACATGGCTGCTGCCCCCGGGCTGCTCGTCGGCCAGATGTGCGGGGACGCGCCAGGCGACAGTACGCAGCTGGCACCGGACCCCGGCACCCACTGGCAGACCAGTCGCGGCCCCGGACAACTACTTCCCGTAACCCTCCCGGCGATTCTCGTCGCGGAACTCGGCATCACGCCTGTTCCGGCGCTCTTCCTCGCTGCGGTCGTCGGAGCGGATCGAGTCCGTTCGCCGGTCGAGGGTGAGGCCATCCGAGTGAATGGGGTCCGAGCGCCGGTCGAGGGTGAAGTCGCCAGAGCGAACAGGACCCGAGCGTCGACCGAAGGGAGAGTCGGCGGCTACACGCTTCCCTTCCCTGTCCATGACCGCCTGCCGGCCCTGGTCAGAGCTATAACGCTCACGCTCCGCACCCACGCGCCGGACCTCCTCAGTCTTCCGGACCAGCTGCTCCTGCCCGCTGACCTCTCGGTTCATCACCGAGTGACTATCGTCCTGGCCGCTCCGGCCCTGGGAGCGATCACGCTGAGGTACCCGGGAGGCTGGCTCAATGTCCTTATGTGACTGCTGCCTCGCAGCCGACTTGGACTCCTTTTTCCATCTATCGGTCCTTACCCATCCTGCCTTCGGATCATGGATGTACCAACCGTCAGCGCTGAGGTACGGCTTTGACTCGTACTTGCCATGCCATGCTGCATACGGCACCCACGATTGCCTCACCGGATCCCACCCCTGCTTCCAGTCAGAACTCGGACGCGCCCAGTTCGAATAATCGGGCTTCTGCGCCGACTGTCCGCGAATACTCGCTGCGAACTTTTTATTCCACATATCACGCAATTCCCACCCGCGGGTATCCGGGTCGTAACCATACAGCCCGTCGGCACTGAGATACGGCTTTAACCCGTACTTGGTATGCCATGCTGCATACGGCACCCACGATTGCCTCACCGGATCCCACCCCTGCTTCCGGTCAGAACTCGAGTGCGGCAAGCTGGGGTCGAGGGGGCGATGGTTACCGGCTCCAGGCTGGATCCTATCCCGCTCGTAGAGATTCCTTATCTCCGACCGATAGAGCTTCCTTACGAAATCCACCTCGCCCGGGTCCGGCTCAATCGACTCCGGCCAATTGGTACCCCCAATGTCCACCTGAGGATATTTCAGGTCGCCCGTACGCATGACTTCTCCGGGACGTACTGACTTCTGCGGGTGATCCAACCCTAACGTGTGCCCCATTTCATGGAGGACCGTATTCATATTTCCTTTCCACACATCGTTCCTCCATTCATCAAAGTTGCGCACTAAATGCCATTGAGGTAAGCCATGCGCGGCAATGCCCCTCACCATCGGATAATAGTTGAAACGCGGGCCGTAGTGTCGATCCCAAAACCTCTTGATTGTTTGATCGTCGAATGACGCCATGTCGAGCCTCAGGAGGTCAACGTTCGGGCCGGCGTAACCCAACGTGCCATTACGCACATTACCGTCTGTCCAATTTTGATATACACCCTTTATTTGGGCGGATCCTCCCAATTTCACCTTTTCTGCGGGGGTGAGGTCATTCCACACACCAAGAAGCCCACGCCCTTTCCCTACGAGTTTGTCGTTCCAGATTTGAATGGCTTTCCGGAAGACCGTCTGCGTTTGTGGATTGAGGCTGCCGAGGTCGTAATAAATGCGGCCATCGGCACTTTTTACAGTAGTCTTGCCGCCGATAGGCTTCGGCATGGCAGAGCTGACGGAGGCATCTGCTATTTGTAAGACACTCGTTACAGCCATGGCGACGGTCGCCGCGCAAAGGGTGTGCTTAGTCATGCGATTATTCGTCTTGCCAGCATGATTCTCCAGGCGGTGCCGACCCTGCCGCTTCCTCGGACTAGTCATCTTCATCCTTTCCCTGTTGCCACGCTCGCGTCGAGGTGGATCTCACTCAGTCACCTTCTGGCCCAGCTTGTTGGCCGCGTTGCCCTCCGGCAGGATGCCTACCTTTACCGCGAGGCCGGCGTGCGTGAATCGAATTTCCGATTCAAATCGGCCAACGCCAATCGATAGGAAATTTCTCAAAGAGTGGCCGGAACTCACCGAGGGGAATTCGCCACGCGCCTTACGGTGCATTTCAGACGGCGTTCCTCAAGCGCTTGCGTGAAGGTGCCCGGCTCTCACGCACGCGTAAAGCGCGTGTCGACTGGTAGCGCAGCCTCAACCCTGTACGCCCCACGCGTCCGGCGCGCTGGTTGCACTGCCCGCCGTCTGGTGCCTGCCGCCCGGCAGCTGGGACGCCAGAACCGACCTGCCGGAATTCCGGTTTTCACCCTGCGTAGGCCCTTCCTGATACGGGATCGAGCCGGGTGACGGAGTTCTCCCCCGGAGGTCTGACTCGTCGCGGTCGAACCGGGCAGCGGGCCCTTGAGGCTGAAGCCGGCGGCTTACTGACACCGAACCCCTACACGCGCCGTACTCGCTCAGCCCGCCCATTGCGGAGCGCGCAAACAGCAAGCGACGACCTGTTAATACGATTCCCATTCTCGTTCCTACGAAATGACGTCCAGTCAGCACATCCAAGTTCCGTGCGCCCGTTGACCGGGAAATAGGTCTGAGGAAATCTGTTCCTGATCCAGATGCTCAGTCTTGCCGCCTTGGCCTCGGTTGGCTATATGGACATCCCCCACATCCGTCAGCAATCCTATGTTAAGGATTCACATTCCCACGATGGAATCGGATCCTTGCAAAGAGCCGGCATCTGGACAGTTCTGAGGTTTCTACGCCAGCCCGCTGAGTGGACAATCGCCGCGACTTGTCGTGACGGCCTGTCGGCGCCCCAGTCCAGCTGTCGCCTTGATCGCTGGGACACTGAGCCTTTTCCAACCTGCCTCTGAGGTACGGCGGTTGGGCTGACAACGTGGTGAAGCCCCTGGTAGACGAGTTTTCGACCAAGAGAACC
>NZ_JBEYEW010000108.1:0-2030 GCF_040634095.1 Streptomyces sp. NPDC007205
GTCCTACTCTCCCACAGGGTCCCCCCTGCAGTACCATCGGCGCTGTGAGGCTTAGCTTCCGGGTTCGGAATGTAACCGGGCGTTTCCCTCACGCTATGACCACCGAAACACTATGAAACTGTTGAACATGTGCCGCACCACGCCGTGACCGGACGTGGGGCCGTTCGTGGTTTCAGAACCAACACAGTGGACGCGAGCAACTGAGGACAAGCCCTCGGCCTATTAGTACCGGTCACCTCCACCAGTTACCTGGCTTCCAGATCCGGCCTATCAACCCAGTCGTCTACTGGGAGCCTTACCCCATCAAGTGGGTGGGAGTCCTCATCTCGAAGCAGGCTTCCCGCTTAGATGCTTTCAGCGGTTATCCCTCCCGAACGTAGCCAACCAGCCATGCCCTTGGCAGAACAACTGGCACACCAGAGGTTCGTCCGTCCCGGTCCTCTCGTACTAGGGACAGCCCTTCTCAAGACTCCTACGCGCACAGCGGATAGGGACCGAACTGTCTCACGACGTTCTAAACCCAGCTCGCGTACCGCTTTAATGGGCGAACAGCCCAACCCTTGGGACCGACTCCAGCCCCAGGATGCGACGAGCCGACATCGAGGTGCCAAACCATCCCGTCGATATGGACTCTTGGGGAAGATCAGCCTGTTATCCCCGGGGTACCTTTTATCCGTTGAGCGACGGCGCTTCCACAAGCCACCGCCGGATCACTAGTCCCGACTTTCGTCCCTGCTCGACCCGTCGGTCTCACAGTCAAGCTCCCTTGTGCACTTACACTCAACACCTGATTGCCAACCAGGCTGAGGGAACCTTTGGGCGCCTCCGTTACTCTTTAGGAGGCAACCGCCCCAGTTAAACTACCCATCAGACACTGTCCCTGATCCGGATCACGGACCCAGGTTAGACATCCAGCACGACCAGACTGGTATTTCAACGACGACTCCACACACACTGGCGTGCATGCTTCACAGTCTCCCAGCTATCCTACACAAGCCGAACCGAACACCAATATCAAACTGTAGTAAAGGTCCCGGGGTCTTTCCGTCCTGCTGCGCGAAACGAGCATCTTTACTCGTAGTGCAATTTCACCGGGCCTATGGTTGAGACAGTCGAGAAGTCGTTACGCCATTCGTGCAGGTCGGAACTTACCCGACAAGGAATTTCGCTACCTTAGGATGGTTATAGTTACCACCGCCGTTTACTGGCGCTTAAGTTCTCAGCTTCGCCACCCCGAAGAGTGACTAACCGGTCCCCTTAACGTTCCAGCACCGGGCAGGCGTCAGTCCGTATACATCGCCTTACGGCTTCGCACGGACCTGTGTTTTTAGTAAACAGTCGCTTCTCGCTGGTCTCTGCGGCCACCCCCAGCTCGAGGAGCAAGTCCTCTCACCAAGCGTGGCCCCCCTTCTCCCGAAGTTACGGGGGCATTTTGCCGAGTTCCTTAACCATAGTTCACCCGAACGCCTCGGTATTCTCTACCTGACCACCTGAGTCGGTTTAGGGTACGGGCCGCCATGAAACTCGCTAGAGGCTTTTCTCGACAGCATAGGATCATCCACTTCACCACAATCGGCTCGGCATCAGGTCTCAGCCTCGTGTGCGACGGATTTGCCTATCGCACGGCCTACACCCTTACCCCGGGACAACCACCGCCCGGGATGGACTACCTTCCTGCGTCACCCCATCACTCACCTACTGCAAGTCTGGTTCGTCGGCTCCACCACTTTCCATTCCCCGAAGGGTCCGGAACGGCTTCACGGACTTAGCATCGCCTGGTTCGATGTTTGACGCTTCACAGCGGGTACCGGAATATCAACCGGTTATCCATCGACTACGCCTGTCGGCCTCGCCTTAGGTCCCGACTTACCCTGGGCAGATCAGCTTGACCCAGGAACCCTTAGTCAATCGGCGCAAACGTTTCTCACGTTTGTATCGCTACTCATGCCTGCATTCTCACTCGTCAACCGTCCACAACTACCTTCCGGTGCTGCTTCACCCGGCAGACGACGCTCCCCTACCCATCGTAC
>NZ_JBEYEW010000108.1:2122-5422 GCF_040634095.1 Streptomyces sp. NPDC007205
GTGCAATGACACGACTTCGGCGGTACGCTTGAGCCCCGCTACATTGTCGGCGCGGAATCACTAGACCAGTGAGCTATTACGCACTCTTTCAAGGGTGGCTGCTTCTAAGCCAACCTCCTGGTTGTCTGTGCGACTCCACATCCTTTCCCACTTAGCGTACGCTTAGGGGCCTTAGTCGATGCTCTGGGCTGTTTCCCTCTCGACCATGGAGCTTATCCCCCACAGTCTCACTGCCGCGCTCTCACTTACCGGCATTCGGAGTTTGGCTAAGGTCAGTAACCCGGTAGGGCCCATCGCCTATCCAGTGCTCTACCTCCGGCAAGAAACACACGACGCTGCACCTAAATGCATTTCGGGGAGAACCAGCTATCACGGAGTTTGATTGGCCTTTCACCCCTAACCACAGGTCATCCCCCAGGTTTTCAACCCTGGTGGGTTCGGTCCTCCACGAAGTCTTACCTCCGCTTCAACCTGCCCATGGCTAGATCACTCCGCTTCGGGTCTTGAGCGTGCTACTACAGCGCCCTGTTCGGACTCGCTTTCGCTACGGCTTCCCCACCCGGGTTAACCTCGCAACACACCGCAAACTCGCAGGCTCATTCTTCAAAAGGCACGCAGTCACGAGATGCAGCAAGCTGCATCCGACGCTCCCACGGCTTGTAGGCACACGGTTTCAGGTACTATTTCACTCCCCTCCCGGGGTACTTTTCACCATTCCCTCACGGTACTATCCGCTATCGGTCACCAGGGAATATTTAGGCTTAGCGGGTGGTCCCGCCAGATTCACACGGGATTTCTCGGGCCCCGTGCTACTTGGGTGTCTCTCAAACGAGCCGCTGACGTTTCGACTACGGGGGTCTTACCCTCTACGCCGGACCTTTCGCATGTCCTTCGCCTACATCAACGGTTTCTGACTCGTCTCACAGCCGGCAGACTGTGAAAGAGAGATCCCACAACCCCCACGACGCAACCCCTGCCGGGTCTCACACGTCGTAGGTTTGGCCTCATCCGGTTTCGCTCGCCACTACTCCCGGAATCACGGTTGTTTTCTCTTCCTGAGGGTACTGAGATGTTTCACTTCCCCTCGTTCCCTCCACACTGCCTATGTGTTCAGCAGCGGGTGACAGCCCATGACGACTGCCGGGTTTCCCCATTCGGAAACCCCCGGATCAAAGCCTGGTTGACGACTCCCCGGGGACTATCGCGGCCTCCCACGTCCTTCATCGGTTCCTGGTGCCAAGGCATCCACCGTGCGCCCTTAAAAACTTGGCCACAGATGCTCGCGTCCACTGTGCAGTTCTCAAACAACGACCAGCCACCCATCACCCCCGGACACAACCGGAGTTCACTGGGGCCGGCGACTGAGGAAAAAATCCATTCCCTCAGACACCCAACAGCGTGCCCGACACGACCAGCCGACCAGATCAGCGTTCCACGCCCCCGAAGAGGCTGTACTAGCGCCTGGTCCGTCCTGGACCGTGCCGAATAATCAACGTTCCACCCATGAGCAACCGTGCAAGACATTTGCTTGCAGTCGGCCATGTGCTCCTTAGAAAGGAGGTGATCCAGCCGCACCTTCCGGTACGGCTACCTTGTTACGACTTCGTCCCAATCGCCAGTCCCACCTTCGACAGCTCCCTCCCACAAGGGGTTGGGCCACCGGCTTCGGGTGTTACCGACTTTCGTGACGTGACGGGCGGTGTGTACAAGGCCCGGGAACGTATTCACCGCAGCAATGCTGATCTGCGATTACTAGCGACTCCGACTTCATGGGGTCGAGTTGCAGACCCCAATCCGAACTGAGACCGGCTTTTTGAGATTCGCTCCACCTCACGGTATCGCAGCTCATTGTACCGGCCATTGTAGCACGTGTGCAGCCCAAGACATAAGGGGCATGATGACTTGACGTCGTCCCCACCTTCCTCCGAGTTGACCCCGGCGGTCTCCTGTGAGTCCCCATCACCCCGAAGGGCATGCTGGCAACACAGAACAAGGGTTGCGCTCGTTGCGGGACTTAACCCAACATCTCACGACACGAGCTGACGACAGCCATGCACCACCTGTACACCGACCACAAGGGGGGCACTATCTCTAATGCTTTCCGGTGTATGTCAAGCCTTGGTAAGGTTCTTCGCGTTGCGTCGAATTAAGCCACATGCTCCGCCGCTTGTGCGGGCCCCCGTCAATTCCTTTGAGTTTTAGCCTTGCGGCCGTACTCCCCAGGCGGGGAACTTAATGCGTTAGCTGCGGCACCGACGACGTGGAATGTCGCCAACACCTAGTTCCCACCGTTTACGGCGTGGACTACCAGGGTATCTAATCCTGTTCGCTCCCCACGCTTTCGCTCCTCAGCGTCAGTAATGGCCCAGAGATCCGCCTTCGCCACCGGTGTTCCTCCTGATATCTGCGCATTTCACCGCTACACCAGGAATTCCGATCTCCCCTACCACACTCTAGCTAGCCCGTATCGACTGCAGACCCGAGGTTAAGCCTCGGGCTTTCACAATCGACGTGACAAGCCGCCTACGAGCTCTTTACGCCCAATAATTCCGGACAACGCTTGCGCCCTACGTATTACCGCGGCTGCTGGCACGTAGTTAGCCGGCGCTTCTTCTGCAGGTACCGTCACTTTCGCTTCTTCCCTGCTGAAAGAGGTTTACAACCCGAAGGCCGTCATCCCTCACGCGGCGTCGCTGCATCAGGCTTTCGCCCATTGTGCAATATTCCCCACTGCTGCCTCCCGTAGGAGTCTGGGCCGTGTCTCAGTCCCAGTGTGGCCGGTCGCCCTCTCAGGCCGGCTACCCGTCGTCGCCTTGGTGAGCCATTACCTCACCAACAAGCTGATAGGCCGCGGGCTCATCCTTCACCGCCGGAGCTTTACACCATCAAGGATGCCCAAGATGGTCATATCCGGTATTAGACCCCGTTTCCAGGGCTTGTCCCAGAGTGAAGGGCAGATTGCCCACGTGTTACTCACCCGTTCGCCACTAATCCACCCCGAAGGGCTTCATCGTTCGACTTGCATGTGTTAAGCACGCCGCCAGCGTTCGTCCTGAGCCAGGATCAAACTCTCCGTGAATGTTTTCCCGTGATCGGGATGAACACCACGAGAGCGGTGCGAGGGGAGGAATGATCCCCTCGCACACAGCGTCCTCGCTGTGTTTTTCAAAGGAACCTCGTCACCGGAAGGATCCGGTAGACGGGGTATCAACATATCTGGCGTTGATTTTTGGCACGCTGTTGAGTTCTCAAGGAACGGTCGCTTCCTTTGTACTCACCCTCTCGGGCTTTCCTCCGGGC
>NZ_JBEYEW010000109.1:0-5353 GCF_040634095.1 Streptomyces sp. NPDC007205
CGCGCCATGCGGGAGTTGATCGCCGAACGGGCCTGGCTGACAGTGTTCCTGCTGCCCGCCTACTCGCCCGACCTCAACCCCGTCGAGTGGGTCTGGGCGCACGTCAAACGCAGCCTTGCCAACCTCGCCCGTCGCCATCGACCCTCTGGAGACGCTCGTACACAACCGGCTCAAGCGCCTTCAGCACCGGCCAGACACTCCTCCTGGAACGGCTGGCACCACCACGCCACCCTGGTCATGTCACCGCCGCCCATGCCTTCCTCACCGAGCAGCGGCTGGCCCCAAAAGCCGACACACCCGACTCATCCTCTACCAGATCCTCGACGCCCCCAGGACCTGCTGACTGCGGACCGGCACCTGTACCACCTGTCGCCAACCCTGTCCAGCGGGATACACACGACACCAAGATCGAGACAGACCTAACGGAGTCCTACTAGCAGCGAGGTCTCCCGGAGCAGACCCTCCCTGCAACGACTGACCGTGATGTCGTTTCACCGGATCCGGTTCTGTCTGGTAAACGGTGGGTCTGTCCACGCTTCCAGCGGCTGGTCCAGCGTTTGCGGCTGGTGCCGGTCGGGTCGGGGGACGTCACCGCGAGGTAGGCGCGTTTCAAGGCGGTGTCCTCGGAGGGAGAGTGGCCACGGGCCCTCACCATCCGGCGGATGCGGGGTGTTCACCGACTCAATGACATTGGTGGTGCAGACGAGCCGGCGGATCCCGGCGTCGAACTGCGGGAACGGCACGAACTCGGCCCAGGCGTTTTCCCAGAGCCGGGCGATCGCCGGATACGTCCCACCTCATTCCGCTCAGAACTCAAGGAACCGGTTCGTCGCGGCATCCTCGGTCGGAGCCGTACGGACCGGCTTCAGGGCTTTGGCGATCTTGTCCCAGTCCTGGCGGGCGGCACAGCGGAACGAGGCCCGCAGGAGGTGGACAGCGCAGGTCTGCACGACCGTCTGCGGCCAGATGTCCGCGTACATGTGATGTGGCCCTGGCAAGACGCCTGGGCGGAGTTCGTCCCCTTTCCCCCGGTTCGGCACTGAGATCCGTCGCGTCGCCTGCACCACCAATGCGATCGAGTCGGTCGATGCGCGCATACACAAGACCGTCCGGGCCCGCGGACACTTCCCGAACGAGACCGCAGCCCTCAAACGCGTCTACATGACCGTCATGCGCCTGGACCCCACCGGCCAGGAACGCAAACGCTGGACCCTGCCCGGCAAGCCCGCCCATCAGGCCTTCGACATCACCTTCGACGGCCGACTCCCCATCGCCCGCCGCTACTCACACCACCCGAGTTACACGTTGGCTGGACAGACCTGAGCCCAGCTGTCTCAGTTCGACCGGGACGAGGGCATGCGCCACCAGGCCTTCCTCACCGCACCCCAATGGCCGGGGCGCCCTGCAATTACTGGAGGGCCGCCATCGCGCACGCGCCCGCGTCGAGCGCCGCATCCGCCGACGGCAAGATCACCGGATTCGGACGCTTCCCTTCCCGCCACTTCAATCGGTGATCCCGTGCCCTACTCTTCATATCGGAATCATGTTTGGATGACTGGTTCCTCACTCCGGGCCCGCGTTACATTCCTTTTTCGACCGTTAGAGTGCGACTTCGACTCGAAATGTTGGACACCCGGCGAGGCCCTGTCTCGCGTTCCCGCCTCCGCTACCCTGCCGACATGGGACTCATCCCACTCCTTCACAATGAGTACCCAAACGAGGACGATTCCATTTCTCTTGATGGACCTCGCCTCCTTCATCCCAGGGGTTGACATGGAGAATGTCACTGTGAAAGCGGCCTGGCCGGACCCCCCCGGCCAGGCTAAGGAGGCCGAGATGGACTTCTCAGGGAATTGATGTACAATCAGCCCATGGCCCAGAAAGTAGTGACTGTCTACACAGACGACCTCACCGGCACGGAATCCGATGAGGTGTCCACGCACAGGTTCTCGCTCAATGGCGTTCAGTACGAAATTGACCTAACGCCCGAAAGCTATGACAAACTGGACGAAGCTCTACGCCCGTTCATCGAAAAAGGCCGCAAGACCGGGCGAGTCAAGGGCACAGGAAGCACGCGGAGGGCGCCTGCGGACGGCCCTAGTGCCGAAGAAGTCCGGGCATGGGCACGCAAGAACGGCTATGAAGTGAACGACCGTGGCCGTGTCCCGCGGGAGATCCACACAGCTTTCGAGGCCGCGCACTGACTGGACCAAAACAGCGCCGGCATGCTGCCGCGGCTTCCCTCTGCGTGGACTAAGAGGCGTTTCGAGTTGCGGTCGACCCGTAAGTCGGGTGCCGGAGGCCTATGTCTGCGGATGATCTACGGCGCCGCGTGCGGGAACACCCTGCGAGTTGGTGGGACAGGCCGGAACTCGGCCGAAATCTCGCCCCGTCGAGAACGTCATCGGCGGTGTCTCCAACCACCCACTCTCCGGCGCTGCGGCAATGCGACATTAACGAGACGGCCCCGTCTGCCGACCCAGAAGTGGGCCGACGCAGTGGACGCCCGCTTAGGGGACGTTCTTGTCGCTGCTGTGCCAGTTTGGCAGTTTTGTCGACCGCATGAGGTGTGCCTATTGATGGCTGCTTGCGTCGAATGCGTACTGCTGGAGCCGCTGCGAGTCTCGCGTTTCGTCCTGTTCCGCGTCGATAGCTCCTGTCCGGTTCGAAATGCCTTGGACTGCTCTCCGGCATGTCGCCCGGTCAAGCGGCTGCCAGCTGTACTTCGGCCGACGAGCCCGAGCAAGGCAGGCGCGTAGTCCGCAGCCCCGCCGAAGATCAGCGCGGCCGAACTGGTGGTCAACCTGCAACACCTCCTCCAGCGTCTCCGCCCTCGCAATGGGGCAGGCACCCTGCCCCATCACGTTCCAAATCCGCTTGCGTGTGCATATGTTTTGGAAGGCAGCGTGACCTGATTCAGTACGCCGCAATCCATGTTGTCTCATCCATCGTGCCGACAGGCTATGTAGGCAAAGGTAGTTGCACGGTCAGGCCGGCGGCCTGGACCACAGCTTGAATGGTGTCGGGAGTGGTGGACAACCTGGAAAGCGGAGGAGCGGGGTTACCTGAGACAAGAGGCCGCCTTGCGACCGAAGCCGGTCAGGCACTTCCGGTTCTCCTGGCAGCGGGCTCACCGCTGGCATGGCGGGGAGGGCGCTGGCAAGCCGGGTGCCAGCCGACCGACCGCCCTCGGCCGCAGCACACAGCGCTCGAGCCGAGATCATCACGCGACACAAGCTGACGCGACGTTGAATTGTTCACGAGAGCGCTGTGTTCAACTATGTTTGACCTTCTGGCAGTTTCTTGCGACTAGAAGTAATGGAACAGCGATCACAGAGCTGCGACACCCGGCTGGCTGAATAGAAACCCTTCACTCGCCCACCATGTGGTCTTTTTCAGCCTCATTGTGGCTAGCCCTGTTGCAGAGAGCAGAGGTGGAGTAGAACAGCGTGTGACTCATCCACGGCAGAAAGGTATGAGTGCGCATGCGAAAAAAGCTCGCCGTAGCAGCCGCCTTCGGGCTGTTCCTGGTGCCGCTGACAGGCATGAGTCCCGCCCTGGCAGCCACCCCCGCAACATCGGGGAGCGGCGGTCAGATTGCTTGCAATGGACCGTCCTGCTCTGGCCTGGACCCAGCGAGAACTGTCAGCAGCCTGGACGGATACCTCTGTTTGACAGGCGCCTACACACCGTGGGACCCCTCCGGTATCGCTCGCTTCGCAACCTCCCAAGGGATCGTGGAGCTGCGGTACAGCCCGCACTGTCACGCGAACTGGGCCCGGATCACCAAGGCCAGGCCGGGGGCCGGGGTATGGGTCCAGAACTGGAACAACGAGATGCAACAACAGTACGTCCCCCAGGGGCGCAGCAGCACGTACACAGCAATGGTCAACGGCTATACAACGAGCCGCGCCGGTGACAGCGACGGTTTTACGACCTGGTATTAAGAGTGTGCTAGCTGCTGTTCGGCTGAGGAACGGGGGATGCATCATGGTGTCATCTCGGAAGATCATAACCCGTTTCCGCAGGCGATTGTTCCCGCAGCTAGCTCACTAATTCCGGTTCATTTTGGTGGCTCATCGCTTCTCTGATGGGCCACCAAATTATGCGTTGTGCTGAAAATGGGAGGGCTATCGCGCTGGCCTTCCGGCCGCCGCAGGCGTACGACGAATGCGACCAAGCTCGCCACCGCCCGGCAGGACTAAGAACGCGAGGGACACCTTCGAATGTGCGGGGTGGTCAGTCCCACGACCTGCTCGGCGAACGTCACCGCCGTACAGGCAGGGTTCTCGCAGCGGAAGCGGCGAACACATAACTCGATCACGACACCGAGCCCGCCCACGGCCACATCACGCAGCCTCCGTACGTACCGACCGTGCACCCGGGCCGAACTCTGACCGCACCGACAGGAGCCAGTCGTCGCCCGCACCCGCGTTCTCACCACTACCTGGTCCGGCCGCCGCTCGACCTCCTCGATCAGCAACGCGACAGGTACGGAAACAGCTCCAGGAGCACATCATGAGGGCACGCAATGCGTGATCGCGAACAGGTGGAGCAATGTACTCGCCGTCCGGATCACAAGATCGTCGACAGAACCCGGATCTTCACGCTGACGCAGTCGGTGAACACGACCGGACAGACGCGGTCGAGCGGCCGGGCCTGCCATTCGCCCATGCCCTCCCTCACCGAGTCCGTGATCGTGGAGATGGTCTGCTCAGCTCCATAGACCTCGTCCAGGTGCGCGGCGATCTCTGCGTGGGTCAGACCCTTCGCGGACAACGCGAGTACCATCTCGTCGAAGCCGGCCAGCCGGCGCTGACGCTTCTCCCTCCGATCCCACTCCAGCAGTCGCTTCGTCAGCTGCAGCAGCCCGCCCTCGCCAGTCAACCGCAAACCCTCGCACTGGGCCCGGTTCACAACCTCTTCAATGAACCGATCGTCCAAGCCCGTCGGCACAGCCTCCGAAGCAGACATCCTGGCTATGTACTCGCTGATCACAGGAGCACTCTTCCATGATCGGAGTCACACCGTTTTCATGCAGTCCCCCGGATCCTCCAAATTTGAACGATGCCTCATCCGCCTTACTGACTTCGGCTTGTCAAGGTGACGTTGGGGCATCGAGGGCCAGGCCGGCTCCGGTTATGAAGCCGTCGAGGATCTCGGGCCGGTACTGGAGGCGCTTGAGCCGGTTGTGTACGAGCGTCTCCAGGCGGTCGAGGGCGACGACGGCGAAGTTGGCAAGGCTGCGTTTGATGGCCCACACGCCCTCAACCGGATTGAGGTCGGGCGAGTAGGCGGGCAGCAGGAACACTGTCAGCCAGGCCCGTTCGGCGATCAACTCCCGCATGGCGCA
>NZ_JBEYEW010000110.1:0-5052 GCF_040634095.1 Streptomyces sp. NPDC007205
GGTGCGGCGGGAGCTTGCACCGTCGGTCACCCTCGCGGGTGACGATGAGCATCGTGACCCACTCGATGAGCGCATGGGGCAGGTCGAGTGCGGCAGGATGAGGGACCGACAGGGCTCCTGCGCCGATGGGTTGATACTTCGAACACCTCCCTCAACGGCACGGGACCCCTTGTGCGTTGTGGCCACGGCCCCTGTCACCCGATCGGTTGCCACACTGAAAGACCTCATTGGTCCTGGCCGGTGTTGCGTACTGAGCGACGTCCAGCGTATGGACTATTTGGGTTTCTATTCCGTAACCGCAGTCAACGTGTTGGGCTAGGATGTTCCTGAGATTCGGGAGGCGGTCGAGCGGCAACGGGCCACGGATACTCCTCAACGCTAGCCGCTGGTATCGCTCCAACACACCGGGCACCTTTTCGCAGAAAGTATGGCGGCAGCCGTGCGTGGGACGCAGCAGGCGCCGCACTCGCACGCGACCTACCACCCCATCCTCCGTCGACCGACATATCAGCCACGGTCTGCAGGTGGCAGCTGTGCACACGCCTGACGGCGCGCCGCAGGCCGGCCACTGCACGACAGCGTCCGCGTCCGCACCAGGATTCGTTCGCCCTCGTCGGCCACGCCCTTGATGACCGGCGGCGATAGCACAGAAAACGCCACGTCTACGAGCCCGTTGACATTTCGCACGCTATTGTCAACGGCCCGCCACCACACTCGTCACCGACGAATGTGGTCAATTGGCACACCGTATTGCGCGGTTTGAATGTCGTGGACGTGGAGACACGTACGACATGAGGGCGCTGACGGTGCAACATCCGCCTTCGGCGCAAGAAGCCAAGTCCCAGGCTGTGGGGCGTCGGCCAATAATATCCGGGTTGCTCAGCTGGGCCGGGGCAGCCACTTCGGCGCATGGAGCGATCAGCCAGGTATCACAAGCACGGGCTGGTCGAGCACGGTTCAGACGGGGATCGCCTGGGGCCGCAAGGTCTTGCCGCCTGTGGCGTGTGCTAGCCGCGCGACTGCCGGTGGCAGTGCGGTGGTGCATGCTGGGAGCACCTTGGCGATGGAGGTGCACAACTTCTCCCTTGTGCAAAACGAAATGATCTGACGGGCGAGAGACGCGGCCCTTTCAGTCTTGTCGACGTCTCGGGACCTAATGCGGCTCAGGCGCGACAGGTGGTAGATGCCTCCGTGCCTGATGGATGCCGCACGGGCCTGGCTTCGGAGCGGGCGGTGCGAATCAGGCCACTGCAGCGCCTGGCCGCTTCGGCCAGCACGCGACATTCGACACCAAGTGCGACCACTTTCAGTTCGATCTTAGGAGTGGGTCATGGACCATGAGAATGAGAGGGATCAGTTCGAGGCTCTGGGCGTGATGTATGAGGAGATGTTCCTTCTTCCGTGGAGGAAACATCTGGAGTCGTTCAGTGTGTTCGCCTCGCTCGGCGATGTTGCCGGGAAGGACGTCCTGGACATCGGGTGCGGCACGGGTTTGTACAGCCGTCAGCTCAAGCAGCGTGGTGCGGCGCGAGTCGTCGGTTACGACGTCTCCACCGGTATGATCGAGATTGCTCGTCAGGCTGAGCGGGTCGAGCCGCTGGGCATTGAGTACACCGAGCAGACCGGTCTCATCGGCGAAGGTGCCTTCGATACTGCGTTGGCCGTGTACGTTCTGCCGTACGCCGAGGACTACCAGACCCTGGTCTCCTTGTGCACCCTGGCTTCCCGGGCTCTTCGGCCGGGCGGCCGGTTCGTCACCCTGCCGGTCAATCCCGGCTTCCACGGGGATCGCACCTACTACCAGCGCTACGGCCTGCGCCTGGCCGAGGCGGAGCCGCGCCGCGACGCCTCACGAGTGACCCTCGAGTTGTGCTTCGGTGACTACGACGAACGGATCACCGCACGGTACTGGAGCAAGGAGACACTGGAAAAGGCCTTACGGGAGGCCGGCTTCGTCTCAATCTCCTGGCCTGTCTTCCAGGTCTCCGAGGAAGGAGTGGCCCGCCACGGAAAAGACTTCTGGCTGCCCTACCTCAACTGCCCCCACGCGGCGCTGATCTCCTGCACCAAGGCTTGAGGAGCCGGAGGCATAGCTCATGACTACCATGCAGCACGAACGCCCGGGCGCCAGCCGAATTGACGTAGGAGTTGGCCCGGGTCTGGCCGATGCCGACTCCGGGCAGTGGGACCGGCTGATTGGACCAGACAACTTCTACAACAGCCACGCATGGCTGCACGCGCTCGAACTTGCCCATGGCGACACCAGCGTCATAACGGCCACCTCCGGCGGCACGCTGCTGGGCGCCCTGCCCGTATGGCCCGGAGAAAACGCCACCAGCGGGTTGTTCCACCTTCCTTCCCTCTTCCCAGCCTTGGACACGGAGTGGTCGCCGGACTACCTCTGGCTGGGAGCACGACGCTCGGTCTACAACGAGCTGATCTGCACCCGCAACGAGGCACGCCCCCGCATCCTGAAGGCGCTGTTGGAGGAGGCGCTCCGCGCGGCGCGCGACCGCGGCCGCGCCGGTATCGTCATGCCCTACCTGGCGGGGGACGACGCCCGTGAACTGGCGTGCGCACATCCCCGGGCACGCGTCCTCCTGCATGATGCGGATGCCAGCATAGATATACCGGTGGGCGGCTTCTCGGAACACCTCACACACATGAGCCGACGCGACCGCCACCTTCGCCGGGCCGAACTACGTACCTGTGAACGCAGCGGCACCATCATCAAGTGGATGCCGCTGAGCGGGGACGCCATGCAGGCAGCCGCAGACCTGGTGACACAGAACCGTGCCCGCCATGGGGGCACCGCAGACATCGGCTGGATGCGCCGGTCACTCACAGCGCAGCGAATCTCGGGCGTGCTGCGCCGCGCGATCGGTTGTTTCGGCATTCGCGACGGCCGCCCTGTGGCCGTCACCATCTGCTACGCCCACCACGACCGGCTTTTCGCCCGCTACTACGGCTTCGACTACCGCGCCACCCAGCCGGCTGGCGAGTACTTCGTCCTCTCCTACTGCGCACCCATCGACTACGCCGCTACCTGCGGTTTTCGTCGTTATCGGCTCGCCGTGTCGGCACAGCAACTGAAAGTGCGCCGGGGCGCCTCACTCGCGCCGCTCGCCGCGGTAGTGCTGCCAGCCCACGGCACCGCGTGCGGAGGTGAGGAAGCGGCTGCGTACAACGCCGCGACCGCACGGCACTGGCGCGAGGTGTGTCAGGGCCGGCCACACGCCATGGGGCCCGAATGGGACGTCTGGGAATCCGGCCACACCCACACCAACTGATCAGTGAGGAACCAGCCATGCTGCACCTCGTCTACCACATCCGGCTCAGCGACGAAGCAGAAAGCGATCAGGCTGCCTTCTGGGCCTGGCTCCAGGAGCGTGAGAAGTGGTTCTACGACGGACTCGACACCGTCCTCGCCACCCGGTGGGCCGTCCGCACAATCGGCACCGATGTGCACACCCTTGAACACACGGTGACCTTCGCCGACGAGGCGGCATGGGGCCGCTACCGGCGACAGGTATCCGAACGAGGCCACGATCCGGCTTGGGAGCGCCGACGCACCGAACAGAACCGCTGGTGGCATCTGCTCGACGCGACGCTGCTCAGCGACCCGCCGATCCCGCTCGGCCTCGACCGTACGCCTCGATCGAAGGACTGAGAAGACCATGAAGCCGCTTGTAGAGCGCAGCCAACACCTGCTCGACAATGCCAGGTTCATGACCCTGGCCACCTCAGACGGCGCCTCGCCCTGGGCCTCGACCGTTAACTTCGTGGCACTGAGGGCCCCGTTGAGGCTGCTCTTCTACTCCCTGCGCTCAGCGCGGCACTCACGCCACGTCGAACGCCACCCAGTCGTCTCCGGCTCGATCTACATGACGGGCCTTCCTGGCTTCGGCCTCGACGGTGCACAGTTCACAGGGTTCTGCCAAACAGTCGACAGGGACAGCCTTACCGAATACCACCGGCTCTACTACGAACTCAACTTCCCAGACGATGCCATACGCCGTGAATGGCTGCTGCCAAAAGAGGAGTTCCATGGCAACGGGCCCAGGCGGTTCTATGTGGTGGAAGTACGTCAGTGGTGGCTACTCGACATAGACCGCTGGCTCCAGGACAAGCACGACCAACGCATAGCCGTGCCCGTACGAGCACTCGCCGCCCCCTGAGAAGGGCGGCCGAACGTCCCGGCATCATCGAGTCGATCCTCCACCAGTGCGGTCACCTGTTTCGATGGCCCGGCCCTGTCACTTCCGCAGCAGCCGGTACGGCTGCGGGAACGCGCCACATCGAACGAGAACCAGCCCCATCGGATTCAATCGCAAATTCCACCCACCAGACAAGGAAAGCCATGACTCGCACGCTCAACGACATTCCCGCCGCTCCCGCAGGCATCCCCTTTATTGGTCACAGCATCCGCTTCATGCGTGATCCCATTGCTTTCCTTGAAAAACTCCGGCATAACGGGGATTTCGCCCGTATCCGGCTCGGCCCCGCATCCTTTCTCTTCGCGCTATCCGAAGAAGCAGTCGGGGACCTCCTCTCCGATAAGGCCGGAGCATTCCGCTACGGGTACTTCAATGTCCGCTCATCTGATCTCATCCCCAACAGCATGCTTCTCGCCTACGGTGATGAACACGCCGAACGACGCCGGTCTGTGCAACCTCACCTCCGCAAGGAGGACGTGAAGAACGTCGCTGAACTCCACGTCAAGTTCGCCCAAGAGCATATGGCCGACTGGACTGACAAACAGTGGATCGATGTCGGACGCGAGGCCTTAACCTTCACTCTCCGCACAGCCCTCCATGTTGTGTTCGGACGCCAATTCCCAGCCGACGAAGAAGTTGAATTCCGTCGCATCTTCTTCAAAACGACCCGACTCGTCGGCTACCGTGTCCTACTGAGCCTTTTCCAACCTGCCTCTGAGGTACGGCGGTTGGGCTGACACCGTGGTGAAGCCCCTGGTAGACGAGTTTTCGACCAAGAGAACCGTCTCCACCAGAGGCTTCACGTGCTTGTTTACCCGTCGGGCGTCGACGTGTC
>NZ_JBEYEW010000111.1:0-4933 GCF_040634095.1 Streptomyces sp. NPDC007205
CATCATCGGCATGAGCTTTTTGAGCCACACCCGGCACCCCTGGGCCTCCCGATCGTACGAATGAGCGGAACGGACCCGCCAAGAAGGTAAGGAGCCTTTTCCGTGCGCCCAGTAGAACGGGAGGACACGGTCCTCGCACAGTACAAGGCGATGGTCCACTCCGATCCGCACAGCGAGGGTTTCAACGAGGTCGTCTTCGCCAACAGCCTCTACCGGCTGCTGCCACACCTCCAATCGAACGTGGACGGCGATGGGGACCACAGGTTCGACGTGCTGCTGCCGTGCCCGTACGACGACGAGGGGCGTTGCCCCTTTGATCGTGGACACCCTGATCATGGGATCGTGAAGATCCATAGGACAGGAGTTCCCGTTGGGGACGTCGAAGTACTCGCCTGAGTTCCGGGCCGATGCCGTCGCGCTGTACCACGCCAGCCCGGGTGGGACGTAAGCCTCGGTGGCCAAGGACGTGGGCATCAACCACGAGACGCTGCGCACGTGGGTGCGGGACGCCGAACAGGCCGCCCGTCCCGGGGCGGTGGAGGCCACGGCGATGGAAAAGGAGAACCGGCAGCTGCGGGCGCGGGTGAAGGAACTCGAGCCCGAGCGGGAGATCCTGCGGAGGGCCGCGAAGTATTTCGTGGCCGAGACCAGCTGGTGAGCAGCCGCTTCCAGTTCGTCGCCGACAACCGGGACGCCTTCGGCGTGAAGCGGCTGTGCCGGATGCTGGGGGTCTCCCGCTCCGGCTTCTACCGACACCTGGCCGGCGCGGACGCTCGGGCCGACCGGACCCGGGCCGATGCTGAGCTCGCCGAGCGGATCACCGAGATCCACCAGGAATCGGACGGCACCTACGGGGCACCGCGCATCACCGCCGAACTCCGGGAGGGCGGCGAGCTGATCAATCAGAAGCGGGTAGCACGCGTCATGAGGAACTTCAGCATCATCGGATTCCACCTGCGCAAGAAGGTCCGCACCACCATCCCCGAGCCCTCGGCGACGCCCGTCCCGGACCTCTTGCAGCGCGACTTCACGGCGACCGAGCCGAACACCCGCTACATGGGTGACATAACCTACCTCCCGGTCGGCAATGGCCAATTCCTGTGTCTGGCAACGGGGGTTGGACCTGTCCTCAAAACGGCTGGTGGGCTGGTCGATCGCCGACCACATGCGGACCGAGCCCGTAACCGACGCGCTCAGAGCCGCGGCCGCAGCCCGGGGTGCCGGCGGCCTGCGCGGGGCGATCTTCCACAGCGACAAGGGCGCGCAATACGTGACTTGGCACCGCAGCGCATCCCGGCCCGACCTCGACGCCGCCCGCCGCGCGGTCCGCATCGGCCTCGACGTAGACGACAGCGCAGAACTTCTCTACCAGGACTGGATGATGATCGAGGACCAGGCTGGCAACCGCGACGGCGTCAACAGCGCCTACGACACCCTCCGCGCCATCAACAAGCGTCTCGATGTCAGCATGGAGCCCGAAACGGAACATCTTCGACTCGATCATGAGCCGGAGCGCGTGACCGGGAGGACAACGCCGTGACCGCTCGCTCCAACGACGACACGTACTAGGGTCAAACCAGTGGGAAACCTGCTGATCATCGGCGCCGCAGCCCTGTGGGGAGGCGGCACCGGTCTGCTCATACCAAGGGCGGCCTACCGGCTCTCCGTAACGTCCGATGAGCCGTGGCGCTCAGCGTGTCCCACAGGGCATCCGATTGTCGGCCTCGCCCGAGGACGGGTCGGACGCGCCCGGTGCGCCGACGGAACCGCGTACGGTCCGAACACGCCGCTCTTTGCCGTGATCACCGCACTCGCCTGCACCGCCCTCGCCTTCACGACCGGCGTCCGGCCCGAACTCGCCGTCTGGCTCCTGACTCGTACCGGTCGCCGTCCTCCTGGCCACCGTCGACCGGCTCTTGCCTGGAGTCCGCCTACCCGACGTTGGCGAGCTGCGGGCCCGTGGAGTACTCGGGGCCGGTCTGGTGGAGTTGCCGGTAGTGCGACGGTCCCTCGAGTCGGGGGTTAGGCCGACGAGGAACCGCCCCACTTCTCTGCCGGATGACAAGGCCTCACCTGACGCGACACTCCTTCATGCGAGTTCACCAGCCTGAGGCAGGAGTCGTTCCTTCAGGTGGCTACGTGCTCGGGCCCCAGGTCTGCCGCTGTATGCGTGCCACGGATGCCTGCCCCATGCATCCGCGGTCGTGCCAGTCAGTGCAGGTAGCGGAGCATCACCGCGAAGTTGGGGCTGTCGGGGAATGGCTGACGGTTGCCGATCTTCCGGTATCCCCACGTCTCGTAGAGAGCCTGCACCTTGGGATGGTCGGGGTCGACCAGGAGCACGGCCAGGGCCTCCGGCCTGTTCTCCAGCAGTGCCGTGTGTAGGCGCTCGGCGGTGCCGGTCTTGCGCCACTTCGGCCGCACCATCAGTTCGGACACGCTGAATGTGGAGTCGTCCGCCGGCGGTTCGGTCAGGTGCTCGCGCCACCACTCGCGGCCCGGGGTGGGCGGGGCACCGTACGCGAAGCCCACGGGTTCGCCGTCGGCGTACCCGATGACGCACGCGAAGCCCGGATTGCCTCCCCAGTGGTCCACGAACCACGGGAACCGCTCGTCGAACTCGGTCATGTCGTCGGCGTAGGCGTCGGCGTGGACCTCAAGGAGGGTCTGCCGGATCTCCGGTAGGTGGTCGTGGCCGTAGTGACGGAGTTCGACGGTCGCCGTGGTCATACGGGGGTGCTCCATTCGGTCCGATAGCGGTCGGTCCACTCGTGCGCGACGCGTGGAGGCGCAAGGGTGATCAGGTCGCGGTGGAAGTCGCCCAGGAGTCGGCGCATGCGGCCGGGGAGCGGGTCACCGGCCATGATGTCGAACACGTCCGCGCTGGTGGCGCATGCCTGCTCGACGTCGCCTTGGTGGAGCTGGGCCAGGGAGAGGCGCGCGGTGGTGTACGCGCGGTTGCGCCGATAGGTGTCCGGCAGCGCGCCGAGCGCCCGGTATGAGGCGGCCTCAGCCTCCGCCGGATCGCCGACGACATCCCGCACGATGGCGGTGAGTGAGTACAGCTCGGCGGGCCCGTAGAAGGTGATCCAGGGCGGGCGCGGGTCCGCCATGCGGACCTTGCCTAGGGCGTCTTCTGCGCGCCCGAGGGAACGTAGGGCCGTCCGACGGTCTCCCGCGTGCGCGAGGCTGATTGCGGTCCGGGCGTGCGCGAGGGATGCATGCAGAGGAGAGCGGCGGGCGATGGCGGTTGCCTGCATGGCCTGTGCGGCGGCGACGGCTTCGCCGAACTCCTTCTCCTGGCGGGCGAGCATGGCCCGCCGGTTCCAGACCTGCATGGTCATGTCCGGGTCCTGGGACATTCCTGCGAGGGTCAACGCGCGGTCCAGGTGCCGGCCAGCGGCATGGAGCTGTCCGGCGTCGATCATCGACCATGCCGCAGTGGAGACGAAATCGGAGGCGACGGCGTACAGGCGTTGGCGTACGCGCTGCGTGGCCGAGCGGCGTTGGAGACTCAGGGCCTCGTCGGCTCCGGCCAGGGCTGCGCGTTCGAGGGCGGTGTGTCCACCGCGTTTGGCGTCGAGCTGGACGAGGGTTTCCATCTTGTCACGGAGCCGGATGACGTCGGATGTGCCGACGCGTTGCGGGCGCGAGTTCGGGGCGGCGATGAGGGGGGCGGCGGCGGTGCCGGTGGCCGCGCCGACGAACCGGCGGCGGTGCACTGAGGGGTCCTCCGGTAGTGCTGCTGGGGGTAATGGGGCGGTCTTGGGTTTCCCCCGAGGCACGAACCCTAGGTCGGTGATGGGCAGGCCGGTGACCCGTTCGAGCGCGATGCGTTGGCGCGCCTGGGGCCACCGGTTCTCCCCGGACAGCCACCGGAACCCGGTCCGCTCGGAGGTGTTACCGGGGCGGCCGGTGAAGTCGCGAATGGCGTCGTTCACGGCGTCGACCAACTCTCTGACCGACATGCCGTGACGATCAATCCAGGCGGCTAAGGGCTCGTTTCTGTTCTCCGCCATGCGCTCACGGTAGGTGGTACAGGACTGCCACGGACAGTAAAGAGCACGCCAATTCGTCAGTCTGCGCGCGGACGGCCCGAGCGATTTCGTCATACCTGCGACGCGGTGACTGCGGGTTAGCTGTTGTGTACGGCGCGGTTCGCGCCTCGTTCCCCCGAGGGGTGCGGGCGGGGCACCGAACACGACTGTGAGCGCGAGGCAATCGACATGACGACGCGCAAGACGAACTCACACCCCATGCCGGGCCTGGTGGACGCTCCCGCCATCGACCACGACCGGCTGACCGATCGGCAGCGCGCGGGCAGGTCGTGCGCCTGGTGTGCCGGGACCGCGTCACCGAGGTACCCCGTCGGCGACCTGTTCGCGTGCGAGCCGTGCGCAGCGATGTACGGCGTCCCGGCGGTGACGCCGTGATCCGCGACGACGACACGTTCCCGGCCTCGCTGGATGCCTGGACGCCTGCGGACTGGCGCGACTATCAGGAACGCGTAGCCGACGGCGAGGGTTCAGCGGCGGCGATTGACGCGATCACCCGTCGTCGCCGGCGGCCGTCGCGGGAAGCGACCACGGCGGAGGCGTCCAAGTGACCGCCCTGACGGAACGCCGAGCGGCGGTCGGTGATCTGGTCCGCGACACCGCCCGGGGCTGTCAAGCCGTGCTGACGGACGTGAAGGCGGGCGTTCCATACCTGCACCCCCGGCACGGCGGGGGCCTCGCAGAGCCATGGCCGACGACGTGGGCGGCCATAAAACTGGTTGCCCGGCGCGGCACCTGGAGCGACCCGTGACCGGCGTACCGGAACCGGCAGGCACCGGCGGTTAGGGCCTGTTGCGAAAGTTGATCTTGTTCGTGATGATCACGTCCTGTGGGACGTGGGGATCTGACGAACGGGCAGTGGGCCCGTCTTGAGCCGC
>NZ_JBEYEW010000112.1:0-4688 GCF_040634095.1 Streptomyces sp. NPDC007205
CAGATGCACGGCCGCGCCGGCTTCCCGCTCCTACGCCAGCGGATCCTGCTCCAATGATCAACACGAAGCGTTACCACCGATTACGGGCCAGAGCCAAACGAGTGGTGTAACTGCAGTAGTTAAGGTTACTGACGGGCCGCTGACAGGCGGCCGTCGAAGGTGATGTCGAAAGCGTTCAGGGTGGTCTTCCAGCGCATGGTCCAGCGGGCCTGAGTCGGTGCGGATCAGGGTCTGATGTCCGCGCCGGTACTTCTTCGGCAGTTGAGCCAGGGCCAGTTGGGCGGCGGTGATGTAGTCGGCGGCCGTGTTCGAGCCCGCGTTCCCCGGCCTGAGCAGGGCCGCCACCGGTTCACCGGTGCCGCCCGGTCCGTGGTCGACGAACCCCATCAGCGGGTGGTGGCCGTAGGTTCGCTTCCACGTCGGTGCGGCGTCCTCCTTGTCCGAGTGTGCGATCACCAGCACCCCGTCGAGGTCGACGGTCACCGTCCCGCCCGCATCAGGCGCTTCCCGGTAGGCCAACTGCCAGACATGGCGGCGGACTTCAGCCCGCGCGGCACGGATGGCCCGCAGGGCCTTCTCCCCGGAGGCTGCGAGGGTGTCGATGAGGCGGGAGACCGTCGGGTGGAGGTCACCGGCCGAACACGGCCGGTTCGGCCCGCAGCATGGCGACATCCGCGAGGCAGTCGCCGCCCAGCGCGACCGCCAGGGCCACGTCCAGCAGGATCTTGCCCGGGTCGTGCACCGCCCGAGCCTTGCGGACGGTCTGGACCAGCAGCACGCCCCCGGCCTGCGAAAACACCGCCCGGCCGCCGTCCTCGATGCGGACACGCGGGTACGACCCGATGCGCTTCTTCACCTGGAGAGTGCTTCTTTCCCTGCAACCAACAGGACCCTAGACGAGTCCCATCGTTGCAGGTCAGGAGCACTCTCCGCTTATTTGATCAAGCCCCGGACACTCCACCTCGTGAAAGCGTGAGGCTAGAGGTTGTTGCGTAGCCGGTGGGGTGGTTAGTGCGTTGGCTGGGCATGAGTGGGGTGATCTCAGCGGATGATCCGAAGTGGATCGAGCCGTTCTCCGGGCTGACCGAGTCGCAGTTCAGCAGGCTGGTGGCGTTGGTGCGGCGTCGCGGTGGTGACGTTCAGCGCGGCCGTCCGTTGCAGCTGCCGCTGGAGGACCGAGGGTTGCTGGTGGCGACGTACTGGCGCACGAATCTCACGTTGCGGCAGGTGGCGCCACTGTTCGGAGTCTCGAAGTCCGCGGCCGACCGCATCCTCGATCACTTGGCGCCCTTGCTGGCCATCTCGCCGGCCCAAGGGCCGCGCAAAGACATCGCCTACATCGTCCCGCCCCGACAACGTGACAGCGCCGTCGCGCCACCGAGAAAGGCGACATCACACATGCACAAACTCGCCTCACAAGCCCGCAACTGGAGGTGATACCCGCCTGTACAGAGCCTGCCCCAGGCGGTGTACTGAGTTGGCCGGGCCGATGCGCCAACGGCAGGACCTGCACCCTGCCGGACAGACCGGAACGCATCACCTCCGGGGAAGGGATCCACCGATGATTGTCGTCACCTCGTCCCCGGCTCATACGCCGGTCCTGCCCGGCTCTGTGGACGAGGTGCGGACCTGGCCGGCCGAGGACCTGCCGGTCACCCTCGCGCTGCACCTGCTGTTCGGCTCCTTGCGCGATGCGTTCGTCTTCGACACCGGGACCAGGCGTATGTGCGCAAACTGCTGACCGGGCGGGGCAACGAGTTCACCAGCCTGAGGCAGGCCGGTGGCATGTCCGGGTATCCGTCGCATACCGAGTCGGTGCATGACCTGGTGGAGAGTTCCCATGCTTCCACCGCCCTCGTGTCCACACCGAAGACCGTGCAGACCCGCAGCAGACCTTAATTGCTGCGAATGTGGGTGTTGCCAGGGTGTCATATCGTCGCCGGGGGAGGAGAGAAGTGAGGCAGATGGCGAGGATTTTATGCATGGGGTTAGTGAGATCATGAATGGGCCTCCTGAGCCGCCGGTAGGTACCGCTCGTGATTTGCCGGTCCTTTTCATGCCTCTCCCGGAGACTGGGACGAATCCCTGGCTGAGTGCGGCCCAGCCACAGATGTGGTCCTGGGTCGAGCGTCTCCGTCTCGCCCCGACCACCAGCGCGCAGCAGCACCTCGAACGAACAGCCCCGGATTTGTTGGCGGCCCGCTTCTATCCAGGTGCTGGGCCTGACCTCCTCCCAGTGCTTACTCAGTTCTGCGCGTTCGGCTTCCTTGTCGATGATGAGTTCGATGAGGGGACCTACGGGCGCGACCCGCGCCTTTGCGCCGACGCTGTGCAGCGTATGGTCGAGGTGCTCGATGGGCTCCGCGACGCGGAGGCGCCGCTGGAGCGGGCGCTTGCAGACTTGTGGCGCACGCTCACCCCGGGTCGGTCCGCCGCCTGGCGACGGCAGTTCGCCAATAACATCAAGGGGTGGCTCGCCAGTTATCTCTGGGCATCGATTGATGGCGCAGATGGCCGACTGCTCGGGCTCGAGGAGTTCCGAGGGTACCGGCAGCTTGCTGTGGGAATGTATATGTTCCTAGATCTCGCCGAGATCGTGGCCGCCGTCACGCTGCCCGACGAGCTGCGGTATGCCCCCCCTCTCCTGGAAATGCGCCGGGCAGTTGCAGAGCACGTGGCATTCCTGAACGACCTCTTCTCCGCTGATAAGGAATGCGGGCATGGATTCGGCTACAACCTGGTCCTGATCACCGAACGCGTCCACCAATGCGACCGGGACACCGCCGTGGACCGTGCTAACGCCATCGTCACCGGGACCGTCCACAACTTCCTCGATGCACGACATCGCTTGTCCGTCGACCTCTGCAGAAATAGCCTCGGCGTTCGACAAGTAGCCATGAGCTATTCAGATGCGCTGACATGCGTGCTGCGAGGTAACTTTGACTGGCATTTCCAATGTCAGCGATACACTCACCCGGCTGAACTCAGTGGCCTTCCGGACTACGTGTCGAATTTGTTCGGCCAAGAGAGCACGCCCTGACTTCTTCCTCCGCCCTCCGCTGGCAGGACTGGGAATTCTCGTCAGCCCCCGCGGCTGAAACCCGACATCGCGAAGCGGGCGTCACAGCTCACTGGCATCACCCGGACACCTCGCCACACGAAGGAGCTCCGCCCCGATGACTGAGTACACCTTCGGATCCGCTCCACGCGCCCTACCTCTCCTCGGCCACGCCTCCCACCTTCTCCGCGACCCTTACGCCTTCCTCGCATCTCTCTCCCAGCACGGAGATCTGGTGCGCATCCAGCTGGGAGCGCATCAGGCGATCGTGGTCTGCCACCCTGAGCTGACCCACCAACTCCTCGTTGATGACCGGACCTTCGACAAAGGCGGCCCTCTCGTCGACCGAGGACGCGAACTCTTCGGCGACAGTCTCGCCATTTGCAGGTACGCCCAACACCGTCGGCAACGCAAGCTGATCCAGCCCGCCTTCCACCAAGTGCGCCTTGCCGACTACGCCGCGACCATGACCGCCGTCATCTCCAAGATGACCGGCCAGTGGCAGGACGGCGCCCTGCTAGACATGCGTGCCCAGATGCGTGCCTACACCTCACAAGTGGTCGCAACCACTATGTTCGGAGGCGCCCTGGGAGCAGCCGACCGCGACCGTGCCTTGCACGATCTCTCTACGCTGCTAGCTGGCACCTACATCCGGATGTTTCTACCCAAGGCGCTCACCCGTGTCCCCACTCCCGGAAACCGCGCGTACGAGCAGGCGAGAGTTCGACTGCGTACGGTACTCGGTCAACTGATCGACACTTACCGTCGCACCGGCGTCGACCACGGTGACGCTCTGTCGATGCTCCTGTCCGCCAAGGACGAGAACGGCCAACAACTGACCAGCGACGAGATCATCGACCAGATCGTCATCCTATTCATTGCTGGATCCGACACCACAGCGAATACCCTCAGTTGGGCCGTCCACTTGCTAGGCCGCCATCCCACAGCCGAACAACGCCTTCACGAGGAGTGCGCAGAGGTCCTCCACCGGCGCCCGGCTGCCTTCGCTGACTTGGATCTCCTGCCTTGGACCAGGAACATCATCACCGAGACACTGCGGCTCTACCCCCCCGCCGCTCTGATCACACGAACCGTCACGACGGACACCACACTCGGCGGACACCGTATTCTCCAAGGCAGCACTATCATCTACTCTTCACTCGCAGTTCAGCACCGTCACGATTTATATCCCGAACCCGAAGCGTTCGCCCCGGAACGCTGGAGCGAACCCGCTCCCCACCCGCCCCGCGGAGCGCTCACCCCCTTCGGCGGCGGCCCCCGCATCTGCATTGGAGACAAATTCGGCATGACCATGGCCGTCCTGGGCCTAGCTTCCATTGCGGCCAACTGGCACCTCCATCCTCACCCCCCTCAGGTACTCCCCGTTCTCCGGACCTTTCTGGCTCCCCGAGACCTCAGAATGACGGTGCACCGGAGAACCTGACGGGCCTCGCCCGCCCTTCGACGGGACCGCGCCGGCCCGACTGGCGGGCCAGAAACCGGCCCTGGAGTGCGGTCCGGGGGACTGTCAAACGAACGGCTCTGGCCCGTAATCGGTGGTAACGCTTCGTGTTGATCATTGGAGCAGGATCCGCTGGCGTAGGAGCGGGAAGCCGGCGCGGCCGTGCAT
>NZ_JBEYEW010000113.1:0-4610 GCF_040634095.1 Streptomyces sp. NPDC007205
TGCGGACGACCCGGCTTGATGCCCCGCGGCAGCAGCGGCTCAAGCCGGGCCCACTGCCCGTTCGTCAGATCCCCACGTCCCACAGGACGTGATCATCACGAACAAGATCAACTTTCGCAACAGACCCTAAGCGGATCGGTGGATACGCCCACCAGAAGAAGCGCCAGCGGGGTGTGCGGGTCTTGGGCCTGATCGTCGCCTTTCGTCATGCTATTGGTCAGTTTGTTTGTATTTGAGGCAAGCTTATGGTCAGGGGCAAGAGTCAACGTTGTCCTTGCGCCGTCGCCGCCCGGGAGGTTCTTCCGGCCGGATTCCACAGGCCCCTCGGCTGGACCACCTGAGTAGCACCCATGCGACTCTGGTGCCACGCTGGCGCCCTTCCCTACCACTGAGGAGCGCTTCGATGAGCTTGATCAACGGTCTGCCCGTTCATGTCCTGCTGGTGCATGTGGTCGTCGTGTGGGTTCCTCTCACCGCGCTGGCCCTGGTCGCGGCAGCGCTGTGGCCGCGCGCCGCCCGGCGGCTGGGTCCACTGTTACCGCTGCTGGCCCTCGTCGCCCTGGTCAGCGTGCCGTTGACCACGCAGGCCGGCGAGTGGTTGGAGAAGCACGTGGACGACGACGCCCTGGTCCGTCGGCACACCGAACTGGGTGACAGCCTGCTGCCGTGGGTTGTGGGGCTGTTCGTACTGGCGGCGGTCGTGTGGTGGGCGCAGCGACGTGCCGGCGCACAGCCTGATCAAGACGCAGAACTGCGCTGGTCCGCCCTGCCAGTACGGATCGTCCTGGGAGTCCTGTCCCTGGCGGTTGCCGTGGGGGCGGTGGTGGACGTCTACCGGATCGGTGACTCCGGGGCGCAGGCCGCCTGGCACGACGCATTCTCGAAGACGGCGACGGGGACGAAGGACGACTCCTGATCCCGTGGACCGTTGAGGGCTGGAGGGCAGCTGGCTTCCCCGCGCTGGATCCTCACAGGCAAAAAACTGGGAGCTGTCACGTTGGCGGTGGGTGAGATGATCTTCTGGCTGGGGCCTGTCGGGAGGGCTGGTTGGTGTCGGTTGCAGCGCCGTCGTACCGGAATCACCTCTACCCGGCGGAGATCATCGCGCACTGTGTGTGGCTGTATCACCGGTTCCCGCTGAGCTTCCGCGAGGTCGGGGAGCTCATGCTGGAACGGGGAGTGATCGTCTCCTGCGAGACGGTGCGTCGCTGGTGCGTGAAGTTCGGGCAGGCCTACGCCAACGGACTGCGCCGGCGCCGCCCGCGGCCGGGTGACACATGGCATCTCGACGAGGTGTTCATCAGGATCGACGGGGTGCAGAAGTATCTATGGCGGGCCGTCGACCAGGATGGCAACGTCCTGGACATCCTGGTCCAGAACCGGCGGGACAAGGCCGCGGCCAGACGTTTCTTCCGCCGGCTCCTCAAAAAGACCGGGCCAGGGCTCTTGCAAAGTCGCATTTCTCTGACGTTTTCGCTGGTCATCGAGGGATGCCGAGAATGTCGAGTGGGGCGGTGAAGGGCTCGAAGGACAGGTCGTGGACGGCTTCGGCCATGTTCGTGGCGCCGGTGGCACGTAGCCGGTTCAGGGCGGTGTTGCGCAAGGTGGCCATGTTCTCGGGGCCGTGGCCGGTGCGGATCTGGGAGCGGTCTTCGTCCCAGAGGGTGTCGCGCACGTAGTGGATTTTGTTCTCGATGTGCCAGTGGCTGCGCAGGCATGTCCTCGGGTTTCGCCTGGCGTGCGGGCAGGTCGGTGATGACGTAGACGGTCTCGCGGGTGCGCCTGCCCGTCGCCTCCGTCCGCCGCCAACCTGAGGGGGCGGCCCTGCTCCTCCCCGGCGGGCCGCAGCAGCGCGGCCAGACCGTCGGGGTGCACGTGCTCGATGACCCGGCGGACGGTGTCCATCGACGCGGCCGGCCGTACCCCCAGCGCGCCTCGGACCGGGAAGCCGAGCCGGGCCAGGGCGTCCTGGGGCGCCCGCCGCAGCCAGTGCCCGATGGCCGCGTACGCACACGCACCTGCCGCTACCGCGCAGGCCGCCGCTCTCACCAACGCGACCAGCGGATACCGCCGCCCGCGACGATCACGCGGGTCGACACCCTCCACCGCGCCGTCACCCGCCAGGGCGACAGCACACGACAGCACGAGCGCCGGCCATGGCAGACTCGCGAATCACCGAAGCTCCATTGCTGGCAAGGGCCTTGAGAGGTCACTCGCTACAACGGAGCTTCGCTCTTCCCGGTCGCACCCCAGCTGACCAGCCACTCCACAAGATCAAGACGACCTTGCAAGAGCCCTGAAGACCGGGCAGGTCCCCCGGGTGGTCGTCACCGACAAGCTGAAGCCGTACGGTGCGGCGCACCGGGCGGTGATGCGGTCGGTGGAGCACCACTCGCACAAGGGCTTGAACAACCGGGCGGAGAACTCCCACCAGCCGACCCGGCAGCGGGAACACGCGATGAAAGGATTCCGTACCGTCGGTTCGGCGCAGCGGTTCCTGTCCACGTTCACCGGGATCTCACCCCACTTCCGGCCCCACCGTCACCTCATGACCGCCGACCACTACCGCTTCGAGATGACGCTCCGCTTCACCATCTGGAACCACATCACCGGAGCCGCCGGCCTGCCCGCCACGGCCTGAACCACCGGCCACCACAAGCCCCACCCTGACCCTGACAAACCGTCAGCAAGCCACACACCCGACACGGACGGCGTTGATGCCCCTATGGATGTCAAGCAGTGGCTTGTGCGGGGTCTGGACGGTCAGTCGCCTGCCTCGTGGGGGCGATGAGCCGGTAGATCTCTCGTGCGATGTATCGCTTCAGGCAGCGGATGATCAGCCTCGCCAGCAACTTGACAGCACCCTCCTCTTGATTTCCTCATGACGCGCAAGACCACGTCGGGACGCATCAGTGCGCGGGGCTTTTTGAGCAAGCTCATGACGTTCATGAGGTCAGCACACACTGTGCTGTCCATCGTGGCAGCAGTCAGGACGCGGACGTAGTAAGTGAGGAGAATCCGGTCCTTAATAGTAGGGCGGGCGCCGGTGGTCTCGCGGCAGCGCCAGTCTTCCCAAGTCGCAATGGACCATGCACCGGATGCCGCACGAGCAGCGGCCCGCTGGAACTCGGCGGTGGACGCGGCTCCGTTGGCCAACCAGCGTTCCAGGGCCTGAGCGCAGAGAGCGGAGACACTCATGCCATGGCCATAAACCGGGTTGAAGGCACAGGCAGAATCTCCCAATGCGACGAGTCCGGCCGGCCAGGTACGCATCTTCTCCCAGTGATGGTGGCGGTTAGCCGCCTGCCTGAATGCTGCGATCCTACCGACGGGCGTGGCCTTGGTGAGCAGCGAGTGCAGTGTGGGATCACGAAGAGTACGCGCGTATTCCAGGAAGCCCTCGTTGGTGTTCGGTGGGTAGTCAGCGCCATATCCGGCAAGCGTGCACCTCCAGTGTCCGTTTTCCTGAAGGAACATATAGGCGCAGCGACGTACATGGGGTGGACGGTGCTGCAGGGCAACCGCTGTGAAGTTCGGGGTATACTCCTGAGGGATTCGGAAATCCTGGGTGGCGTGCCCCATCTGGGCGTCCACCACGGTCTCTGTAGGCAGGGTATGCCCTAGCGCTGCGAGCCACTGCGAGAGCTTGGATGAGCGTCCGGTGGCGTCCACCACCAGGTCGGCGTGCATCGTTTGAGTCTGGTCCCCGGAACGGGTCCGGACCCCGACAACGCGGCCGGTCGCGTCGGTGAGTAGGTCGGTAACGGTGGTGTTATCCCTAACGTCCACTTTGGTGAGCCGTTTCCGCAGGGTAGCTTCCAACAGGGAGCGACTGCAGGTGAAGACCTTTGTCAGCGGCAGCCTCGGAAGCCACCCTTCTGTGCTCAGCCACCTTGCGTCGGCGGGGAACGAAATCCGGGGCGCACCCAGGCCATGGAGGGATTCCATAGCGCCCGGAAACAGAGACTCAAGAATGTTCTGCCCAGCCGGCCACAAAATATGAACGTGACGGTGCTGCGGAACTCCGGGGCGGTCACGTTCACTGCCGTCCAGCCGGTCACGCTCTATCATCGTCACGTTCCCGCAATGACGTGAAAGGACTTCGGCGGCAAGGATTCCTGCCACTCCCGATCCCATAACGATGGCGCTGTCCATAGGAAGCCCCTCTCCGTACTTTGGTGCCGACGCAACTCGAGCGCTGCCCATAGGTAACGCCCAAGTCCTAACAGCAGGGCCTTTCGATTGAACATTGGACGCAACAGTCAACTTTGAGCGTTTGTGAACGCTCTCCTTTCTGTGGGCTAGCTGATTTCTCGGCATCCGTTCGGGGCCGGGTTCGAGGACGGTCACGGCGAGGTCGGTGATGGTGCGGCTGCGGTCGGGGCGGCCGTCGTCGCGTTGCTCGCTGTAGCGGGAGATCGGGGACTTGACCTTGCGGGTGCTGGACCGGTGACGGCGGGGTGCGAGGAGCCGGGCCAGCACCCGCCTGCCGATCGGAGGCGCCTCAGACGCACGCAGGCTGGCCGCCCGCAAGAGCGCCTCTGACGCCCATGTCCACGGACGCGGTCCAACGAGCCGAGGGCCCGCCGCAGCTGGGCACCGGCCACGGC
>NZ_JBEYEW010000114.1:0-4549 GCF_040634095.1 Streptomyces sp. NPDC007205
AACACCACCGCAACGACCAGGAGCCTCGTCTCGTCACCCCACACCGCTGACCTGCACCTTCACCCCAGCAGGACAGGATGAAAACGGTTCAGTAAAGGGCGTGATCTTTCACAGCGGCAGAGGCTCGGAGTATGTCTCCCGGCGCTTCAAACGGGCCTGCCGCCGCCTCGGCGTGACCCAGTCCATGGGACGACGTGTCGGGTCGTGTTCCGATAATGCCGTCAGCGAGGCCGTCAGCAGCGTTCTCAAGGCCGGGTACGTCCATCGGCGGACTTTCTTCACCCGCGCCGAGGCCCGGCTGAAGATCGCCACATGGATCACCGGGTTCTACAACTCCCTGCGGCTACACGTCGTATGTGGGCACCGCAGCCCAATCGACTACGAACGCAACCACCATGCCAACTCCGCCCTGGACTCGCCCCTTCGAAGATCTTCACACAACGAGGAGATCGACAAGCTTGTGTAACAGGTCACATGCAAGCGTTCCAACGTAACGCCCTGTCTCTTGCGGCGTCATAGAGACGGCCAAGGTATGCGGCGACCACGCATGGAGTAAAGGAACACGCGATGTCTGACGGCGGCATGAGCCCTGCCACGATGATGGCTGCGCTGTTGTTGGCTCAACGCGCGGCGGAGACAGCTGAGGCCGTGGTTCAGCGAGACCTTCTCAAGGCTCTGCTCGCAGCCCGGCCCGAAGAAACCGAAGGCTTGTATATGGGGGCGCATCGTATGGGACTCGATCTCACCTGCCCACATGTACTCGTTGCCGTTCACGTCGTGAAAGCGAGAGCGAAACGGTCTTCTTCATGGGCAGCGGCATATGCACGCCGGAATCGCGGCTTGACCACACAACGACAGGGCTGGCTGATCTTCATGCTGCCCGGTGAGGCCCCGTGGCCAGCCGCTGACCGCCTCGTCACGGAGCTGAGCCGCGCCATCGGCCACCCGGCCACCGCCGGCGCGGCTGGCCCCGTGATGTCGCCCCATAGCGTGAGTGACGCCTGTCAAGAGGCCGTCTCCTGCGCGAAAGTATTGCTGGCGCTCGGGAGGAACGGCGATGTGGCGGCAGTTGAGCAGTTAGGGTTCATGGGATTGCTGGTCAAAGCGAAACCCGAGCTCGAGCCCTTCATCGAAGCGATGATAGGTCCCATCCTCAGCTACGACGCACGCCGAGGCACGGCGTTGCGTGCCACCTTGCAGGCGTACCTGGACAGCGGGCAGAAACTCAGTCGGACTGCGACGAACCTGCACATCCACATCAATACCGCTGCCCAGCGGTTGAGTCGAATCAGCGTTGTTCTCGGCCCCGGCTGGCAAGAGCCACAGCGCTTGCTCGATATCCATGTGGCCCTAAGACTTCATCAAATTCGGCAGGCAATTGCCTCCGATCAGGTGTATCTGCCGGAGCCTGACAGTAGTAAAGACGCCTCGTTGGGCCGCGGGATCGGGTAAAGGCGCGGGTCGAGCAGTCCAGGCGCGTGCGCGGGACGACGAGTCCGCGCCAGCGTCACACAAGGCCCGCTTTGGACGGGTCAGAGCGTGGGAACGCAAGGATGTGCGAGACCAAGGACGTCGGCCTGGCCACCATGTGCGGTGCCTGGCAGGGGTGGACGCGGCACGGTGATCGACCGTACACGGTGACGGCCCGAAACCAGCTAAGACCGGTGTCCTACGTGGTGAGGCGGAGCCCACGGGTTCGACGATCAGCGCTGGACCTTGGCCCGGGCCCAGACGGTGATCCGTCGGCGGCTGCGGGTGAGCCTGTCGGTGGCGACAGTGTGGCGGTTGCTGAAGCGTCACGGTTGGTCCTGGCAGGCACCCGCCCGCCGTGCTCTCGCACGCGACGAGCACGCAGTGGAGTTGTGGAAGAAGGAGGTGTGGCCGCGGGTAAAAGGCTCGCGGCGGTGTCCGGTGCCTGGATCGTCTTCGAGGACGAAGCCGGATTCTCCATGACGCCGCCCCGTGCCCGCACCTGGGGCCGGCGTGGACACACCCCTGTCATCCGGGTGAGGGGCCGCTCCCCCCGCTGGACCTCGGTCGCGGCCCTGTGCTGCTACAAATCCGGCGAAACGAGCCGTCTCATCCACCGTCCCCCACCCGTCTTCTCCTCAAGGGCGCCTGCAGCACCTTTCCCTGGAAGGACTACCGCGACCTCCTGGTCCGCGCACACGTCCAGCTCGGTGGTCCGATTGTGGTGGTCTGGGCCAATCTCAACACCCACCTGGCCGCCGGACTGAAGCGGTACGAGGCCGGGCATGACTGGCTCAGCACCGTCCGGCTCCCGCCGTATGCACCCGACTTGAACCTCGTCGAGGCCGTCTGGTCACTCGTGCGCAGAGCGATGGCCAACACCGCCTTCCACACACCCAACGACCTCGACCGCAGACTCCGCCGCGAGTTACGCAGAATCCAACTCCGGCCCCACCTGATCGACGGCTGCCTCACCGCCACAAGCCTGACGATCAACCCACCGACACCACCCTGAAAACCTCAGTAATCGCTCGCTGGACTCGATTCCTTTGCGGGCGATGCGCACTCCGATGCGCTTCCACCGGAGCCATCTGCGCAGATCAACCCGGTCGTAGGCTTTGTATTCGGGCCTGTCAGGTTCCCCTTTTCAAGTCCCGCATGTTCACCGAGTCGATCGCACAGCGGGACCAGTCCAGCTCACCACGGGCGCCGAGCTCGTCGAGTACCAGGCGGTGGAGCTTGGCCCAGACCCTGGCCTTGATCCATTCGGCGAAGCGCCGGTGAGCCGTCGCTCCCGACGGCCCGAACGATGCGGACGGCAGCTGCTGCCAGGTGCAGCCCGACGTGGCCACGAACACGATCGCAGCCAGCACCTCCCGGTCACCGTGCCGACGCCGGCCACCTCCCTGAGGCCGGATAGGCGCTTCAGGCACCACTCGCTGGAACAGCTCCCACAACTCATCCGGCACCAGCCGCTCAACGATCCCCACGGCAGCAGGCTATCGAACACACCAAATGAGATGACGTCTTAAGTACTCCAATCTGAAATCGTGTCCTGAGCTGGCTCTTCTTCGGTAGTGGCAGCGGCGAGCGATGGCTTGGTGGTGTCTGCGCCAGTGGGACCAGTTCAGTGGGTGGAGGTCTGTCCTGGTGGGGTCGGGGATGCGGCAGGAGAGTGTCCAGCAGGCGCCTGATCTCTGCCACGGTGAGCGGAGCGAGGGTTGATCCGTTTCTGCTGCCCCCCTTGTGTCACGGTCTGCCTGGGTGGCGAGGGCGGTCAGGAAGGCGTGGCGAGCATGGCGAGTGTGATGTGCCGGTACCAGCCGAGGTAGCGGCGGACCTCGTACTCGTCCAGGCTGCACTCGTTCTTTACAGCTTGGAGGCATTCCTCGATCGCCCATCGGCTGCCGGCGATGCGGGTCAGCTCGGAGATCTCGATACCGACGGGTGCGTTGGCGAGGTAGTAGGCGAGCTCGGCGGGGTCGGGCAGGCTGCGACGGGCCATCACCCAGCGGTGGTGGGTCGGCGGATCGGGGTCGAAGATGATGTCGGCGGGCAGTTTGTCCGCGGTCCAGTCATAGATCCGCGGCCCCTTCGCTCCGTCGCCGGAGGACAGCCGCTGCCAGGCGTCCTCAGGTGCTTCGTCGATGAGGTGGTCGATGCGCCAGATTCCGGCCAGGGACTTGATCTGCTGGGACTTGGGCACGGCCACCACGGAACCGACGCCGAGCTGCTCGAGCAGACGGCGGAAGTGCCAGTCCTGTCCGTAGGCCTCGTCCGCGGTGACCCAGGCGGCGGGCAGGCCGGCGGCCAGGCAACGGCGGACGATGTCCCGGGCCAGTTCGCCCTTGGTGGCAAAACCCCGCTCATCGGAGATTTTTCGCCGCCCGGCAGCGCTCGCGGTCGGACGTCCAGGACTTGGACAGGTAGAGCTCCCGATCGACCAAAGCCCTGCCCGAGCCAGTGGCGTAGGCGGCGAACACGCCAATCTGGCAGTTGTCGATCTTTCCGGAGGTGCCGGTGTATTGCCGACTTACCCCCGCCGACATGCTGCCTTTCTTGATGAAGCCGGTGTCATCGATGATCAACACCATGTCCGGGCCGAGCCGTACGGCGACATAGGTCCGGACATAGTCCCGGACCGCGTCGGCGTCCCATCGGGCGCCGTTGAGCAGGTGCTGCAGACCTGTTCGGGTCGCGGTGGCCGGCCCACTCGGCCAACTGCCAGCCGTTCTTGCGTCCACTGGCGCCAGCAGACCACGGACATAGTCCCGCATCCGCCGGCGCAGATCCATCCGGGCAAAGCGGCCCGCCACCCGAGCGAACACCGACTCCGACTCACCGTGCCACTGGTCGACTTCGACTATCGCCTCCCTACCCGGACAACGACAACCACCAGCTCACGACACGAATGCTGACTGGAGTCTTAGTACTCCAGTCAGATTTCGTGTTCTGAGCTGGTTCTTCTTTGGTAGTGGCAGCGACGGGCGATGGCTTGGTGGTGTCTGCGCCAGTGGGACCAGTTCAGTGCGTGGAGTCGTCGGTCCTGGTGGGGTCTGGGGTGGGGCAGGAGAGTGTC
>NZ_JBEYEW010000115.1:0-4520 GCF_040634095.1 Streptomyces sp. NPDC007205
GTCCGGGTCCGCCACCGTATGCCGTCTATCAACTGCCGCCGCGTCCACACCTGCGGACGACCCGGCTTGATGCCCCGCGGCAGCAGCGGCTCAAGCCGGGCCCACTGCCCGTTCGTCAGATCCCCACGTCCCACAGGACGTGATCACCAACCAACAAGATCAACTTTCGCAACAGGCCCTAGGCCGAGGAAGACGCCCACGTCGTCGATGTCGTCCAACCCATCCTCCCGAACGGGGTTCGTGCGGTGCTGGCCAGGGCTTCGGCGTCGTATGCGCGCATCCACGTTATGCAGGCCTGCCGCCCGCAAGCGGCCGGGCATTGCGCCAGGCCGGGCGGTAGTCGGACCTCTCATCAGCGTCTCCAACGGCGCCTCCCAGGCCCGGTGACACCACCCCCCAGGTCATCCGTTCGACAGGGGGGAACAGTCATGCCGGGCCCGGAGGCCAGCGGTCCTCTTGCAGGACCGCAGAAAACATAACAGGGGAGAGACGGTCAGGGCCTGGACCGCTGAGGCAGCGCGGCCATCCGCGGGCCTACCCCCTACATGCCCTGCCGCCAGCCGTCACCCGGACGTCGGTCGTGCGTGCGCGGCAGCTAACTGCGCACGCACGACTGCTGGTTCAGCGTACGAAGGAGACTTCCGGGTAGTGACGGGAGGGGCCGTTGAGCAAGCGCTCGTGATGGTGACGCAATTCCTTGTCGAAGAAGGCCGCGAGGTAGGTGCGTTGGATCTCGAAGGCCCGGTCGGGGGCGATCGTGCCGAGTGATCGGACCAGTTGGGCAGGCGATTGCTTGAAGGCGCCCGGCGCCTGGGAGAACAGAGCCTCGTAGTCCAGGAACGTCAGGTGCTGGGCACCGCGCAACCTGAGATCGAACTTGTCGCCGTGCAAGTGTTTCCAGAGGGTCGCCCAGCTGGGATCGGTGTTGCGGTCGTGGTTGTGGCGACTGAACAACAGGAAGGGACGGCGGAGGTCCCGGGTGGTCTCAGGGCCGAAGAATTGTCCGTCCAGGTCCGCACCGGCATGGATCCTGGAGTCCGCTTGCATGGCCGCCGGCACCACTGCGCCGCCAAGGGAAGGGCCGAACATCCCGATACGCTTCATGTCTATCGCATGGGACAGTCCGTACGGCAGATGTGTGTGGTCCACGTCCGGATTGTGGCCGTGGGCGATGGCGTTCAGCTGGTCGATGACGAAGCGGGTGTCGGCCACCCGAGCGGCGATCACGCGGGATGCGGGCGTGTTCGGCGGCATAGTACTCAGTTCCAACCGGCCACCGGAGAACTGTACTTCGCTGTCATCGTGGGTGTCGTCGAGGGTGACGACCAAGTAGCCCCGGCTGGCCAGGTCTTCGGCGAGCGCGGTGCCCGTGGCGCGGTCCGACCCTCGCCCGGTCGAGTACAGCAGCACCGGTAACTTGCCAGCCTTGTGATCAACTGGGGCGCGGGTGTGCCCGGCGGTGGTGGGCAGGGTCACTGTGTTGGGCGGGACCTGGTGGCTGGCCAGGAAGTGCGCGGCGGCGGCAGGCTGGAGCCAGGGAGCGACGGGGTGGTGGGCCGTGTGTGTAGCCGGGTACCACAGGGTGACCATGAGTTCGCGCGGCCGGGGGCTGGGCAGCCAAGGGTCCTTGCGCCTCGGATCGCGCAGGTGGAGGTCGACCGTCCCGACCCGATAGTGCCCGGTCGGGGCGGGGAGCGTCAGCTTGCCCGGGGCCCCCGTCGTGCCCAACGGCGCGGCGTTCGGCGTAGGCGTACCGGCAGTTTTCGTGGCGGCCGAGGCAGGCACGGCCCCTGCGCCCAAGACAACCGCCAGTGCTCCTGTGGTACCTGCGACCCGGGCGCGTAACCGGCTGTGTTTTCTCCGCGCGTGTTTCATGAAGTTCCTCCCAGACAACGACCGCCATGTGTTCGACGGCCGGCTGCCGCGCATCGTACCTACGTTCGCTTGGCTGCCATCGCCATCAAATGAGGTCGGCAGGTGGGACGCGAGGTGCCGTCACCCACTCACGTTGCAAGCCTTCGATTGGGGGGATCACCGCAGGTCACGGGGCAGCATCTCGGTGCTATGAAGCCCGTAAAGCCCTTTGGATCCATCTGGCGAGATGCCACGGTGTGACATGCATCACCACCATGGATTCGATCACGTCACGGAAACCTTCCGTACCCATGCCCAGAAGTCAGCGCGGTGAGCGCCGATTGCGCGGGCGCTTGACTGGTCATTGTGTCGCCAGCGCGCGGCGCTCCACTGGGAAGACTTGCATGGCCTATGGTCGCCGCCGCGCCGCTGCCTTGCTTGCCGGTGGGCCAGGGCGAAGACGGCTCGGACATGGCGCTTGCACTCGCGGAAGCGTCACCGGTGCGGATGCTGATCAGTGCCGAGGCCGGCGAGGCGCCGCCCACGCCGGAAGGGCTCGTTGCGGAAACGCCGACCGACGGTCCCACAACGAGCCCCACAACCGGGAGATGGCCAAGAGGGCCCCCGGTCAGTGGTTGAGAGACATCAGCCGACTCGTCGGCTGGTCACCGCTCCCAGACGCCCTGGACGACTACCGATCCTCACGGGTCCGGTCCTCACAGGCCCGATCCTCACGCTTGGCCTGCTCATCGGTGTTCTGCGCTTCGGCCCTGGCCTTCGGATCGTGCCCGACGTTGCGCAGGTAGCTCTTGGGGTCTCGAATCTCTTGCCAGATTCCGTTCCGGTCCAAGCCGTGGCCCACGAGGTGGGTGTAGACCCGCGTGGAGGATCCAGCCGTGAAGCTGTGCCAGGACCCGTCTGGGGCCTGCCCGTAGAACTGTGTGCGCCGGTATTGCGGTTGTTGAGGCTGCCTAGGCTGCGGATTCCTGTTCGGAACAGGATGGTTACCCCTGTTGTCCGGAAGCGGAGACCGCGGGTAGTACCGCCGCCATACTGTAGCGATCTCCGCACGGCTAGGTAACTGTGGAGCACCGTCGCCGATATAGGGCCTCATAACTTCGTCGGGATCGCCCGGGTTGTACATGTTCCCGCCGCTTGAGTGCCACAATCCAAGAGCATGACCAATTTCATGTACAGCTACACTGATTTACTTGGAAAACCGGGGGAAATTTCCGGCGAGCGTCCTGCCGTCGAATAAGGAATAGTAAGCCCAATATCACCGTGCCTGCATCCGGTTTCATCGCACGCGTTCAGTTGAGCCAAGCCCAGATGATTCCCCCCCAGATTTCTTCGGCCGAAGAACAAAGTGGGAGTGTCTCTGGGCCCGGCCGGCCTGAGTAAGCCATTACCACCGAGTTTGGTATTCCAGATCCCTACGGCCCGCTCAATCGCGCTCCTTGTCGTGCGGTCGGCGCTCCACCCGATGGTGTAGTAAATGACGGGCGCCTGCCGCGTTCCCGAGGGCTGCATACGGTACAGCCACGGGGTGACAACCGCCGAACTGGTGGTGGCGTTCGCTATTTGGAAAGCTCCAGTTACGGCCAAGGTGGCGGTCGTCGCGGAGAGAACACCCTTGTACGTCTTTGCCTTGCTGGCCTGCTTCTCCACGCGATGCCGGCCGTGTCTCTTGCCCGAGCCTGTCATCTTCTTTCCCTTCCTGCTGCTGCGCTCGCGTCATGCAGTTGATACGCGAAGCTTCTGATCCCACCTGTCCGAGGGCACTCCATACTGCCCTCGACCGGGAATTGACACAGAGTGCCATTAACACACTGGTCGACGGGCTCCGTCGCACTCTCGCGGCGCTCCATAACCTTGCCCCACCACAGCACGCGCCACGGAATTCAACCATTGCTCACGCAGACCGTATATGTGGCTGGAGACTGCGGCCGACAGCTCACGCGGCGCAGAGCCACCCGGACGCCGCGCTCGCAACAGAATGCGCAAACAGCAGGCGACAACCTGCCAGTACGATTCTCACGCTTCTCGATTCCTACCGAGTGACACCCAGCGACGGACGAACGCTCCAAGCGGTCCCCTGACTGGGAAATGGGCACAAGGAAATCCGGTTCCAGATTGCGCTCCAGTCTTGCTGTCCAGACCGCGCTGCGCTATATGCCCATCACCTATAACTGTCGAGAAGCCTGTGTCCAGACATCACATTCCCGGATCTACTCCATGATCTTGGCCTCCGGATCCAGGGAGACCTGGACGACGCCAGAAGGCTGTGATCCAAACAACAGCGGGCAGCGGCAAGGCCGCCGCAGGGTAGTTCCCTCGCCACGCGGCTGTATTCCGCGAGCCGAGCGCGCCAGCAACCGGCCTCCAACACACACAACTTGCTTCCGCAGCCATGACCATAGACAGCAAGTGGCGTAAGTCGAAACAGGCACCACTGCTCTCTCACCAGAGGGTGCGTTCCCGCTTTATCAGCAAGCCCCATCCGGTCGGTGCCAATCCATTCGTGCAGAGGGCGCCTGGAAGGTAACCAGTCAGGCCCGCATGCCTTGCAACCGGAGCCTTTTCAACGGTGAGCCTCCAGGGTGAGGATGGCCTTTGTGGTTGACGTGAGTGCGTTCGGGCTGAGTCTGGCCTTGCGGAGGATCCGC
>NZ_JBEYEW010000116.1:0-4296 GCF_040634095.1 Streptomyces sp. NPDC007205
CCGTCGGTCACCCTCGCGGGTGACGATGAGCATCGTGGCCCACTCGATGAGCGCATGGGGCAGGTCGAGTGCGGCAGGATGAGGGACCGACAGGGCTCCTGCGCCGATGGGTTGAGACTTCGAACACCTCCCTCAACGGCACGGGAGCCTTGTGCGTTGTGGCCACGGCCCCTGTCACCCGATCGGTTGCCACACTGAAAGACCTCAATGATCAGAGCGTCCACGATCAAGGAGCAACGCCTGTCAAGGAGTTATGCGGCCGGGCGACAGCCCGCCTCGGCCGCGTCCTGGCCGTACCGGTTTCCTCCGTCACCGCCCTGCGGCTACTGCGATGCATTCCCGCGCTGGCCGTGCGGATCCCATGAGTGATCGCGGTGGACGACTTCACCCTGCGCCGCTGCCACCGCTACGCGATCACATCATCAACGCGGAGACCGGCGAGCGCATCGAGGTGCTCTCGAGGGGGGCGTCTCGTACGCCGCATGAAACACGGTGTCCACTCCCAGGGATCGACCTCTGCCGGCACTGCGCCTCACGCTCAGTAAGACCTGCCCCTCGACAATCTCGCCCGTGCCAGGACATCGGCGGCGATGGGGTGGCGTTGATAGGGGCGTAACTGCTGATGAAGGGTGTGAAGTGCACGGCGGATGAGGACGGAGCGCACGTGGGCGTGGTGATCGAGGAACCGGCCCCAGTGGTGACAGGCTGGTTCCAGTTGACCGGTGAGTATCAGCGTTTCTGCGAGCCGGGCTTGGGTGATGGCGAAAGACCTATGCTGTGTGGCGCTGTCACGGAGGCGCGCCGAACGGCGCAGGGCACCAATGGCCTCGGGATACATTCCCAGAGCAAGGAAGGTCTCTGCGCGCTGGAAGTGCAGCGCGGCGCTCGGGTAGTGCGCGAACGAGATGGTCTGTTCGGCATCGGTGTGGTGTTTGTCTTCGGCCCTGAGCAAGTCGGTAAGGGCCGCGCTGCGTTGGCAGGCCCGGGCGCGGGTGACGGCACGCTGGATGAGGAGATACGAAGCCACCGATGGCGGGGCGCCGGGTCCGGCAGTCTCCACAGCGGTCTCGGCCAACTGGCTTGCAAATGACAGCCAGCCAAGGCGTAGACCAAGCGCACTCATCGCCCGCATCGTAATGGAGTACACCGTGCGGTCCTCGGCCTCATGTGCTAGATCGAGAGCGATTCGGTGATACTGCTCGGCCAGAGCGAGCTGGCCGGTGTCTGCCGTCATCTGAGCGAGGACGTACGTGAGTTGAGCGGCAGTGGACAACACAACACGGTCTGCGCTCCCACCCCCCAGGAGGCGTCCCACGTCGTCGGCAGTGTACAGGGCAAGCGCGCGCCGTCCGTGGGAGCCGCCATGGCGTTCGAGAGAGCCAATGACATGCCGGATCAGGCCCTGGAGCGTCATGAGTTCAGCCGACGGGGCCTTCGCCGGTGCGGGCTCGGACGAGACTGGCTTCCATTCGTGCGACGGATGCGTCACCGTGCGGGGCGCGGAGACGATGGGCGTGCCACGGAGGGCAGGGTCCGTGTCCATGCGGCACAGGGCGATCAACTCATGGGCTGGTGAGCGTTCCGCAGATTGCTGAACCTGGGAACTTGGATGTTTCCCCTTTTCGGAGTCGAGTCCTGTTTCCGCTACGGTCACCACGCGGTCGCAGCCCTGGCTCAGCGCCTGGGCCACAAGGAGGCAGACCGATGGGCTGGGGCGGGATCCGCTGAGCCAGTGAGCGACCGAGGTGCGGTCATAAGTGAGAGACAGGTCGTGGACTTGGCCAAGGGTGTTCACTGCTCGGGCCAGTCGAGCAGCTGTCCAGCCTGCCTCCCGCAAGAGCGCCCTGAGCTGCGCGTTGGGATGACTCCTTGCCATGTACTACCTCGACTGCTCAGTGACCGTAGGCTCGTGGTGAAGGGTTTGAGTACGGGCAGCCTCCGGGCCGCAGCGAAGGAGGGGTGGGGTTGCAGTGGGGAGCTGCCCCTCACCACGCCGTCTCCGGACTCGCGCCTAGCTACCGGCGAAGCGTTCCTAGCAGCGGCGAGCCCATCCCCAACGGTCCGAACACGGCTTCTGTCCTGGCACGCTTCCGTCCGGTCAACGGTCCTCAGGTACCCGAGCGGCCGATTTCCATACGCCGTTCAACGAGTTCAACGCATCCTTTGCGCCGCACACAGGGCTGAGTTGGGCCTTGCCAAGTTGCTACTGTCGCGGTCATGTTGGGGCGTGTTGAGGGTGCTCGGGTGTCGTGCTGGGTGCTGTGTCAGGCGTGCGCGGGTGCCCCGGTGGTGGTCTTCCAGATGCGGAGCCGGTGGATCATTTCGGTGCGGTAGTCACTCGCTGTGATCAGGTGCCGTCGGGGCGGAAGTGGCTGGAGATGCTGCTGAAGGCGGCGAGGAACCTCTGGGCTGCTCGGCTGGAGGGCAAGCCCTTCATGGCGCGCTCGCGCTGTCTGATGGGCTGATGACTGTTTTCGGCACGGTTGTTCAAGTACTTCGAGGAGCGGTGCTCGACGGACGGCATGACCCCGCGGTGAGCGGCTCCGTAAGAGCGGAGTTTGTCCGTGACGATCACGCGGGGCACGTACGCGAAGTCCTTGAGGAGCTTGCGGAAGAAATGCCTGGCTGCAGCGGTGTCGCGGCGGTCCTGGACAAGAATGTCGAGGACATTGCCGTCCTGGTCGACCGCACGCCACGGGTACCGCATCTTGCCGTTGGCCTTGATGAATACCTCGTCCAGATGCCAGGTGTCGCCGGGCCGGGGCTGCCGGCGGCGTAACTGCCGGGCATACGGGGGGCCGAACGTGGTGCACCAGGCCCGGACCGACTCGTACGAGACAGTGATGCCACGCTCGAAGAGGAGCTACGACCTCGCGGTACGACTGCGGGAACTGGTGATGTCGACGACGGCTGAATTCACCACTTTCTGGCTGATGCTGTCGGCGTAATCCCCACCCCGGTGACAACGGTTCCCCAGGGGGACGCCGGTCACGGATGGGGAGGTCGGTCGCGGTCCTGGCCTGAAGATCTTCCCCGTGTCGGGTGGTTTGTTCGACCGATAGATCCTTCTTGCGAATCGGTGGGGATCCCCCGGGGCATGCCGGTGCCGGGTTGAGGGTCCGGGCCTACTCGGAGTCGCTGGTGTCCCTCAACCAGCGAGCCGGGAGGCCGACGGACGATCCGGATGGCAAGGAGAACGTTCACCGTGACCGGCATCGTGGAGATCTACGTTCACTGGTACGCGGGCCGCTCGAAGTCGCAGCTGGCGGCGTCACTCGGGCTGGACCGCAAGACGATCAGGAAGTACCTGGCGCCGGCCGAGGCCGCCGGGATCACCCCGGGCGGGCCGCCCATGAGCGAGACCGACTGGACGAAACTGATCAAGAGCTGGTTCCCCGAGCAAGCCAACAGGAAGCTGAACCAGCTGACTTGGCCGGAGATTGAGCAACACCGCGACTACGTCGTGGAGCTGCTGGACTCCTGCACGGTGACCACCATCCACCAGCGGCTGCGTGACGAGCGCAAGCTGAAGGCGTCCCTGACGCCGTTCCGCCGGTGGGTGCACGAGAACCTGCCCGACGAGGCGGCCCGTGCCAAGGTCACGGTGCTGCGGGAGAACGTCGAACCGGGCTCGGAGGCCCAGATCGACTACGGTTTCCTGGGGCAGTGGATCAATCCGACTACCGGGAAAGGACACCGGATTTGGGCGTTCGTGATGGTGCTGCCCGCCTCGCGGCACATGTTCGTGCGTCCGGTGGCACACATGGACCAGCACGCCTGGACGCAGGCACATGTGGAAGCGTTCCGGTTCTTCGGCGGCGTCCCGCGGCGCCTGGTGCCCGACAACCTGAAGACCGGAGGCGACAAGCCCGACCTCTACGACCCGAAGATCAACAAATCCTATGCCGAACTTGCTTCCTACTACGGGACGTTGGTGGATCCAGCTTGCACCTCGAAGCCGAAGGACAAGCCCAGGGTGGAGCGGCCTATGCCCTATGTCCGCGATTCCTATTGGCGCGGGCGGACGTTCACCTCGCTGGATCACATGCAGGCCGAGGCCCTACTCTGGGCCCGCAACGTTGCAGGTCAGCGGCAGTGCCGGCCACTGAGCGGTGCGAAGCCGCTGTCGGTGTTCGAGACGGTCGAGGCGTCGGCCCTGTTGCCTCTGCCCGAGACGCCGTTCGTGCTGGCCCGCTAAGGTCTGTTGCGAAAGTTGATCTTGTTGGTTGGTGATCACGTCCTGTGGGACGTGGGGATCTGACGAACGGGCAGTGGGCCCGGCTTGAGCCGCTGCTG
>NZ_JBEYEW010000117.1:0-4253 GCF_040634095.1 Streptomyces sp. NPDC007205
GTCAGTCCGCCGCCCTGCGCCTACCTCATAACAACGGCGTACCGCGGGGATCAAGCCCTGTCAGCGACTACGACAACCCGAGTTCAAGCTCAGTAACGTGCCGGTGTCGTCGACCAGGGCTATGTCGTGGTGGGGTCGGCACGGAGCGCGGTACTGGGATTCCTCCCAGCCCGTTTCTCCACGCCGCCCGCCCGAACCGGACGTGCGAGTTGGCCCCGCATCCGGCTCTCCACAAGCCCCGATGAGCAGTTGTTTTCCTCAGGTCGTGCTGGGCCAGGGCCACGGGATGACCGTCCCTCCGGGCCGGTATCGCGTGGTGACTACCGAGCCCGGGTTGAACAGGACGACGTCCCTGTCGTGTGGCCACCACCCACCGTCGCGGTAACGCCAGCGGAGCTCCTTCCATCCAGTGCCGAGGTGCTTGCGACGGAGCCTTCCGAAGACCTGACGCCAGACGATCATGCGCAGGTATTGGAACGCCCGAGCGGACACCCCGGGACGGATGTAGGCGGTCCAGCCCCGCAGCACCTGATTGAGCCTGTGCAGCAGGACTGCCAGCGGCAGGCTGACGTTCATCCGGCAGAGCGCCTTTGTCTTGGCCTTGATGGACCGAAGTGCCTTCTTGGCCGGGTAGTTGTTGACGTACTGCCGGTCGGTTCCCCGTTTCTCGTGGCGCTGGATGCGCCAGCCGAGGAAGTCGAGGCCCTCGTCGATGTGCGTATCAGTGTCTTCTCCTCCGAGAGCCGCAGGCCGACGGTGGAGAGGACCTCTGCCACTTAGGGAATCGTTCAACTATGCATGGGTCACCGTAAGTTGATGGTTGCTCGGCGGGTAGCCAGACTGCTGTTCGTCCCGTCCCAGCACGCCGTCAGGGGAGGCTCGACACTGTCACCTCCTTCACCTCGCCCGGTGTGAAGCCCGTGACCGTGATCCGTACCTGTCGTCCGGTGACGGGCTTGCCCTCGTATGGCACCCAATGCCCGCCGTCCGCCGACGTCTCCAGGCGGTACTCAGCCGTACCGGTCACCTGGATACGTGAGATCCGTACCGATCGGCCGAGGTCCACGGTGAGGGATCCCCCGGCCCGTTCCGGACGCCACGCCGTGGCAGCATCGCCGTCAACCGCTGCCTCCGCGTAAAGACCCGGCTCCTGGGACGTGGCCGTCACCGGGCGGCAGCGTGCGAGGTTCGAGATGGGGGCAAGGTCCGGCCGCCTAGTCTTGAGCGAGACCGGAGCGTCCTTGGCGAGGGTGAAGTGCCCCTGAGGAGAGTCAACGATGAAGGGGGCTCCGGCGACCAGCCGTACGGTCGTCGTACTAGGGCCGATCTCGACGTCGTAGGTGCGCCCGTGCCACCGCAATCCCAACACCCGAACGCCTTCGGGCGCCAGTTGCGGAGGCAGCATCGGATCCAAGTGCACCACGTCTCCGTCGCGCAGCCGAAGTCCCGTCAGCCCGTGTGTGAAGATCTGCAGGAACCCGCCCTTGCCGGTGAGAAAGTCCTGGGCCGGGGAGCCCGCGAGTGCGTCACCCACGCCGGCCTTGCCACCGCGCGCCTCGGAGAAGAGGGCGAACGGGTCGCGGAAGAAGGGGCGCGCCGCCCGCTGCAGGAACGTATATGTCGCGCAGCCGGGTTCGCCGATCGCGGCGGCGTCGATCGCGTGCACCGAGTCGGTCATGGCGGGGCCGTCGGGGTCGGTGCGCTCGGTGTAGTAGTCGAGGGTTGATGCTGCGGCACCGGCAGGCATGGGCCACTCCAGTGGGTAGACCAGTAGGACGGTGTCGGCCTGCTTGATCTGCGAGCCGTCGTAACCCGCGTACTGGAGGAAGATCTTGCGCTTGGAATCGTAGGGAATACGGAGTGTGTCGGCGGTCCGGCGCCATGCGGCAACGGGTGCGTCGGTCGCGTGGAGCACCTTCGCCGCACTGGCGGCAGCGCGCAGCGCGGTCGCGGCGACGGCGTTGGTGTAGACGCCGTCGGTCACGCCGTTGCTGTACTCGTCGGGACCCGCGACGCCCTTGATGGACTTCGAACCGTCGGGGTTCGGCGTCACACGCGACGCCCAGTACTCGGCCAGGCCACGCAGCAGCGGCCAGCCGTGCGAGCGTAACCAGGCGCGGTCCCCGGTGGCCAGGTAGTACTGCCAGGCGGCGAGCGCGATGTCGCCCTGGAGGTGGTCCTGAGTGACGCAGTGCGGCGGGTTCCAGCTCTGGCACTCGGTCCACAACTGTCCCCGGCTGGTGCTCGTCCAGGGGAAGAAGAGGCCCTTCACCGATGTACGGCGGGCGTTGTCGGCAGCGGCGTCTCGTGTGCGGAAGCGGTACTCCAGGACCGAGCGGGCGAAGTCCGGGTCGGTCGCCAGCAGTGCCGGGAACATCCACGTCTCGGCGTCCCAGAAGACCATCCCCGCGTAGTCGTCGCTGGTCAGCCCGGCGGGCGCTACGCTGTCGCGGGCGCCCGGGCGTAACGCCGACAGCAGACCGTAGCGCGCCGCACGTGCCCACAATTGCAGGTCTGGATGGCCCGGCACCTCGACGTCCGACGACCACAGTGCCCGCCACGCCGCCGTGTGCGCGGCACGTAGTTTGCGCCAGCCGAGCCGGGCAGCCCGCCGCGCCGCGGACCGAGCATCCTCACCCGGTGCACTGGAGGTCAGCGAGGTGTCGACGCCGACGTACTTGGTGACCTCGTACGTATGCCCTGCACCCACCCGGAGCGCCGCGGACTGACGGGCGCTCAGGGGGCCCGTGGACCGTGGCCTGCCTCCCCAGCCAGGGGCGTGCAGAACACTGGCGACAGCGCCGGTCACGCCGGTACCGTCGGTCCGGAAGGCGACACCGACGCCGTGCCTGCCACTCCTGTCCTGCGCACTGGCGTCCACCGGGGCGATCCGGCGTGCACCGCGCCCATCGATGCGGTCGGTCACCGTGAGCGCGCCGTTCCAGTGGGGGGACAGAGTGAGATGCACAGCGGCGACGTGGGGGTCGGCACGGTCAGCCAGCACCTCGTACGTCAGGTCGGTCTGGCGGCCGTCCGAAGCAGTCCAGGTCAGGGAGGTGCGCACCAGGCCGCAGCGCATCAGCAGGGTCTGTCGGTAGGAGGTGACGCGGCTCCGGGAGCCGTAAGTCTCTCCGTTTCCCGTCCCGTCCCGGTCCTTCGCAGGGAGGGTCACGTCCAAGCCCGTCCAGGTCGGCAGGGCGGCGATCCCCTCGCGGCTCGCGGTGTTCTCCGGGCCGCGGGCGTAGAGGCCCGCGACGAACGCGCCGTCGTAGCGTGGGGTGTACAGAGGCCAGCCGGTTTTGCCGCCGGGTGCCGCGTAACCTGCGCCCACCGGTGGAACCCGGGCGCCGAGATAGCCATTGCCCACGTACGCGTGGTAGGCGTTGGTCGGGTCGAAGCGCGTCGTGGTCGGTGACCACGACGGGTCCTGCTCGGCGCAGCGTCCCGAGGCCGTTGGGCCGGATTGCTGCAGGGCCTGCGCTGGGGACAAGGCAGCTGGACCAAACAGCAGTGCCGCTGCGGCTAAGCCGGCGGCCAGGCGGCGGGGACGTCGATTACGGCAGCGTCTACAGCGTTTATGGAACATCATCCGACTATGTCAGTAATCGGTTCCCGGCACTGGTTCCGCACGCCGAATGTGTCCCACGGATGGTGATGGTGACCTGGGGCGTTGGTCGCTATCCGCCCAAGGAACGGTGTCCTGCCAGGTCGATGAGACGACTGCTTGACGCGAACATGATATAGGTATTGCTGTAAGGGATGTTGCCGAACGCGTCATCGACCCGGCACCCGTTCTCACCGATTCCGGGCGTCGTCAAATCAGGCAGCGGATCGAGATAGGCAGCAAGGTGCGGAGCCGGCGCAGATCCGTACCACCTCCTGACAAGCCTCAAGCCCCGTGCCCCGACCGACACTCGCGGACGACAACCGGGTGGCGCGTCTGCCGGTTTCTCTCCCGTAACAGGTGGCCCGCCGCGCCGGAAGGGCTCGTTGCGGAAAGCCGACCGACGCTCCCACAATGAGCCCCGCAACCGGTGGAGTTGGCCAACCGGGCGCCCTCAGCACCCGAGGGGCCTCAGCCAGCTCGTCGGCTGGTCATCGGTCTCCCAGACGCATGCCTTGGACGACTACCGCACCGCTGATGGCGATTCTTGAAAATGGTTCTGGCCGCAGTTCCGTGAATGCCCAGGTCAGGGGCGGCATGCAGGAACGTTCCTCTGCGGGACATCCTGCGCATGGGGGTCGAATCGCTC
>NZ_JBEYEW010000118.1:0-4211 GCF_040634095.1 Streptomyces sp. NPDC007205
GGATGCCGAGCTCCCGGCGGTGTCGGCGCAGCTTGGCGGACAGGAAGCGAAAGGCAGAGCTGGACACGTCGACGGCGGACGGGTAGACAAGCACAGGAAGCCTCTGGTGGAGACGGATTTCTTGGCCGAAAACCCACCTACCAGGGGCTTCACCTGTCTGTCAGGCCAACTGGCCAGTCAGCCCAGGAGGTTGAAAAAAGCTCATTGGCTTCCCCCTCGAGATGAAGGAGGTTCAATAACGAGTGCACAATCTTGCCCGTTCTGCACGCATCTGATGCTTGAGGCGTGTTCCGACCATCGCAGTACAGAGCTTTCATTGAAAGAGGGCCGCCTTCCTTCGATCAATGGAGCGGGCCCTGACGGATGAACAGCGCTGTTGCTCGACGAGTCCCTTTGCTGCGGCGTATGGCTATGAAAGAAGAATCTCGATGGCTCCAGTTTCAGTTATCTCGGGGCAGGGTGTGTGTCTGCCCGAGCCCGTAGCAACGAATATAGATGCGGCGATCCCGTGGGACATCTCGAACACATCAATCCGCTCCCATACGGGCATCGAGGAGCGGCAGGTGATCGAGAGGCTTTGGAGAAGGGGTGAGCTGCCCGTGGCAGCGGGCCGTGCTGCGCTGATGTCGGCCGGGGCGAATGCTGATTTTGTACTGCTGACGACGACGCCTGATCATCCGTGTCCGGAGACCGCGCCGGAGGTGGCCCACCGTCTCGGGCTGAACGGTGTACCAGCGCTGGACACGTCGGCAGTGTGCTCGGGATTTCTCTACGTTTTGGCCGTGTCCCATGCCCTCATAAACTACCGAGCATGCTGCCGCCCGCTTGAGATCGGCGCCAGGAGTACACATCGATCATCGATCCGCGGAACGGCACACTGCGGCCATCTTGGGCAACGGAGCCGAGGTAGTCCTGCTACGTGCGGGACACGGCGCTGAGCCCAGGGCGACTCGGGAATTCTACCTTGGCAGTGACAGTGCCGGCTGGATGCCAGTAGCTGTGGACCCGCGCTATTCCCGTGCCAACAGCGGGGGATCCGCGTGAACGACGCTACTGTGCCGCTGGTCAGCCTGGTCTGTGCGGGCCTTTATGGGTCACTGGGCTGACAAGCGCATTTTCGACACGGTGGGCCAGCCTGGATATTGATCCCTCGTATCAGTTCGCCCTCGTCCGCAGTAACAGGCCACACGTGAGACAATGTGATGATATCAGTCACCCTTCGGGGATCGAGAAGTACGCGCGCGCCCCACGGCGTGGGGTCCAAGCACTTATCAATGCACTCGGCGTGAGCATTCTGGGTATCTACCGGTGCAGGCGCCCTTCGGCACCATGCAATCCGCGAAGAAAGCCCCAGCTAACGCGGGTCGGCGCCGGGCACTTGACCTGGCTCTGGTCGGCCTGCCTCCCGCAGTGAATGGCGAAATTAACAGATCGACATGTCTCCCGATATTTCGATTGGGGTGCCGCAACGCCTGCGAACACCTCATTTCGGTTAAGTAGCTATGGGGTCGAAATGACTGAAGAGCTCTGGCGCAAGGATGCCCACGAATTGGCGCGATTAATCCGTTCACGTGAGATCTCCGCTGTTGAGGTGATCGAAGCCCACTTGCATCGCATCGAAGAGGTCAATCCGGCCCTTAACGCGGTAGTCGACACCTTGCGGGACCGAGCCCTGGACGAGGCGAGGGCCGCCGACGAGCGGACCGCGGCTGGTGAATCCCACCTGGGTGCACTTCATGGCGTGCCAGTGACCATCAAAGAAAACGTCGACGTCGCCGGCACTGCAACCACCCATGGTATCCCTGCCCTGGCTCACGCCATCGCATCGCACGACGCACCCGCTGTTGAGCGGTTGCGAGCGGCCGGCGCCATCGTCCTGGGGCGCACGAATCTTCCCGACATGGCCTTGCGTATCCACACCGACAGCAGCCTGCGAGGCCTGACACGCAACCCGTGGCATCCCGGCCGCACCGCGGGCGGCTCATCCGGAGGAGAAGCGGCAGCTCTGGCCTCGGGAATGACGCCATTGGGGATTGGGAATGACATCGGCGGATCCCTCCGTAATCCGGCCCATTGCTGCGGCGTCTCCGCCGTCAAGCCGACTCAGGGGCGTGTCCCGCACGCTACGGTCATCGAACCTGAAGATGGCCCCCTGTCGCTCCAGATGATGCAGACCAACGGTGTCATGGCGCGCCGGGTCGCCGACCTAAGTCTCGGTCTCGGCGTGATCGCAGGTGCTCACCACCGTGACCCGGGTTCTGTTCCCGTCCCCCTGAAAGCCCCCGGGCAACCTCCAACAGCCAGTCGTGTAGCGCTACTTGCCGAACCGCCGGGAGGCACGACCGACGCGGGGATCGCGACCATTGTGCGTCAGGCTGGGGAGCACCTCGAGTCGGCGGGGTACGTCGTCGACGAACTCTCGCCGCCCGACTACATGGCCGCGATCGAACTCTGGCGCCGGTTCCTGTTCACCGAGATCCGCGCAATGCAGCCCCTTCTCGAACAGGTCATGGGCGACGACGGGCGACGCTTCCTCGACTGCGCGCTCGCCCACGAACCGGTTCTCGATCTGGAGGCATACGTCGAGCTGTTCGTTCACAGGCGCCGTGTGGCACGGGCGTGGCTCGAGTTCCTGCAGACCTACCCCATCATCGTAACGCCTGTCTGGTCGCAGCCAGCTTTCCCGCACGGCTGGGACGCCGAGACACCCACCCAGGCCCAAGCTGCCATGGAACTGCTTCGCCCGGTCATGCCGGCCAACCTTCTCGGCCTGCCGGCAGTGACAACCCCAGCGGGTCTCATGGCAGGTATGCCCGTCGGCGTTCAGTGCATCGCAGCGCCGTTTCGCGAAGACCTCGCGCTTTCCACTGCGGCTGTCATCGAAGCAGCCGTGGGCCGACTCACACCAGTTGACCCGTTCGTCAACAACACGGAAGACGTGACAGCGCCGCAGTGACCTTCCCCTCGTAGCGTGAAGGTGTGAGGAAGGGGAAGTTGGGGGTCATGGGTGGGAAGCGACGGTCGTATGACGCGCCGTTCCTGAGGGTGCGGTACGGATCGTGTTGGAGACCGGGAAGTCCGCGGCGGAGGTCGCGCGGGATCTGGGCGTGCATGAGGGCACGCTGCAGACTTGGGTTCACCGGGCCAAGGTCCGCGCGGCCGCCGAGGCCGCGGGCGGGCTGGACGAGTCAGAGCGCGAGGAACTACGCAGGCTGCGTGAGGAGAACAAGCAGCTGCGCAGGAAGAACAGTCAGATCGGGATGGACCGCGATGTCCTCAAGCGTTCCGTGGTCCTCTGGGTGAAGGAGGCGACGAAGTGACGGTTGCGGGCTTCATCGCCGACCAGCGGACCGAGTATCACGTCCCGCACGTCGTTTCCTGCCGGGCGCTGGAGGTGTCCGAGTCCTGGTTCTACAAGTGGCGCCGCCGCCCGTCGGAGCCGACGAAACGCGAGGTCAGACGGGCCGCACTGGCCGAGCGGATCACCCACTTCTTCAACGCGTCGGGGCGGACGTACGGCTCGCCGAGGATCACGCTGGACCTTTGGGCCGAGGGCTGGCAGGTGTCGCAGAACACCGTCGCCGAGATCATGGCCGCGCTCGGCCTGCAGGGCCGCAAGCCCCCGCGCCGGCGCAAGAGCCTGACCAGGGCAAACGGAAGGTGGCTCGTGCCCTGGTGCGCCGCCACTTCGACGCGATCGCTCCGGACGTCTTGTGGTGGGGCGATATGACCGAGGTCGAGACCGGTGAGGGCAAGCTCTACCTCGCGTCCGTCCACGACGCGTTCTTCGCGCCGGGTACTCGGCTACGCGATGGGCGACAGGCACGATGCGGCCCTGGTCAGCGCGTCACTGCAGATGGCCGCCGCCACCCGCGGCGGCACCGTGGACCAGGCCCGCCGCCGGCGCTCCACCGACCGCACACTCACCCGCAGATCCTTCGCGATCACCCCGGTCTTCTCACCCGCCGCGAACCGCTCGCCGGCCTGAAGCCAGATCCCCTCACGAAACGCCCGCCGCTCAGCGGTCAGGCCCTCAACCTCCGGATACCTCACCCCACCGGCATACCGCAGGGATCATGAACCGCCACCACCCGACGACGACCCGAAAGCCTCAGGGAGCCTTTTCCAACCTCACTTTGAGCTGGGCAGGAGCAGGGTGAGTACTGCCTGGACGAAGCTCGTGATGCGAGTGGTCGAGCAGCGGAGCTTGC
>NZ_JBEYEW010000119.1:0-4179 GCF_040634095.1 Streptomyces sp. NPDC007205
GCCACGAGACGTGCTCAACCAGCTCGTACGGGACGTCGAGCATGGAAGGATACGGAACCAACGAAGCCCCCCGGCCGATGGCGTGCTGAGTGAGACCACCACACCAACGACGCAGGGCTTCGCCATGTCACCCAACCTGACCTGCCCATTTCATCCCCACGACACAGGATGAAAGAGGTTCACTGAGCCGCCTCCCGGTGTCCTTCAGCTCGGCGGTGACCCGCGGGACCCCGGAGGTGCCGTCCGGTTCCTCGTGGAACTGGGCGACACGTCCGGCGAGCTCGGCGTCCGCCCGGGCCCGGGCAGCCCGCACGTCCACGCCGGCCGGCCACCGGCAGAAGCCGGAACGCGAGACCTGCAGCATCCGGCACAGCCGCTTGACGCCGAAGGCGCCACGGTGATCCTCGACAAACTGGAAGCGGCTGCTCACCAGCTGGTCTCGGCCGCAGAATACTTCGCGGCCCTCCGCAGGATCTCCCCCTCGAGCTCGAGTTCCTTCACCCCCGCCCGCAGCTGCCGGTTCTCCTTCTCCATCGCGGTGGCCTCCACCACCTCGGGCCGGGCCGCGGCCTCGGCATCCCGGACCCAGATCCGCAGCGTCTCGTGGTTGATGCCCACGTCCTTGGCCACCGACGCATACGTCCCACCCGGACTGGCGTGGTAGGTAGAGCGCGGCGGCATCAGCCCGAAACCCAGGCCAGTACTTCGACCTCCCCAACGGGAACTCCTGCACCATGGATCCTCACGATCCAATGATCAGGGTGTCCACGACCACGGGGAAACGCCCTCCCGACAAGTCCTTGCGATCCGCGTGACAGCGAGTCGCAGGCGTTCTGGATGAAGTTCCTACGCTTGCCTTGCCCTCCGTCTGGACGGCGTCCAGCCAATCATCGTGGTGGCCGACATGGTCGGAGGGTGTGAGGAGGTGGGCAGCGGCAGGGAAAGAGAGAAGACAGCGAGCCGAAACACCCTTCCGGAACCCGGCAACGCAGCGCAAGCACTCAAAGGTGCGGCGACCATGACTGCGTGCGACCCTGAACCTGACCCGTCTCCGCCATACAAGGAGTGAAGCTCCATGGGCAGGAAAGATCCGAACAGGAAAGACGAAAAGTGGAACAAGGCGCAGCCTGACAAGGAAGGGATCGAGTCTGAGCAGTCGCTGCAAAGCGCGCAAGGGCGTGGTCGTCACGCGCGGGACGGGATTCGTGGCGTGCCGACCGAGCGGCGGGAGTCGTTAGATGACGTCCAAAGCGAGCTCGACGAGCAGTAGCTGACAGGGGCTGGCCCGTCATGTGTGTGGCCCTCTTCTCACCGCTGGTGGCAGTGGGAAGAGGGTCGGCAACGCGGTGTGTTCGGTCACCGCCTATTTCCTGAGCCGGGGATGCTGATGGGGAAAACGGCTCTGTCTGCAGTTCCGGAACTGCGGCCAGAGCAAAATTCAAACGGCCCCATCAAGAGTTGAGCTGCGGCCCGGGTTGGGCTGCTGCCAGGCTCAGCGCCGACGTTCCGGCATGACCCACAAGGTAATTGGCGGCTCGTTGCAGCCTGCCGTGCCCCCGAGATGTCTGCCGGACGTCGGCGTCAGCCTGGCCCACCCCGTTGGCTTGATCAGCAACTTGTCCGCCATCTCGACGTGCTCATCACAGTTCTGCCACGTGGTGACACCACCCAGGCCGACGCCGACCACGGCCGTCCACCCCTGAAGGAGAACAACCGCGTGACCGTGCTCGCCAAACAGGTCGACGGCGCGCCATCGGCGTCGACACCCACCGCGACGCACTCGCCGCCGCAGCCGTCAGCCCAATCGGCGCCGTGCTGGCTACCGCCGACGCCCCGGCCAACGCGCGCGGCTACCGGCGCCTGCTCAACTGCGCCCGCAAGCACATCCCCGGCCGCCGCTGCTGGGCCCTCGAAGGCATCGGCAGTTACGGCGCTGGCCTCGCAGCCTTCCTCGCCCAGGCCGGCGAGCGCGTTGTGGAGGTCTGCCGGTCCAAGCGGACCGCTGTTCGCGGCGGCCGCAAAACCGACATGATCGACGCCGTCCGAGCAGCCAAGGAAGCACTCTCCAGGGAGCACCTGATCCAGGCCCGGCTCCGCGGCGAACACGAGGCCCTCCGCGTTCTGCTCGCCACCCGCCACGGCGCGGTTCTGGCCTCCACAGCCGCGATTAACCAGCTCAAGGCCTGATCGTGTCAGCACCAGACGACCTTCGCACAGCTGCAGAAGCTCAAGCATCCGGCACAGATCGCGCGTTGTGCTCAACTGCGGGACCATGCGACCCACAGCATCGAGCACACGATGGCCGCGCGTGCCTTCCGCTCCACGGCCCAGCGCGTACAGAGCCTGCAGGCCGAAGCAAGGCCTTGGAGAACGAGATCCTCAGCGCCGTGCGCCAGCTGGCCCCGAACTGCTCGATCTACTCGGAGTCGGACCGATCACCGCCGCTCAGGTGCTGGTCAGCTGGTCGCACGGGCCGGTTCCGCGCCGAGGCAGCCTTCGCCTCCTTCGCCGGCGTCTCGCCGTCCCGGCCCTCCTCAGGGCTGACCAACCGGCGAGATCCCCGCACCGCCGAGCCCTCTGGTGCTGGGTTGACCTACTCACAGGGAGTCACCAGCCGGGCTTGACAAGCCCGATTGAGAATCGCTTGATGACCGGCCCATGGGCTTCAGTCCTTCGCTGTTGTGGACGTTGGCGGCCGAAACGCCGACGAGGAGGGGCAGTCCGTTCGCGTCCGACAGGACGTGCATCTAGGAACCCGGCTTACCTCGGTCCACGGGGCTCGGACCTGTGAGTTCGCCCTCCTTTTCAGCGCGCACGTGGGCGGAGTCGAGGACCACGCGGGAGACGTCGATGAGGCCGGCATCGTCGAGTTGGTGCAGAGCGGCTTCGTGCAGCCAGCCCCACACCCCGGCCCGCGACCAGATCAGGAACCGGCGGTGCGCGGTCGACTTCGATATCCCGAAACACGGCGGCAGAGCCCGCCAGGAACAGCTGCTGACCAGCACATAGATGATCGCTGCAACAATGTCTCATCAGGCTCTACCTTCTTGCTGGGCCTGCCCCAGCCATTCCTAGGGTCCTACCTTCTTGACCGGGTTGATCAAGGCCACTTGTAGGGTCTGGAGGCCCAGAGACACCGGGTATGGCTTTCGTAGGGTTGCCCTCGATGGCTCCCCCAACCTGGCCGCCCGGTGTCTCACGACGGCCTGACCGCTGATTAGGAGCCGCGAGTACCGCGCCGTACATCGCTGAGTAGGACCATGTCGGCAAGGTCGTCCGGAACTGCATTGCACTTCGAGCGACCGGAGGAGCCCGTGGCCCAGATTTGGGCGGGTACGGACATCGGTAAGACGCACCACCGTTGCGTGGTCCTGGATGCGGAGGGCAAGCGGCTGCTCTCGCGCCGCGTCGCGAACGACGAACCGGAACTGCTGATCCTGCTGGCCGACGTGCTCGCGCTGGACGAGGACGTGGTCTGGGCCGTCGATGTCGCTGACGGCATGGCCGCCCTGTGGGTCGATCTGCTGATCAACCACGGCCAGCAGCTCGTCTACATTCCCGGCATGGCCGTCAATCGTGCCTCGGCGGGCTACCGGGGCATGGGGAAAACCGATGCCAAGGACGCCACCGTCATCGCGGACCAGGCTCGGATGCGCCGGGATCTGACAATCCTGCGGCCGGACGACGAGCACGCCATCGAGCTGCGAGTCCTCACCGGCCGTCGCTCCGATCTGGTTGCCGACCGCACCCGGGCCACCAACCGTCTTCGGGTTTCGCTGACCAGCATCTTCCCGGCCCTGGAGCGGGCCTTGGACCTGAGCAATCTCGGGCCGCTGGTCCTGCTGACCGGGTACCAGACACCCGCCGCCCTGCGCCGCGTCGGAGCCCGACGGCTGACCACCTGGCTGCGTAACCGCAAGGTCCGCGGCGCTCAGGCCCTGGCCGAAGACGCCATCGACGCCGCTGAGCGGCAGCACACGGCCCTGCCCGGCGAGAAGATCACCGCGCGGATGGTCCACACGCTGGCCAAGGAGGTGATGAGCCTCCATGAGCAGGTCGCCGAGATCGACAAGCTCATCGAGGCCCGGAGCCTTTTCAACGGTGAGCCTCCAGGGTGAGGATGGCCTTTGTGGTTGACGTGAGTGCGTTCGGGCTGAGTCTGGCCTTGCGGAGGATCCG
>NZ_JBEYEW010000120.1:0-4051 GCF_040634095.1 Streptomyces sp. NPDC007205
CGAGTTTCGACATGGCTCAGGCCTCCTTCGGGTCGACAGAGCCGGCGGCAGGACCGGCGGGACGGCGGGTGCGGCGCAGCGGCGGCTTGGCACCCGAACCTGCTCGACGGGGTCGTCGTCCCGCTGTTCACTGATCCGCTGAGTACGCTCCTCGCTCGCCTTCTGTATAAGCCATTCAGAAGGGCGCCGGATCCCTCAGTCTAAGGCGGCAAGCCATCATATGTTCGTCGCCCTCGTCCCGCCTCGGTCCACGCAGTCGACCCGAGGCGCACGGAGACTGGCACGCAGCCGCACTGCGCCATCTCTTCAACCGGATGCGCAGACAGCTCTACCACTGCCTGCAGAACTACGAGCTGTTCGACGAGCAGTCGTGCGGTGCCACTACCTGACTGGCCGTTCTCTATCCGGCCGTATGGTCGGAGAGATTCGAACAAAGGGCCTGGCTGGGGTGAGTTGGCCGGTGCAGGTGCATGGAAGAAGGGCCTCTTGGTAGCTCGCGGTTGTCGAGTCCAGCGAGAAGCAAGAGGCCTGTTGTCGAAGTGTCGCGTGGTCCTGGTCGCCGAGTCCAGTTCGTCCACTCCTGGGTGTGACTGCCTCGCCCATCGGTTCGGGAACGCGGCCGATCGGCCGGAGCGCCGGCCCCGGTACGACTCGGACATGAGCGATGCGGAGTGGGCGCTGGTGCGGGATCTGCTGCCGGTGCCGGGATGGCTGGCGGGCCGGGGCGGGCGGCCGGAGGGCTACTGCCACCGGCAGATGATCGACGCCGTGCGCTACCTCGTCGACAACGGCATCAAGTGGCGTGGAGGCGCTGGCCGAGGTGCGTGAGCCGCGCCGGTGCGAGCCTCTCTGTCCGAGGGACCCAGTGTTGTGGCGCAGGCCCTGATGTGCAGCCGTGGAGACGTCCTGCACGCCGCGCGACCCTCATGATCAGGCTCGGCGAAGTCGGTTCTAGCATCGCCTGCCTGCCGCAAGTCAAGGGGTCCGGGTCACCGTGTACGACCTGTCCCGGACCCGCTGTGCGCTGGCGCTGTCAACGGTCCCGGCCAGAAACTCACGAGATGCCAACGCCTTGAAGGTGCTGTATCCCTGAAGTGGGCGTGTGCACACCGTTCAACGAGGCCGCCATGCTGCAGCCTTCGGGTGCTCTCATCCATTTCGCCCCGAGTGGACAGCGCTTTAAGTCCAATAACTTGAAACCCGTCACACACTCCACAACGCCACCGAGGGAAGCCGGACGGAATGCTCCACGCCGGCCTGCCACCGTCGGTTCACTACTTGAGGAAGGGATACCCCATGCACAAGCTGGCACGTCTGGCCGCAGTCACCACGATCGCAGCGGTCATCACAGGCGGAGTTCTCGCCAACCCTGCTTCCGCCAACTCACCACACACCTACACCTGCTCCAATCAGGGCGGCGGACCGAACCACACCGTCAACTGTTCCGGCCTGATAACGGTCGGCGACCTCCTCAGCGACAACAAGATCAACATCTCGGTCAAGGACATCAACGTGCTCAACGACACCCAGCTCAACACGCTGCAAACGGCGCTGGTCAATGTCTCCGACAACAGCATCTTCTTACCCCTCGCCATTCAGCTCACCAACGTGCAAGGTGCGGTGCTGGACACCTACCTCAGGAACTTCAACGTAAAGGTGCTGCCCACCGATGTGACGGTTTGTGTCGGCAGCATCTGTGTCTGAGCTCCCCCCTTTCCCTCATCGGGACCCGGTGACAGGACTGCCCTGCCTCCGGAGCCGAGATGACTCGTCTCTCTGGCTCACCATGGCTGGAGGGATTCACTGGTCCCGGAGGCATCAACAGGCCGCCGATCAGGGGTGTGCCCAGCGGATTCGCTGGAGGCAATGACACTCTTCGTCGCGCGGATGAGGCGATCGGTGCCGCTGGACGGCCGGGCGAGTAGGACCGGCGAGAACACCTGATACGACATCAGCGGCATCGACGCCTTCCTCGTTCTGGCGTCAGCAAGGGTGACCATCGCGCCACAGACAAAGGTGCCCGCCGACCACTTCGGCCTCCCTCCCCACCCCGTCCCGAAGGGCAGTGACTGAAGCGACTGAAGAGTCGACATATCAGGGAGCCGGATCTGACACTGCCCGGACCGCGAGCCTCTGTGCGCCGGCCGCACGCTCGTGAACAGGTCGGTGCGCGGGCCAAGCGCCGGGCGCCAGGCGCTATACAACGCGCGCTGCAGGAGGCGCTGGCTGGGAAGTGCCCGATGTACTGACCGACCTCCGCTCGCACCGTACGACCGTGCAGGGGCGCCGGGCATGGCCCGCCCCGCACAACCAGCTGGGACGGCGGAGGAACGCCTTGGGCTTGATCTGCTTCGACGGACATCGGAGATCAGGGGCTTCGGCCCCAGAAGGATGATGTCCATCATTCCAGGCCCTGTGATCTCCCAGCCCGACCGCGGCTCCCCATACACCAGCCGCCAATTCACCCTGCCGACAAACCAGTCGGATGCCCGGCCATCCGCCGGCCGCACCGGCCAACCCCGGGACAACCGCGCTGGCCGAATCGTCCTTCACCACCTCGAAGAACGAGCTGATCGGCACCCGCCCCAGCCGAACAGGACCGTCACCCACACCGCGACCCTTGAGCGGACCGAAAGCTGGTACAACCTGCACCAACCGCACAGCAGCTTCGGCCACCACAGTCCTCCCGACCACGACACCGCACTCGCCACCCGACCACCACACCCATGGTGCCCCTCAAAGCGGAACAACTCGCCTCTACTCAGTATGCGGGGGGGGTGCCTCTATGTCTTTCGTCAAGCGAGGCGTGGGGTTCTGGGTTCGTAGAAGGTGCCGTCGCGGAGCATCGTGAACAGCACGTTGATCCGCTGGCGGGCCAGGCGGAGAAGTGCCTGGGTGTGGGTCTTGCCGCGGGCCGGCATCGGTCGTGGCAAGTGCGGGAGGCGGGATCGTGCAGCGCGGCGAACGCGGACAGGAACATCGCCCGTTTCAGCTGCCGGTTGCCTCCTCTGGGCGCGTGTTCGCCGTGGATCGAGGTCCCCGACGACTTGGTCGTCGGGGCGAGGCCGGCGTAGGAGGCGAGGTGGGCGGCGCTGGGGAAGCTGGTTCCGTCGCCGAGGGTGACCGGCAAGGTAGCGGCGGTCCTGACCGCGACCCCCGGAATCGAGGTCAGGACCGGGGAAAGAGGGTGAGCCTCCAGCAGCTGTCCGATCTGCGCTTCCAGGGCTCGTCGCTGTTCGTGGACGGCGGCGAGCGAGCGGGCCAGGGACGGGATCACGAGGTCGAGGGTGCCGGTGCCCGGGACCACGACGGTCTGCTCGTCGAGGGCGTCGAAGACCTCGTCGGTCAGCCGCTGGGCCATGCGCGGGGCCTTGGGCCGGATCGCCTCAACCAGCTTGCGGCGTCCGGCTTTTCGGAGGGCGGCCGGGGATCCGTAGTGTTCCAGCAGCCAGATCACGGCCTGGTGGTCCAGACGCGGGCCGAGGACACGTTCGAGGCTGGGGTGGAACTGGGTGAGCAGGCCGCGTATCCGGTTCGAGGTGCGGGTCGCCTCGGCCGCCAGGTCCTGGTCGAAGCCCACCAGCACGGTCAGTTCGGCGGTGATCTCGTCGGTCAGTTCCAGCGAGCGCAGGGTGTGCGGCATGGTCCGGGCGGCGTCCGCGATCACCGCGGCGTCCTTCGCGTCGGTCTTCGCCTCGCCCGGGTAGAGGTCGGCGATGCGCCGCATGGACAGTCCGGGCAAGTAGGCGACCTTGCAGCCGGCGTCCCGGGCGACCGTCAAGGGGAGGGCGCCGATCGAGGCGGGCTGGTCCACGATCACCAGCACGGTGCCGAACTTCGCTGCCAGCTTGTCGAAGACTGCCCGCAGCTTCGGCTCGCTGTTGGGAGCTGCTTGTCGAAGACCTTCTTGCCGGCCGGGGTGAGCCCGTGCCCGTGATGGGAGCTCTTGCCGACGTCTAGTACTGCAACGGTGCTTGCTGTGACTGGTGGCCAGGTCGGTCGTTGGTGTGGTTGTGGGTGGGGACCTTGCTGATGTCAGGTTGTGGGCGGG
>NZ_JBEYEW010000121.1:0-3973 GCF_040634095.1 Streptomyces sp. NPDC007205
GGATCCTGCCACCGGAGGGCGGCACATCAAGGACCAACCACCAAAGGCGGCTCCGGCCTGTCTCCACCCACCGATCGCCAACAGCCTGACACTGACGCGAAGAAACTCGCCGCGGGCTTCAAGATCTCGTTCGCCCGCCTCAGTTCGGCGATCTCCTTCTCCATCGCCTTGACCTGCGCGGATGCCTCCGTCGTCGTCCCGGGCGGGTCCCGGCGTCGGTCTGGTCCTGCCGCACCCACTTGCGCAGCGTCTCGGTCGTGCCGATGCCCGGCGCCGACACCGCGCTCGGCGCCGAGTTCAACGCCACCACCGGCGAAACATGTTCGATTCCGCTCGCGCGATCGCCCCCCGGCGAGGGGTCACCGGCAGCCCCTCTCCGCAGGCATTCCACCAGTGCACATGAGCCGAAGCGAGACCCACAAACCGGGGACACGCGAAGGCTTGATGAAGCGCCGATCCCACGATGCAAAGACCTCACTGGCGGTCCCCGACTGAGGGTCCGATCACGGGCTGTTCGTGCCTGCGGTTGCACCGCCGTCGCACTGCGTGCGCAATGGGTGGGACGGCCGCAGTCCTCGCCGGCCTCCAGGGAAGGTGGGTTGCCACTGAGAGAGTGCCGTGTGTACGTGAAGGTCTGGTATGGCGGCGCACGTGGTGAGCGAGCGCGACACACAAGCTTCGAGTAGCTAATAGGTGGTAAGAGTGCGATGCATCTTATGTCACTTAAGTGCCTGGGGGTGTGGTCATTCACGCACCCTCACAACTCCCGATGGCAGCCCGCCCATGAGGACCATCCTCGCCGAGTCGGCCGATCTACTGCCTGCCATCCTTGACAGTGATTTGTGCAACGAGAGCACTGCGATTTTCTGCCCTTCCTCCGATACTCCTACCGGAATCGGTGAAACCATCGTTGCTCCCTGCACGGGCTCGCTGGGCGCTCCGGGCGATGAAATGGTGGTGGGGGACGTCTTCGTCGTCAAGGTGCAGGAGTACATACTCACCCCATACCTCGAGATAGACGGTCCGACTTTTGCACGGATCACCAGCGAGAAGGACTTTTACGCCTTTCTGGACCACGCGGATCAGGCTAAGCAGCACGGCGTGTTCCCTCCAGCGCTGCTCCACCCCATGATGCGGCTGGGTGACTTATGCGCCCTGGGCGGCGCTCATACCTGTGGCGGCCCGGGCCAGCGGCTCTTCGTCCGTGCCAGCGGCGAAGCCAGCACCACACCTCAGGGCATGCCCCTCGGCTTCGTCACCGACGGTCTCGCATCCCTGACCTCCGCATGGTCCGCCATCAGGCGGCCGCCCGGCTCCGGCTGCCCGGGCTGTCTCACCGGGGCCGTCCGCACGCCGACCCTGCGCATCGCCCACCAGCAGCGCCCCTGGCTGTCCCGCTACCTCTGCACCCTGGACGCACTTCGCACAGCAGCCACGGAAGGCCTGACCAATCTGAAAGTCTCCGGCTTTCCACACCGCATGACTGCCGCTGCAGACCAATACACACAGGCTGTTGACCTCACTCTCGTCGGCGCGGAGCTGCCCGTGCTGCTGTTCAACACCGCCATAGCCCTGATCCACGACCCACACAGCAACCAGCAATTTCAGGTCGGTACCGGCACCGCACGCCTCCTCGAGCTCCTCATGATCTATGGAGACGAAGACGCAGCGATCGCTGCCGCCACACACCATCTCGGGCTGGCACCGCACGCCGCCCGCGAGGCCCTGGCTCAAGTGATGAGCGGCCTGAGCGATTTCGGCATGCAACTATTACCAGAAAAGAGATGCCGAAGTGCGTCATCGATTCAGCCGGGGCATCAGGGTGCAGCCGCGCAAGGCGTGAACACGAGTTGCTGGTTATCGGCCATGGGCGCCGCGGATTCCAGGCATTCTTGGCAGCCGGTGCCGGGCCCCCGGGCCTCCGGCTGACGGTTGACCAGCGAATACGGACGTTCCTCGTCGAAGCCGAATCGGCAGCTCCAAGCCAAGTGCGGTGATCAGTGGAGCGACCGAGAAGGGGACGGCTTCGTCAAGTTCGCTGTTGTGCTGTCGCCACCAAAGGCCTCAAGGTGCGTTTTCGTCAGCAGGAGCGAACCCTTTTGCCCCGCCTTCAAGGTGCCAACCCGCCGCTCCAGGGGGATCTGCCGGATGCGGTCGATCCCTGGTCGCCTCTCTTCACAGCCTCGGCAAGGTCTGGCACAGAATGATCCTCGCCAGTCCCGTGCCGACAGCGGACTCGCAGGTGACCGCACGTGTCTTAGGCACGCTTCGCCACCGTCCGGTCGTACAGTTGCGCTGATCATCCATGGTGCGGCCGGGATAGCCGGGGAAGGGGAGCGCGGTGACCCTCGCGGAGCCGAACGGGCAGGGGGACCTCTTCAGTAGCGTGGATGAGCACGAGGTGCAGCTGGTCCGCCCCGCCGGCACCAGCCGGCCTATCTGGGCCGTCTACGGCGGCGGCCGGTATCTGGGGACTGTGAGCGCCGAACGCGACGGCAACGCGGTGCCTGTGTGGCGGGTGCTGGCCACGAGGGAAGAACACGACAGTCTGGATGACGCGATCCGTGCCATGCGGCGGCCCCCGTCCTGGCGACGTGAACGTGAGCGGGTTTCTCGTTGGGCCCGTCACCTACTCGCCGATGACTCACTGCTGGCCGTCGATCTGGAGACCACCGGTCTGGACAACGCCTATATGGTGCAGATCGCCGTGATGGACCGGGACGAGAGCGTGCTCTTAGACGAGTACGTGCGGCCGCGTGCCGCCATTGAGCCTGCAGCACTGGAGATGCACGGCATCACGCAGAAACGCGTGGCTCGGGCCGCAACCTTCGGGGAGCTCTTGCCTGCCCTCACCGATGTGCTCCATGGCCGAACGCTGGTGTCGTACAACAGCGAATCCCCCCGCGCTGTCTTCCAGCGTGAACTGGTTCGTCATCATGGAGATCCGGTGGCGGCAGCGGAGTGGCTGGCCCGCTGTCGGTGGAAGGACGCCATGATGCCCTACTCCGTGTGGCGGGGGCTGTGGTCGGTCGAGCGGGGCGCCTACCGCAGCCAGCCGCTGGGCGGCCCGCATGACGCTGCCGTCGACTGCCAATTCGTACTTGCCAAGCTCAGACAGATGGCTGATGGCGTGCCGGACGACGGCTGGGCGTTGTCGTGGGATCAACCACTGGCAGGGACAGACCCGGACCGGCGCCCTCTCGACTAGGGACTTTTGTTTGGATCACCGGGCGGACCAGAGGAAGATGCCAGCGATGTGGAGACCGGCCAGGTAGATGGTCGCGGTCTTCTCGTAGCGGATACCGCGCCACTGCTTCAGGCGGTTGATGCACCGCCCGACGGTATTGCGCTGCTTGCAGGCCTCGCGATCGAAGGCTGGAGGTCTGCCGCCTCTGCTGCCGCGTCGCAGCCGGTGGCCCCGCTGGTCGGCAGGCACCGGGTTGACCGCCCGGATTCCGCGTCTGCGCAGGTGGTCGCGGATCGCGCGGGACGAGTAGGCCTAATGGGAAGCGAAGGTCGGCGAGAGCTGACCTTCGCGGGCGCGAGCCGAGCCTTTGAGTATGCCAGGGCCTGAGAGCCCTGTTGACAAGACGAGGCTGGCTCGCGCTCAGCAGTGTGGCATGAAGCGTGCAGAACCCGGTGCCGTTTTGTCGGCATGGACATGGAAGCGGTCCTGTTGCTGCGGTCCGGCCCATCTGCCGCTGCCGGGCGGTGTGCCGTCCGTAGTCCGAGCCGGTTGTGCGGATCACCTCTCAGCTCTGCCTTGAGCCTTCAGCTCTGACGCGGACCGAGGGCCGTATGACTCGCTGGGGTTGCGAACGGCTGGTGGGATGACATGCCTTGAGCACTTCCATTAGGGAGCACGCGCACCCTGCACAGGCTCTAATGGGCCTTGTCGGGCCGTGAGGCAGACTACGCTCCGTAGCCGCTGGTAGGTGAGCACTCCCGGTCTCCGAGCCATTGCGAGTTCTGA
>NZ_JBEYEW010000122.1:0-3964 GCF_040634095.1 Streptomyces sp. NPDC007205
GAAAACACCACAGCCACAAGCTCATTGACATCTCGCACACCACACCAACGGCGCCCGTCACCCTTGGTTACCACCGATTACGGGCCAGAGCCAAACGAACGGTGTAACCAGGGTGGTTGAGGTTACTGACGTGCTGCGGAAAGCCGGCCGTCGAAGGTGATGTCGAAGGCGTTCAGAGCGGTCTTCCAACGGCTGGTCCAGCGGGCCTGTCCCCTGCCGGTGGGGTCGAGTGTCGGCGTACACATGAACGTGGCTCTGGCAAGATTTTCGTAGCTGGAGATCATCTCGGTGACACGGTCGGCTGGTCCGCAGAGCGGGCAGCATGTGACTGTGCTCTGTTGAACTGGCCAGTCTGTTACCGCAGTTGGCCAATGTGCTGGTGACATCGGTCGAGGTCTCCGATGCTGTGGTGGCGGTCCGCGCCCGCACGAGATGGGGTGAACCAGCGGGATGTACGGGATGCGGACAGCTCAGCAAGTGGTGCCATAGCCGCTACGTACGGAGCCTCGCCGACGTCACACTCGCAGGCCGGCCTTTGCGCATCGACTTGTCAGTACGCCGTCTGTACTGCGAAAACACAGCCTGCCCGAAGGTGACCTTCGCCGAGCAAGTGCCGGGACTTACCGTGCGCTACCAGCGGCGGACACCGCCGTTGCAGCACTTGGTGGAGGACGTCGGTGTGGTGCTGGCCGGCCGGGGCGGTGCCCGGATGCTTCGGATCTTGAACATCAGACTCTCGCGGTGCACCGTCTTGTCCCAGCTGATGCGGGTGTCCTTGCCGCCACTGGTCATGCCCCGGGTACTGGGGGTGGACGACTTTGCGCTCTACGGCGACACCTACGGAACTCTCCTGGTCGACACCACCACCCGGCTCCCGCTCACACTCTGGGAAGGACGCGACGCGGAACGGCTCGGCCGGTGGCTTCGCCAGCACCCAGGTGTTGAGGTCGCCTGCCGCGGCGGTTCCCTCGCCTACCGGCAGGGCATCACCGCAGGTGCCCCGGATGCCGTGCAGGTCAGCGACCGCTTCCACCTTTGGCAGGGCCTCTCCCGGCGAGTTCAGGACATCGCTTCCGCCCACCGCGGATGCCTGCCCGCAGCGCTTCCCCCGATCTGCGAGACCGGTCCTGCACCGGTCGAGGAGCCCGTCGAGAACCACGCCGCAGCCACGCGAGCGGAGCGCCACGCCCGACGGCTCTTCGAGGCCGTGCAGGCCCTCACGTTCTGGTCGGAGCCACAGTTCCGTGGCCCGGGAGCTCGGCCTGAACCGCCGCACCGTCAGCAAGTACGCCCGGGCCCATACCTGGCAGGAGGTGGTGCGTCGCCCGCCCAGCAAGCCCTCCACACTGGATCCCTACCTCAGCTACCTGCAACAACGCTGGGACGAGGGACAGCACAGCGCGAAGATCCTGCACGAGGAACTGCAGACCAAGGGCTACCTTGGCCACTACCAGCGCGTGAAAATGGCCGTCGCACCCCTCAGGCGGGGCCTGCCCATCGACGAACCACGCGAGCGACCGCCCTCCCCGCGCGAAGCCGCCCGCTGGATCACCACCCATCCGCACCGCCGCAACCCGCATATCAACGACCGCCTGCCCCGGCTCCTCGACCACTGCTCTGAACTCAAGACCGTCCACGACCTGGTCCGCCGCTTCGCCGCCATGCTCGACAACGGCGACGCGACATCCTTGCCAGAGTGGCTGGACGACCTCGCAAACACCGGGCTGGCTCCGCTGACCGGACTTGCCGGAGCCCTGCGCGAAGACCGACATGCAGTCGCCCAGGGAATCGTCACCCCATACAACTCCGGGGTCAACGAGGGCCGCATCACCGACGTCAAGCTGCAGAAACGCCTCATGGCCGGACGCGCTGGCGTCCCCCTTCTCCGTCACCGCATCATCCTGATCGCCCACCTCCGCCGACGCTATGCGGACCAGCCGACCGTGTCACCGAGATGATCTCCAGCTACGAAAATCTTGCCAGAGCCGTGAACGTCCCCAGCCACGTACGGATGAACAGGGTGAGGGTCCCTGCGGTTTCCGTACAGCAGCTTATTGGCTAATTCATGCGGCGAGCTGCTGATTCAGGTAGTCGTCGTGGACCTCTCGTGGGGTCCGATACCCGAGTCCCGAGTGGCGGCGTTTCGTATTGTAGCGGACCTCTATGTAGCGGGCAATGTCGCGGTAGGCGTGTTCACGGGTGGGATAGACGGTCCGGTGGACCCGTTCGTTTTTCAGGGTCGCGAAGAACGATTCCGCGAGGGCATTGTCGTAACAGATTCCGGTCCGCCCGACAGATTGCCGGATGCCGAGTCTGTCCAGCGTCCGGGCGAACTGTTCAGAAGTGTAATTACTGCCGCGGTCCGAGTGGAATATGGCGTCCTCGGAGAGCGGGTGATTGCGTGCCGCCATTTCGATGGCGGCCTCAATGAGCGGGGTCTTGTAGTTGTCGTCCATCGCCCAACCGATCACGGCCTTGGTGTGGCAGTCGATGGCGGTGGCGAGGAATAACCAGCCCTCCCAGGTCGGAATGTAGGTGATGTCACCGACCATTTTTTGGCCGGGCGCGTCGGCGGTGAAGTCGCGGTTCACGAGGTCGGGGATCGGGCCGGCCCGGCCGTCGTTCTCGGTGAGGCTGTGGCGCCACGGCCGCGGCTGGCACGCCTGCAGGTCCAGCTCCCGCATGAGGTCACGCACGAGTTCGGGCCCGCAGGCCACGCCCCAGGCAGTGAGGTCGGCGTGGACGCGCCGGTAGCCGTAGGTGCCGTCAGATTCCTCGAATGACTTGGTGATCAGCAATTTCAGGTCCTCGCGTCGCCGTGCCGTCGCCGAAAGCGGCCGGCTCCGCCATTCGTAGAATCCGGAGCGGGACACTTCCAGCCAGTCACACATCTTCGCAACCGACGGTAGCTGTGCGGTGTTCGTGGTGGATGTCGCGCACTCGGCATCGATGAACTCGAACCTGTCGCTCACCGAGGATCCCTGGCAAAGTACGCGGCGACTTTTTCCAGGAAGGCGACCTTTTGTCGCAGTTCCCTCAGTTCGCGTTCCTGCTCGCGGAGCCGTGCCCGTTCATCCACCGTGAGGGGCGCCTCCTCTCCCGCGTGCTCACGGCGGTAGGCGTTGACCCAATTCCCGAGCGTTCCTTCGACAAGACCGAGTTCCCGGGCTACCTGGGCGATGGGACGCGACGTCTCGATCACCATCTTCACGGCCTCTTCCCGATACTCGGGAGTGAAGTTCCTGCGTTTCTGCGACAACCAGCTTCCCTTTCCGAACAGACCCATCGTAGTGGGACCACTGTCCGGAAACTTCGGGGCGCCTCAGGGAGTTTCTGATGCGATGAGGATCGGCGGTGGGCACTCTGCTGCTTGGTCGGTGTGGGGCGGCAGAGGACGGCTGACGATGGTTTTGGATCCGCATCGCTGGTTGGAACGGCGGCGGTTCGCGGCCTGTTCGAGTCCGGGGCGTTGAGTCTGTCGGAGATTGCCCGGGCGACCGGGCTGGACCGCAAGACGGTCCGCAAGTACCTCGCTGCCAAGGGGCCGGCTTCGTCTCCGCGGCGGACGTCGAACGGACGGCACCAGCAGCGGATGGTCGACGAGTTCGCGCCACTAATCGACTCGATGCTGCGGGCCGAGATCCTGATGAAGGCCATCGTCATCCACGAGTGTCTGAGCAGGGACCACGGGTTCACCGGCAACTACCAGCGCGTCAAGCTCCATGCCCAAGAAGCCCGCCCCAGGATTGCGGAGGAACTCGGCATCACGGCTCGGGAACTGGCCGGCATGCACCGCCGCTTCGAGGTGATCCCCGGGCGTGGCTTCGTTCGTTTGTTGCGACAGCACTTGTCGATGAGTTTGGGCAGCGCTTAGAGCTCGTAACACGATCTTGGTGAGGTGTGCTGGTCTGGCGTGACCAGTACGACGATTCCGCCGTTCGTGAGGTGTGAGGAACCGGCCGTG
>NZ_JBEYEW010000123.1:0-3938 GCF_040634095.1 Streptomyces sp. NPDC007205
CCGCAGCCGCCGTGCGACTTCCGGCGGCTTGACCTTCTGCTCGAACAGCTCGGCCGCCTGCATCCGTACCGTCTCCCGGCGCCGACGTCCCTCAGGGGTCAGGCCGCCCCCATCCGCATACCTCACACACCACGGGATACAGCCACCCATCCATGCCCATCAGGGACTTCGTGAAGATTCACCCCGACGAGCTGAAGTCAGTACTGGTAGCTCCCGCCATGGCATCACCGAGGCTGATCTATCTCGGGAAGGGTGGTGATCCGTTCACCGTCCGCCACGTGGGTCGATCGGTCAAAGACCCAGGTCAGGCATTCTTTGTTCCTTACCGCGGCAACCCGGTCGTCAAGGGGCCGAATCTGTATGCGGCCAACCCCGTCAAAGCGGGCCGCGTCTGGAACGTCTACTCCGGCGGCTTGTTCGCCCCAGGAAATCAACACGACGATATCTACCTGGCCACCACCAGAGACGACACACTCACCCATGGCTTCTCCAGCATCAGGAAGGTCATCGATCACGGCGGTTACAACCACGTCAACGACCCCTCGGCGGTCAGGCTCCGGGACAGCTGGGTCATGGCGATGACCGCCGGAGCGGTCGGTGTCGAGGGGTGCTCAATACTGCGCTCCCGTGACGGGATCCACTGGCCGCCGCTGACCGACCGCAGTAAGATCATCTTCGGGGGCGCGCACGTTCACGTCAGCTCCTGCGCCCGCCCATCGTTGATCTATAACTCGCGCTATAAGGGCGGTCACCGGTGGCGGTGGGAGTTGTACTTCGACGGCGTGGTCAATGGCGTCGCGGAGCAGCACCTGGCTGTCTCCACCGAGCCCTTACCGCGGCATTTTACATACGTGGCTGGGGTGGGCCCCTTCGTCGACGCCGACATCAAGTTGCTCAACGGGCAGTACATCGCCGCTTACCGCGACATCGTTCCCCCTCCAGTGTGGAACATCAAATACGCGATCAGTCGAGACGGCATTCACTTCAGGCAGCACGGCCGATTGCTGGTGGCGCCCGATCCGCTGGCGAGCTACGACGACTGCGGTGTCACCAACGCCGGTTGGGCCATCAACCAAAAAGGCCTGATCACCGCGGTAATGTACGGCGGCCTGGCCTGCCCCTGGGGTGTCGGCATCCAACAACTCGGCGTGGCCCTGCCGCAGGCGGACGTGATCCTCTTCAGCGGCAATGTCGCCCATGCGCACCGGCAGGCCATCAGCGCCACCGCACAGCGCATCGACACCCACGAGTACACCAGGGTCGACCGGATCATGATTATTCAACGGCCTGGTTCGCACCCCATCATCAACCAAAAGATTCACGGAACCCGTGGGGACGCATGGGTTGTCAAATAGCGTTGCCCCGCTCCGCATACCCTCTCCCGCTATCCGCGTAGGCTGGCTGGCTCCGTTGCGGCTCACCCCTGGTTCCTGATCACGGGTGAGCCGTCACCGGCGAAACCGCCATGCCAGCTCTCGGTCCGCTCAAAGATCGCGGTGTGGGCGGCGGTCCTGTTCGGCCGGGGTTGGGTGCCGATCAGCTCGTTCTTCGAAGTGGCGAAGAACGCTCCTCCTGACGCTGGCGTTCCTGTTGCTCGGCCCGCTGCTTGTCAGCCGCTTCCTTGGCCCTCTGTTCGTCGCTCAAGTCACCCTCCGGGTCCTTGAGCGCTTGCCAGACGCCATTCCTGTCAAAGCCATAGCCCACGACATGGCCGTAGCCGTCGGTCGAGGACCCAACCATCACTCTGTGCCACGAACCGTCCTCGGCCTGGCCGTAGAACTGCGTCTGCTTGGACTGGCGCCTCTCGAGCGGCGCGTCGGCCACATGCGCATTCGCCACCCGGGCCTCAGGCGCCTTGGCCACGTCAAGACCGACATAGTGCTGCGGCCCAGAATGATAAGGAGCCAGGTAAAATGGTTCCGGTAAATTCGCGGGTAACCAATGCCCGGCAAACCACGTACCCCGCAGGTACACCGTCCGGCGAACTCCGCCAATTACACCCCCGTCAACCAATGTCTGGAGATCACGCCCGAATTGCACCTGCGCGACGTGATCCCAGTTGAACTGATTGTAAAAACCTGGATGTTCCTGCAAACTGCGAATGTTGGCGTCATGACGCCAACACGCCTCGAACGCCGCTTGCCCACCTGCACTGCACCCGTCGGTTCCGTAGTCCACGCCATCCACGATGATCTTTCTATTCTCGTGGTTCGGGTTGTACTGCTCAGCCACCTTGATGAATTCATCGAGCGAAATGTCATTGATGGCGTGCAACCAAGACGGATCACCTGAATCGCCGGAAAGCGTCGCACCGTCGGCCACTTGCGCCGAGAGCTCACTCGCCGACGCATTTACCGAACCGGCCGACACGAAGCTGACGCAGATGGGGACGGCCATAACGCCGGCCCTCAGCACTCGTACCCGTCTTGTGGTCAGCGCTTGGCGCAACTTCTTGTGACGCGCTACCAATTCATCCTCCTTGCACGCGGAAAGATCTGGGCTGCAGAGCCGTGACACCGTTCTGCCAAACGGCCTGCGTGAAGCCTGAACACCCTTGTGACGCCCGAACGGCTCGCCCTGTTACCTGTGGTGCCAAAGTTACTCGTGTGACGTAGCCACTGTGACGCGCGTCCCGTGCACCGCTCACCGCACGGGCACAGCTCAGGCGCGCAAAGGGGCGTCCGGGAGCATGCCGACATGCGCACACCACGACGAGTGAGGCCCTGGCGGTATGACGGCCGCTCAGTCACACCCGGTCCGCCGCCCCCTGACACATCGCCCCATCCCTGGCTGTCCCCAACAGACTCCGGACCCCGCCCTTCAGCGGCCTGATCTTCCCGCAGGTCAGGCACTTGGCTGTCCGGCGCCTCTGCAGCCCGGGAAGAACGGCGACTGCGTCTACTGGACCGATGTGCGTGATTGCGTGCCCGCCCCCGTCCAAGCCGTCGGGCGGGCGCTGCGCATGCAGCCCGGCGACGGCAAGGTCGCCTCGCTCGTGGTGCCGGTCCTGCTCGGGACCGGGGAGGACAACATGCTCGCCTCCCACGCGCACGGCGGGCCAGCACTGGAAGCGCTCAGGGGTGCACCATGCCCGTGGTGGAACCCAGTTGGCGCAGCAGGCTCCAAGCGCCTACAAGCCCGTCCACGGGCGCGCAGGCCATGGAGAGCGGCACTGACAGGGAAGGGGTCGGTGGTCCGTCAGCGTCTGCCTGCCGACTGATGAAGTTCTCAACGCCGCGCACCCCGGCTGCCCTCGCTGTGTTCATTGACCTGCGGGTTTCTCAACCTCGCGCACGACCCCGGCGGCGCGGCGTGGAAGCTGCCGTCATCTACTCCCGCCAGCCAGGAGACCTGAAAGCCCCGTTCACGTACCGCGGGTGTCCGCCAGCAGCGAGCAGGAGGCGGAAGCCGGGGGCGGCCGGCCTCGTTCGCCGTCTTCTCGATGGGACAATGGATCGCCGACGCCCGCTGCTTCTACGCCCACGGCGGTCTGGACAGGACCGTGTCGAACAACTCGAGAAGCTGGGCATGGCTTGGTCGCACTTCGACGTCGCACGGGCGCCCGGACTCGCCGCCGCACGCGGGTGGGCAACCGAACACGGACATGTCCTGGCGCCGCTGGACGCCACCTACAGGGCTACGAGGTGGGCATCCGGCTGAAGAACGCGCGGGCTGCCGCGCGGCGGGCACTGGCGAACGAGCAGCAGCGGGCCGAGGGCCTGCTCGTTCGCCCCGCAGACGAGGGTCCATGAGGGAGGGCGCACCCGGCCCTTCTCACAGACCCCGAAACCGGGTGCCTCCCTCAGCACCTGAGAGAAATCACAGCCAGTCCGCCAGCTGGCCACTAGTACTGCAACGGTGCTTGCCGTGACTGATGGCTAGGTCAGGGACTGTGTCCGCGTCGTTTGTAGTGACTGATGCGGGCCTGGTGCTGTCGC
>NZ_JBEYEW010000124.1:0-3906 GCF_040634095.1 Streptomyces sp. NPDC007205
CACCACGCATCGTCCGAGGAGCCTCGCTTGGTCCCGTATCGTGCCACGATCGATGTCCCGTATGAGCTGGTTGAGCATGTGTCCTGGCTCATCTACGCCCGAAGGTGTGAACGTCGCTGTCTTCAGCGGCGCGAGTTGTTCGACCAACACACCGCTTTCCCCACCGGACTCGCCACCGCCGCTTGACGCGTTGGCAACGTGAGGTGTCCGGCGGATCCTCACCAGACTCCGCACCGACCCTGCCCGCGCCACCCACCCGCTTCGCGCGCTGCTCGTCCTGGCGAACATCGAGGCCACTACCGGCAAATGATCTCTACCGCAGGCACCTCACGACCAGCACAAGCACCCGGAACAGCGTCACTGAGCCGGGACCGGCTGGGTGAGGTTCACCGGGTTGCCGTCGGGGTCCTGGATGTGGGCGACGCGCTGTCCCCACGGCATGTCGTTGGGGCCGCCGCGGACCGAGCCGCCCAGCGCCGTTACCCGGCCGAGCGTCTCATCGACGTCGTCGACACCGATGCTGAGCAAGATCCGCGACGCCTCCCGGTCCCCCGGCTTAGCCTTGGCCACCAGACCGAGGTCGGTGTCGCCGATGCGCAAGCCGAGGTAGAAGACCGGACCTTCCTTCGGCACCCGGAAGATCTCCTTGGCGCCGAACAATTACCTACACCACAGACTGCCGCCCACGGCCAGCACGAGTACCCCGAAACGGGGTCACGCCACTCCTCTGCCCAGCCACTTCAAGATGGCGGAGCTTCAAATGTGGATGGAGCCGGGGGAAGGAGAGGCTGGGCGCAGCACTCGCATGTGTTGGGCCCGTCGTACACGGGGACGCGACGGGCCCAACGATTGCAGCGGCACCGTGGACAAGTGTCGCTGCGTGGGCGAGGCCAGGACAGCCGCTGCCAAAACCTCCGCCGCTACGGACCTCGACCCACCTACGTACAGAGGGAAATCACCCCTTGATATGACGGACACAGCTGGCAAACTACATGGGGCCTACGTCGGCCTACTTCTGGGGTGAGAGTTCGGCCAGCTCGAAGTGGGGGTTGCCATAGGGATCGGTGCCGAGCCTGGAGGCCAGGATACGGATGAAGCGGGCTTGGACCGGTGCCGCGAAGGCGAGTGCGACGTCGGTGGAGCCGGGGTTGGTGAATCCGGCGTGCAGTTGGAACGGGACGTCGTTGAATTTCCTCCCGTCGTCGCTGCTCTGGACGGTGAAGTCGATCGGAAAGCCCCATCCGTGTTCACGGGGAGTGAGGACGACCCGGCGGATGGGCTGTGTGACGCCGAGGTCGACTGAGATCCATTCGGTGCGGTTCGCAGGGCCGCCGGCGGAGGACCATGTGCTCGGTGGATTGCCGTCGATGGCCTTGGAGGCAACGAATTCGCTGCCCGCGGTGGATGAGGCGGTCGCGCCCTGGCAGGGCAGCGGGGTGAAGGCGCGGCGTTGGATCGACCATGCGTCCCCGCGGGTGCCGGCGATGGGCTGGTCGATACCAGGGGCTGCGCCGGGCTTGGCGACGTCCCAGACCCGATCGACTGTCGAGTAGCCGTGGGTGTCGACACGCTGCACCGTGGCGCTGACGGCTTCACGGTCCAGATGGGTGATGTCACCTGTGAAGAAGGTGACCGCGGATTGCGGGAAGGCGACGCCGAGTTGGTGAGTGTCGTAGCCGCAGCTGGCGCTGCCTCCGTACATCAGGGAGGTGATCAGCTCCCTGTCGTCGATGGCCCAGCCGGGGCTGGTGACGCCGCAGTCGTCGTAGCCGGCCAGCGGATCGGGGGCCAGCAGCTCGCCGTGGTCGGTGAAGTGGACGCCGTCCGGGCTGGTGGCGTAATCGATGCGCCTGTCCCTGGGTCCATCGACCCTGCGGTAGGCGGCGATGTACTGCCCGCCGACAAACTTGATGTCGGCGTCGACGAAGGCGCCGACCGGTCCGATGTAGGTGAGGTGCGTGGGGACGGCCTCGGTGGAAACGGCCAGATGCTGTTGCCGGGGGCCGCCATTGACTGCGCCGTCGAAGTACATCTCCCAACGGCCAGTGCCGTGGTGGTAGCCGGCATTCCAGATCAGTGACGGACGGCCGCAGTGGCTGACATGCGCTCCGCTGAAGGTCACCTCATGGCTGCGGTCGGTCAGCTGCGGCCAGCGCACACCGTCAGGGGAGGTCAGCACCGAGCACTGGTCGTCGCCCACCGTCCTGACGGTGGTCATCGCCATGACCCACCCGGTCCTGCGCCGGATCGCCGAAGGGTCATTGACGTGTTGGTAGATGCCGTGTCCGATAACCGTTTTGATGCCGGAGTAGCCGCCGACCAGGGTGTCGTCGCCGGTGGTGGCCAGGTAGATCTCGTCGTTGGTGTCCTGGGTCAGCCAGCCGCCGAAGTAAACGTTCCAAATGCCCTCCGACCGGACGGGGTCGGGTGCGTACAGATTGGTACCGCTGATCACCGGGTTGCCGTAGAAGGGAACGAAGAACGTGTCCCGAGGATCGCTGACCCATTGGCCAACGTCCTGAACGGTGAACACATCACTGGTCTTGCCGAGATAGGTCAGGCCTCCCGTCGCCGTGGCGGGTGTTGCCGCGAGGCAGGCCACTGCCGCCCATAAGGCGGCAAAGGAGAATCTGCTGTTTTTCAGCTTCATGACAAGGACTCCAACGCCTCACACGGACCTCGCTGCCGCGGGGAACGTCTGTCTACTCCCGCTGGACGAAGCGGAAGGGGCCGACTTGTCCCGGGCCGAAGAGGTACTCACTGCCGGCGCCGTCACCAACGAGGACGCCCATGGGCTTGTCCGCATGCGCAGTGAGGAGTGCCGCGACCAGACGTTCCAGGTCGTGGACGGACGATGGCTCGAACAAGTCCAGCTGGACCAGTTCGTTGCGGTCCGGATCCAGCATGCCGCCCGGCCCGAGACTGTGCACGTTCAGCCACGTGTTCTCCACCCAGAGCTGGGCCAGGAACTGAGGTGAATTTGCCATCCTGCCAGTGTCGACCGGAGCCTGAACAAGTACCAGCGACCCGCCGCAATGCTGCACCCTTCTTCGTCGGCTTTCTCTCCGGGTCCACCGGCGCCGCAGCCAGGAGCGTGGCTGCGCAGGTCGGGCGAGAGTTGTACAGGCCCCGACTGCACCGGGCCGAGCAGACGCCGCTTCGGGTGCCCTTGCTACCGACCTGAACCAAGGTCCTGGTGACCTGCGACGGTGTGGAGGATGCCCACGCGGGACTGTGCGGTCTTTGGTGATACTCCCGTTCATGGAAGTGGCACGTGATGAGCGGCGTGACTGTCTTTGCCGAGGTGGTTGAAGAGGTCCAGTTGGCCGGGTTGCCGGTGGACGTGCTGGGTGAGCAGTTGATCGGGCAGTTGGTTGGCCGGGCCCGTGGGAGTGCCGGTGAGGGCGGGCTGCTGCAGCTGACCGAGCGCGTGCTGGGGTCCGTTCTCGGAGGCGAGGTCGCTGGCCGTCTCGGCTGGGAGAAGCACGGCCCGGCTGGTGCCGGCAGCGGCAGCAGCTGTGATGGGGCCCGGTCCAAGTCCGTGCTGACCGATGTCGGTCGGTGCAGATCGCGGTGCCGCGTGACCGCGACGGCAGCTTTGGGCCGCAGATCGTCAAGAAGCGCGGCGGCGGCTGACCGGTGTCGACGAGATGGTCCTGTCGCTGTCCGCGCGTGGTCTGACGCACGCTGGCATCTCCGCCCGCCCGGCCGAGGTCTGTGGCGCCAGCGTGTCCGAGTGGACCGTCCCGGCCATTACCGACAAGATCGTGGCCGGGATGGCGCAGTGGCAGACCCGGCCGCTGGACCCGGTTGTTCCCAGCGCTCGTGATAGAGGTTGATCAGCGCCGCTGCGGGGTGCCGGCGGGCGTCGGTCAAGGTGGTGACCAGCCGGTAGAAGCCGCTGAA
>NZ_JBEYEW010000125.1:0-3807 GCF_040634095.1 Streptomyces sp. NPDC007205
ACGCCACTCCCGCAACTACCTGGCCTTTCTCGGTCTCGCCGCCGCCCTGTGCTGCTACAAGCGACTCGTCCGCCTCACCACATAGGACACCGTCTTAATCCATGCGTCAGGCCGACTACCCAGCTGACGGGGGACGTTCGAAAGAGCTGACTGCCCGGCGCTCACTCACACGTCCATGATCCTGCGCCCGCTTCATGAGCGTTTTACGGCACCAACTTGTTCAGTCGCTTCGGTCGCTGAAACGCCCAGGCGCTGTCGCGGGGTAAGAGGTGAAGTTGGGGATGATCGTGTCTTGGGACGCTGTTCGTGGAGCCTCTGGCGCCCGCGCGGGCATGGGTCAGCTGTCAATTGGGCCGTGGTGCTTGTCTATTCGTGCGGGGATGCGGAATGGGCTATGTCACGAAACGTGTTCGGCCTCCTTCGAAACCGGATGGCCGACTGCCTGTTGATACCGGCCCGACGGATTCTTGGCGGGGGAGCGGCGGGCCGCTGTTCTCCCTTTCGACATGTGCACCAGGCGCGTCACCCCTACTCCTGTCGGCCCGGGAGCCGAGAATCGTACCCTGGAGCAGCTGAGGCAGGATGCGGACGGGCGGTGGCGGCGCCTGGGACGCAACGGTGAGCAGACGCTGATCGCCGCGTTCGATACTGGCGCCAGGCCGAGCTATGTCGGCGCGGAGAGGCGCGCCCACGGGCAGCGGAACAAAAGGCGCGACGCCCGTCGTTGTGCTGCGCACTTGCCCTGCCAACCCGCCGGGTGGCGCACCTGTCCGCGGCGCTGCCACCAGCGGCGTATGGACTCCACCGCGAACTCGGCGGTGTCGTGGTCGGTCCCGACGTTGACCCAGCCGGTGTTGGTGGCGATGTCGTAGGTCCCATACGGAATGGCGACGGGCTGGTCGCTGGTGGTGAAGGTGTGGCAGTCGACTTCGATCGGGTCCTTGGCCGGCCGCCAGGTGCGGCCGGCCGGTCTCGGTTGCCGAGCCATTCCTTGGCCTTGGTGTCGACGCTGATCACCGACTGTTCGTCGTCGAGGAAGGCGGTGGCCGTGGCGTTCAGGTGGGCGAACTGGGTGTCGCGGTCCGGATGGCTGGCGCCCTCGGTGGTCTCGACGGTGCCCTGCAGGCTATAGCCGAGGCCGTGCAGCAGGCGCCCGACGGTTGCGGCACTGACCGGATGGCCCTGTGACTTCAGAGTCGGGGCCAGGGTCCGCAGCGACAAGGTGGTCCATCGCAACGGGGAGACGGGATCACCCCGGGTCTGCGGCTCGATCAGCGCCTCCAGAGCCGCCAGCAGGCCGGGGTCGGTGACGGTCAACGGCTTGCGGCCAGCTCCCGCAGCCCGGACCCTCTGCGTCAGCACCGGGTCCCCGGCCAACTCGGTGACGCCACGCGAGATGGTGGCGGAACTGGTCCCGGAGGCGGCAGCAACCAGAGTGATCCCGCCGTGGCCGATGGCCGCGGCCTCGCTGGCCAGGTAGAGCCGACGGCGGCGCTCGTCGAGATGCGGCAGGATCCGATCGAACTTGGCCCGTGAGGCGGTGACGGGCGGACGCACGGTCATGATCCACCGTCCCACCAACTCCGCCTGAACAAGCACTAATTGAAATACAAGCCCCCGCAGTACCTGAGTACTGCAGTTGCACCCCGGCAGACCGCGCTCCCTTCTTCAAAGAGCCCGTGTCGTCCACGACCAGGACGGCGCCCGGGGTCGCCGAGGTTGTCCATGACCTACTGACACACGTCGTCGAACACCTCATCGGCGTCCCACTCGATCCAGTTCAGCATCCGGAGGATGCGGTCCGGGCCCACATGTCCGGCTTCTTCTGCCAGCGTCCAGCCGTTTCTTCCGCTGCAGCGGAGCGATCAATCCCCGCATACAAGCCATAGCTGACTCCGAGGCTCCGACCTGCTGAAACGGTGCAAGAACCGCTGATGGACAGCGTCCAGTCCACGCGTCACAACCTGACATCAGCAAGGTCCCCACCCACAACCCCACCAAAGACTGGCCTGGCCATCAACCACGGCAAGCACCGTTGCAGTACTGACGCAGACGGAGCAAACCATGTTGGGACAAGGTCATCGAGTCATCTCATTTCAGTGGGCTTCGCCGCTCAGCAGGTTGCACGATGGCCGCCCGAGAGCCAGGGACTATGCGGTGATAACTGCTGTACCACTCGACAAGACGCCATCGATCAGACCAAGGATGATGGCCATCGAGAGGACTCTGCTTCCCAGGGGCCTCCAGTGCGAAAGGACATACCTATGCGAGGCAAGCAAGCGATCGGCGCGGGGGTTATGGCACTGGCCCTGTTATCCGGAGCCGGCTGGACTGCCCAGGCCGCCACCAGCGAGACCGCCACCGGACAGGCTGCAGCGGCAAAGGCACCGGCACCGGCCCTGCACGGTTACCAGATCGTCAGGCTTCCCAACGCCAACGTGCTGAACTTCCAGCGCCGGACTGTCTCCTGCCCCGCGGGAAAGAGGGTCGTCGGCGGCGGCGCCCAAGCCCGGGGCAAGAGCGCGATCCTGGTCGGCAGCTTCCCCACGAAGGACGGGACCGGCTGGATCGGACTCGGCCGGCAGGACGGCTACTCCACCGTCGGCATCAGCGTGTATGCGATCTGCGCCAGCGTCGAGCAGCAGCCGCAGACTGACGGTTTCCCCGGCACGATCACCACGCTCCCCGTTCAGCACGTGGTGGATGAGTACGTGCAACCGATGACGCCTGGTACACACCCCCATGTGGTTCGCAGGTACTACCCAGGAGCTCGTGTAACCGTTCTCTGCTCCCAGCAGGTGGACATGGGTACTTGGACTGCGCTGTGGTATCGACTTGATGACGGGGGATACGTCAGCTCGAACAACGTGTCCGGCGTGGATCGACGCCAAGTCCCCATCTGCTCGTAATACTCGGAGGGGTGTGGTCGCAATGAGGTAGAGCTGAGACCTTGACGGATGGTTAGGGAGCCGATCACCTTCCCCGTGGCGACCTCCAGGGCCGCGAGCAAGGTGGTGGTGCCGACGCGGACGCAGTCGCAGTGGCTCCTCGCGCACGCGCGCTTCCATCTCCACTTCGCACCGACGAGTTCGTCCTGGCTGTACCTCGTGGAGCGGTGGTTCACCAAGCTGACGCAGAAGAATCTCAAGCGCGGTGTCCACCGCTCTGTCCAGGCCCTCGAAGGCGACATCCGGACCTGGCTCGCCGACTGGAACGAGCATCCCAGGCAGTTCGTATGGACCAAGACTGCCGACGAGATCCTCGACAAAGTCGCCGCCTAATGCCAGCGAATCTCTGACTCAGCAATAGGAGTTCACTGGGCCGTACCTGCCAATCGGCGAGTACGGCCCGTATCCCGAGCGGCTGCGGCAGCAGTTCGAAGAGTGTTGCCAAGTCCCCTGCGGGGGGTGGATGACCTGGAGTTGATCGACTTGGGAGGGCCGGTACGTGGATGCCTGCCGTCATACAAAGGCATCCGGTTCCGGCCGGAGGCGATCGCGCATGGCAATCTCCCGGAAGCGGAAGCGACTTCTCTGTGCGGCCCGGACCGATGAACGGGTTTCGCTGGCTTTCTAGTTGACGAGCCGTTCGAACTCCACCGGAGGCAGGCTGCCTGCGGTGATGTGCCTGCGGCGCGTGTTGTAGAAGCCCGCAATCCACGTGGCGATCTTCTCGGATCTCGCCGAGTTCACAGACGATGTCTTCGCATACCTGGAGCCTTTTCAACGGTGAGCCTCCAGGGTGAGGATGGCCTTTGTGGTTGACGTGAGTGCGTTCGGGCTGAGTCTGGCCTTGCGGAGGATCCGC
>NZ_JBEYEW010000126.1:0-3791 GCF_040634095.1 Streptomyces sp. NPDC007205
GAAACCCCAGGAACTACCTCGCCTTTCTCGGTCTCGCCGCCGCCCTGTGCTGCTACAAACGACTCGTTCGCCTCACCACATAGGACACGGTCTAAGAGCTACGGCGACGGACGAGCGCAGTTGCGACCATGACCACCCCTGCCAGTGCGCCGACGTAAAACAGCAGCTGGAGCATTCCACCACCGATGTTTGGGCCACCCCGTTGCCTGGGGTATGTCTCGCGAGCCCACAGGTTCACTGCCGCACCAGCCACACTCACGGCAATCATTGCTAGACCGACCTTCAAGAGTCGGGACATTTCCGAGACCTCCCAATTGGCAGCGGCCGGCAGAGCGAATCCTGACCGGGCCTCAGCCCACCGAACGGCGTCTCCCCTCGGGTGAGGCTGTTGATGACCGACAGCCCGCTGCAGACGAAGGCCGGGGCGGTCACGGACGCCAGGCGCACCGTAGCCAAGCGGCCACTCGCCTTCGTTTGCCGGGCCCTGAGAAGCCGCGATGTAGTGCGTCGCCATTCGGACAGTGAACAACGCTGGCACGCCAGGGACATCCGCACTGGTACTCATTCACAAGCTGTCGGCGCACTCAGTCAGGTGAGGTGACCCCGCGATCAAACGGAGTCCTGCTAGATAACGCGCTGCAGGCAGATGACCAGCGCTGGTCCCCGCTCGTGCGGGGATGGTCTCTCGGAATGCGTCGACCGGTATGGCTTCTGCATCTGCTCCCCACGCGCGCCGACGCAGGCCGCAGCGCCCTGCTGCCCGCCGTTGCGGGGATGGCCCCCAAGGCGCCTGCACGTTCCACACTTGCTGAACAAAGCTATGTATACCGCGGCCCGGCTGCAGGCCACGGCGGCTGGGCCGTGTACCCGGTTCACTCTGCTGTCCCCGGCCCGGCCTCCCTCGGATCCCCCATCGGCCGGGTCAGCGCATCATCCTCACCGGCCCGTCGTCCCGGCTCCGTCTCGTCCAGCTCCCAGTAGTGCCGGCAGTCATCGCACCGGCACTCCGGCATCCCCACATCGATCGTCAGTACCGCCCCGTACGGGCATCGGCTGCCATCCCCGCGGCCCGCACACTCCTGCTCCCAGCGATCCCCCATGCGTTCGACCGCGCGGTGTTCAGGCCGCGCCCGGGCAGAGAGCGTGCCAGGCGCACAGGCGCTCACATCCGGCACCGGACCTCAACACCCGCCAGCAGCCCCAACAGCTTTCGTCACGCTGTTTGGTGCGAATCGAAAGTTGCGGGCCGCCACCGGAACGGCGCCGTTATCCTCGCGGTCGTGATCTACGAAAGAACGATGGGCATGGATGAGGGCGCTCCGACAACAGCTCGCCTGCGCGATGTACTGAACCGTGCCGGGCGCGTCGTGATCGCCGAGGGCTCTCCTGACGAGGCGGACACCGCCGACGTGCCACGGATCGTGGTGACCGGTGGCGAGATCGCAGACTTGGCCCAACTGCTGGCCATTGTGGACGGCGGTACCGGCGACCGGTGCCGGTGCAATGGCTGGCCAACGATCATGGTGCACGACGTGGACAGCGAGCTGATCGCCTACTGGACGCTGCACCACCAATCCGGTCTTCGAGGAATTGGTGACTGCGATGCCGACCTGCGGGATGGTCCAGCACTCACCGAGTGGCTGGCGGAGCGAGGCCTGACCGGATCTCGGGAGGTTCAGGCGGGGCTGGCCGTGCAAGAGGCTGAGGAGGAGCGGCGTCGGCTGCGTTGGCTCCGGGCCGCACCCGCCGGGCTGCGCGACGCCGCCATGGATGTCTCCGACCCGCCGGGGCGTGACCTGGAAGCCTGGTCAGATCGACTTCGCGACGCGAAGGCCCGGCTCGCCAGACTCGTCCAAGATGGCTATCCCGACGTGACCGAGCGGATCCGCGTCCTCCTGGCGTGGGCCGGCGTTCCCGCCAGGGAGTCCACTGGCGGCCTGAAATGGTACGACATGGCGATCCAGCAGCAGTTGTTTGCCGAAGATCCCGACCTCATCCTCACCGCGCTCGCCGCCGCGCCGCCGAGCCCGGCCCAACTCGACGGCGCGGCCCAACTCTTTGCGTCCCTCGATTGGACCGCAACGCACGGCCAGCAGTTGCCCGAGCCGCTGCGGTCGATGCTGATCGGGCACATCCAAGCAGGCGGCACCGACGCCATGAGGTTCCGGATGCGCCATGGCTACTACGGGGCCGAGCGATCTGTCTGAAGGACGATGCCGGCTGTCGGACGGGGCTCCACCAACTCCTTCGTCGGCATCGTCCCCGTCTCCGTGCTGCTGGCCATCGCCGCGCGGACCCGGCCGCCGTCGAAGTTGTGCTCCCCTGCAGGTGCGGAGATGGTCGCTTGCAGGGCCACGCCATCATCGGGGCTTCCACCTTGATCGTGGACACCGGTTGTCATGCAGCGATGGCCAGCGTAGTTGATCTCTACTCGAAGGCGACCGGTGCGAGGTAGCCGATCGTGGAGTGCCTGCGCCGGTGGTTGTAGAAGCCGAGCCAGCGGAAGACTGCGAGCCGGGCGGCTGGTTCGGTCGGCCGGCCGCGCCGGTCAGGAAGGATCTCGCGCTTGAGCGAGGCGAAGAAGGACTCTGCGGCGGCGTTGTCCGCGGAGGTGCCGACCGCTCCCATGGTCCGTCGGATCCCGGCCTGGTGGCAGGCGTCGGCGAACGCCTTCGACCCGTACTGAGCCCCGTGATCGCTGTGGAAAATGACGCCGTCCACCTGTCCGCCGCGAGTGCGGACGGCCGCGTTGAGGGCGTCGGTGACGAGCTCGGCCCGCATGTGATCGGCCATCGACCAGCCCAGCAGGTGACGGGAGAACACGTCGATGACGGTGGCCAGATACCGCAGCAGATCGGGCACCGCCTGGGCGGCGGGGTCCGGGACCGTGGTGCGGTGTCGCCGCTTCGACCTCCACCCCTGAACGCCGTGTTGGCCCATGAGCCGCTCGATGCGCTTGCGGTTCACCATCACACCGCCCGCGCGGAGCTCGGCGGTGATCCGCTTGGGGCCGTACGTCTTCCCGGACTCTGCGTGGACCTTGCGTATCCGCCGGGTGAGCGCTGCGTCGGCGGCCTTCTTCGCGGCCCGCGCCGGGGCGGTCTTCAGCCGTCGGTAGAACCCGGACCGGGACAGATTCAGCACGGTGCACAGCCGCTTCACGCCGAAGGCGTCGCGATGGTCGGCAACGAACTCGAAGCGGCTCACCAGTTCGTCTCGCCCGCAAAATACTTGGCCGCCCGGCGCAGGATGTCACGTTCCATCTCCAGCTCGCGGACCTGCTTGCGAAAGGCCACGATTTCCGCGTCCTTCGTGGACTCCGCGACCGCCTCGGGCCTCTCGGCCTTCTCCGCGGCCTTGATCCACTGTCGCAGGGTCTCGTGGTTCACGCCGAGTTCGACGGCGATGCGTGAGACGGGCCGGCCCGACGAACGGGCCAGCGCCACAGCGTCGGCCCGGAACTCCGCCGAGTACTTGTAGGTCCCCACTCGGGACTCCTCTCCCTGAATTCAAGATCCAGTGTCGAGGTGTCCACGATCATGGTGGAAAGCCCTCATGCAGCTTTATGGCTCCGCACATGCCCTGCCGGACATACCAAGTGAGGGCCTGAGCGCTGCTATATTCCCCTGGCCACAGGGTTGGATCACAGGGGGTACACATGAAGGCGGTCCGACGCACGGTGTGTGCCCTCGCAGCGACCATGGCGCTGGGCGTCACGGCTGCGTGTGGCGGGTCTGAGGCGAAGGTCCACTCCGTGGTGTCGCATTCCGCCGGACAGCCGAAGGGCAAGG
>NZ_JBEYEW010000127.1:0-3768 GCF_040634095.1 Streptomyces sp. NPDC007205
TGCACGGCCGCGCCGGCTTCCCGCTCCTACGCCAGCGGATCCTGCTCCAATGATCAACACGAAGCGTTACCACCGATTACGGGCCAGAGCCGTTTTTCTTACAGTCCCCGCTGCTGCGCAACCCGTCCCTCGACCTGCAAGGAGATGACGTATGACCTCGCCGATGCCGCTGTACCCGGACCTTCCGGAGAACGCGCTGATCGTGTTGATCGGTGCCTCTGGCGCGGGCAAGTCGACGCTGGCCGCTACCTGGCTCGCGAGCCAGGTGCTCTCGCTTGACGCCCTGCGTGGTGCCGTTAGGTGGGCCGTGGTGCGCTCATGTGTGCAGGGTGGTGCTGGGTGGGGTGTGGAACAGGTCCTGGTAACGGGAGGCGAACCGGCCGAGGTGGAGGAAGCCCCAGTGAACGGCGATCTGGGTGACGGTGGTGGTGGCGGGGTCGGCGTCGAGCAGGTCTCGGTGGGCGCGCAACAACCGGACGTCGCGCAGGTAGGCGAGCGGGGTGGTGTCGAGGTGGCGGCGGAAGGCGTACTGCAGGGTGCGGGGGGTGACGCTGGAGGCGCGGGCGATCTCGGCGAGGGTGAGGTCCTGATGGGCGTGCTCGTCGATGAACGTGGTGGCGCGGTGCACCGTGTTGCGGGTGGCGTCGGTGCGGTCGTGGGGGCGGTCGGTGGTAGTGGTGACACTGTTGGGGAAGACCGCGAGCGCGGTGGCTGCCAACAGCTGTGCAGTGTTGGCCACGAGCAGGGGTGCCTCGGTCGCCAACTGGGGGTGGTCGAGGAGGCCGCCCAGGTAGACACCGGTGGCGCGCCAGTGGTCGGCCAGGGCCTGGGTGGCCGGGCGCAGTGAGGTGAAGCGCAGCGGTCGGGTCTGCTCGGGCAGGGCGCTTGCGACCTTGTGGAGCAGTGGCAGCGGGAGGGTGGTGGTGCCCACGTGCGCGTCGTGGGTGGTGGCGGAGTGTTCGGTGGCGGGCTGTCCGGTCAGGAACAGGTCCTCGGCGCCCAGGTGCTCCACGCCTGCCGGGGTGTGTCGCTCCGCGGTGCCGGCCAGCAGGCGGGCAACGACGATTTGAGGCGCGGGCTGGGAGGTGAACCGGAGCCGGCCGGGCAGGCGGTGTTCACCGGCCTGGAACAGGCCGGCGTCGGTGTGCTCGATCTGGAACAGCTGGCCGGGTTCGGGGGCGGTCATCCGGATCGGCGTGCGGTAGGCGGCGGCGAGTTCCTCGCGGGCCCGCTCGGGGCTGGTGGTGGCCAGGCGGCGGCGCGTCAGCGGGGCGTCTGTCGGGGCGGGGGTGGCGGCCGGTCGGGCGGCCTCGGTCAGGACTGCGGCGCAGAGGACGGCCAGGGTGCAGCCCGCCGCGGCGGCGTCGCTGGTCAGCCGCGCGCGCGCCTGTTCGGCGGTGGTGCGGGTCTCCTGCATGATCACGCCGATGGCACGCTCGATCGCGGCGCCGGCGGCCAGCTGGTGGCGTAGGCCGTGCGCGTGCCCGGACGGGGGCAAGGGGTCCTGCCTGAACACGGCTCTCCTCTACCAAGGCCAGCTCGTTTGTCGGCTCACGACGGGGCCCGGGCCCAGGCACTGTTGCCACGCTAGTGCGCGCGACACCCAGGTGGTGCGCGGCGGCGGCCGGTTCACCGGAAAGGACGGCTGCCCCAGGTGGGGGCGTCAACCCGACAGGCAGCCGTGTTGTCCTAGGATGCTGTCAAGCGCGTGAAGGGCGGTGATCAAGGGTGTTGTTGCCCCGAGTCGTGCAGATCATGGGGTCCGTGATCGCCAAGGAGGATCCGGACCTGCCCCAGCGGCTGTGCGTCGCACTGCGGGACGCTTTGGAGGGCCAGGGGGCGGCGCTCGCGCTGATGGCCGACCTGACCCACCACCACACCCTGGCTGCCTCCGGCGACCAGGCCGCGGACCTGTGCCAGCTGGAGTTCGACCTGGGCGAAGGACCGGGGCTGCATTCCGTCGCCCACATCCGCCCCGTCCTGGTCGGCGACCTTTCCGGGGCGGACGCCGAGCGGTGGCCCATGTGGGCGGCGACCGTCGCCGAGCGCGGCCTGCCAGCCCGGGCGGTGTTCGCGTTCCCGCTGCAGATCAGCGGCACCGCGTTCGGCCTCGTTGAACTGTTCCGCGTCCAGCCCGGCGCCCTGGACGAGCTGGACGCGGCCGCGGCCCGGGTCGCGGCGGACCTGGCCGCCCTGGCGCTGGCCCATTCCTTCGACCAACCTGTCGACTCGTTGGGCACGTCGGGGTGGGCGGAGGAGGACCTGGACAGCGTGGAGGTGGACCAGGCGGTGGGCATGGTGATGGCGCAGCTGCGCGCCCCCGACGCCACGGCGCTGTCGATGCTGCGGGCGCGGGCGTTCGCCGAGGGCCGCCGGCTCGGCGACGTCGCCCAGGACGTCCTCACCCGCAAGATCACCTTCGAGGCCGGCAAGCAGGGGCAGGAGTAGCGTTGACAGGAACGAGGGAGGTGGCCGTGGACCGATCCGAGCCCGCCATCGAGGCGTTCGCGGAACTCGCGGATGCCCTGGTCGGCGACTTCGACCTCGTCGAGACCCTAGACCGGATCGTCGGCCACTGCGTCACCGTGTGCGGGGCAGCCGGCGTCGGCCTGGTCATCCAGGACGCCCACCATGTGCTGCGCGACATCGCCTACTCCGACGACCAGGTCCGCCGACTGGAACGCCACCAGGTGACCGTCGACGAGGGCCCATGCGTCGACTGCGTGGCCACCGGTGACATCGTGATCGCCCACGACCTCGGCGCCGCGCACACCCGCTGGCCCCGCTTCGCCCCCGCCGCCCTGGACGCCGGGTTCACCAGCGTGCGGGCCCTGCCGATCCGGCACCGCGGCCGTACCATCGGCGCCCTCAACCTGTTCGACCAGGACACCGGCGCCGGCAGCGAGGCCGCGCTGCGGGCCGCGCAGGCGTTCGCCGACCTGGCCCTGCTCGCCGTCCTGCAGCAGGCCCAGCCGCGCGACGGGATCGCCGCACACATCACCCGTGCCTTGCACGACCGGTCCGGGATCGAACGCGCCAAAGGCATGCTCGCCCACGACGCCGACACCAGCCTCGACCACGCCTTCACCCTGCTGCGCGCCCACGCACACCGCACCGGCCAGGGCATCACCACGCTGGCCCGCGCCCTGGCGGAGGGCCAGACCACCACCAGGGAAGTCCTCGCCGCAGCCCCCTCGCAGTAACCATCCGGTCCGTGCTTCGCTCCCGAGACCGCCGACCCGCACTTCTTGGGCCCGCGTGCTGGAAGGTGTTGTCACGTTGTTGGGGTGTGATCGTCTGCTGGCGTGTCGGGGTGTGCGGGCTCTGGCTGAGGGCTTGGGGTCAGGCTCCTGTGGGCAGGCCGATGCCGGCGGTGATGTGGTCCCTGATGGTGAAGCGGAGGAGTTTCTCGAAGCGGTGGGCGGCGGTCGTCAGGTGGCGTGGGTGCCTGAAGTGGGGTTTTGGGCCGGACCGGGTGAGTGGAAGCCTTTCGTCGCACGTTCGCGCTGCCTGGCGGGCTGGTGGCTGTTCCCGGCCCGGTTGTTCAGGCCCTTGTGTGAACGGTGCTCGACCGAGTGCATGATCCCGCGGTGCGTGCTTCCGTAACTCTTCAGCTTGCCGGTCACCAGCTCCCGGGGGACACGCGTCTGCTTCTTCATCAGCTTGGTCAGGGACCGCTTGGCCGCCTTGGTGTCCCGCCTGGACCGGACGAGGATGCCGAGTACATGGCCGTCCTGGTCGACGGCGCGCCACAGGGAGTGCCGCTCG
>NZ_JBEYEW010000128.1:0-3706 GCF_040634095.1 Streptomyces sp. NPDC007205
TGGCGGATCCTCCGCAAGGCCAGACTCAGCCCGAACGCACTCACGTCAACCACAAAGGCCATCCTCACCCTGCAGGCTCACCGTTGAAAAGGCTCATTGTGCGTGGCTGCCGGTGCAGCTGCTGGACGGCGGCGAGACGGAGCTGTCCCTGCGCCAGGTCTTCGCGCACGCCGGGCGGATCTGCCGGCTGGCGGGTGATCTGCCCACCCAGGATTTTGATGCGGTTGCTTCTGGCGATCGCGTACGACGCCCTGGACGGGCCGGCGGACATAGAGACGTGGGCCGAGCTGTGGGAGGACGACGACCCGTTCGCTGCGGTGCCCGGCTACCTGGATGAGCACCGCCACCGGTTCGACCTGTTCCACACGCGCACGCCCTTCTTCCAGACGCCGGGGCTGCGCACGCCGGGCGATGAGGTGTTCTCGCTGAACCGGATTGTCGCGGATGTCCCCAACGGCGCCCCGTTCTTCACCGCGCGGTTTCCGGGAGTGCTGCGGATCGGTTTCGCCGAGGCCGCGCGCTGGGTGGTGCATGCCCAGGCGTATGACACCTCGGGTATCAAGACCGGCGTGGTGGGCGATCCGCGGGCCAAGAACGGCAAGGCCTACCCGCAAGGTGTGGCCTGGGCCGGCAACCTCGGCGGCGTGCTGGCCGAAGGGCCGACGCTGCGTGAGACGCTGCTCCCCGTCCGGGCGGGAGACCTGTTGATCGCGACGAGGAGCGCCAGTGTGAGGGGCGCCCACCACAGCGGTACGTCGTGGCGGGTGCGGATGATCTGCAACGCGGCGTTGCCCATGAGGACGAAGGAGAGCAGCGCGGCGCGTCGGGGCCGTCTGCGTCCTCTGCGGTACACCCGTGCCGAGCCGTCCTAGTCCATGGAGGCTCCCTCCCCAGCGCACCGGACGGTGGTGCGCGAACGAGGCGAGGCTACACCTCGTGTCCGGGGAGGTCACCAGGGGGTCGGCCCGGCGAGGAGGCTCGACAGAACAACCGGGTGTCTCCATGGCCTGCGGGTAGCACATAGTGGACCGACAACCCGCTTCCGTGCCTCACGAACGGACAGCCCCGCGTGACGATGGCGCACACTGCAACCTCCACCGAGCGCGTGCCTGGGAGGGCCTGGACGATCCGGCTCACCGGACGCAGTGACCGTTCTGCCACGGTCTCCTGCAGCAACACCGACTGCCGGATGCCGCCTCCCTCCAAGGATCTGGCGTGCTTGCGCCAGTTCGCCGCTCGGCACGCCGCTGCCCACGCCAAAGCCGCCAGCATCCGCCCTGGCGCCCGGTGCCACTGCGGCGCTCGAGGCTGTGCCTCGCACACGGAGGCGCGGTTTCGCTGTACTTGTCGCCGGAGCGACTGAAGCGACTGAAGGAGTTGACCGACGCCGCTGTTAGAGATCGTCGGGGTCCTGGTCACTCTCTAGACGTGCTCCGATGTCGGTGGCCCACTCCAGAGCCCACGTCCGCAGGGCATCGATCTGATCGGGCTGGAGGCCGTAGTCGGCGTAGTCCTGGTCATCCCACCATTCCGCGCCGGCGAGACGGTCGCGAAGGTCTTCCAGATTGAATTCGAACCGTGCGTGGCGTCGGCCTAGGTTCTCAAGGTCGGCCTTGGACCGGTGCTGGGATGCGGCGTGGACGTCGATCAGATCGCGCACCGCGCCTCTGTCGGCCAGCGCCCGAACCTTGGTTCCGATCACGTCATCCAGTGACAGCGGGCCGTACTCGCTGGACGTCGGTGGGTGCCAGAGCACCTCTTTCAGGACGTCGACCTCGCACTGTTCGCCCGTGCTGGGGTCGGTGGCGAGGAGCCGGCCGGAAAGCGCCCCAATCTCGATCTGTTCGACCTGCCAGCCACGCTCCGCGAGCCCGTGGCTCACGGAGCGGACGATCTCGCCGATCGGTGCGGGGTTCTCGGTGGCTACGTCGACGTCCTGGGAGAGGCGGTTGCCCAGGCCGTGAGCTTGGACCGCGTATCCACCGGTGATCACCAGCGGATACGGGGTCCCGATGTCGAGGACGTCGGCCAGGAGGCGACGGTGCAGGTTGGAGAAGTTCACGCGGCGGTGGCGGCCTTGTTTGTGGGCAGCTCGGGGAAGCGGCTCTCCCAGGCGTCGCGGAGGGGACGGCTGATCAGCGTACGCAGGAGGGGCCACTGGGCGATGAGCAGATCGCAGTTGAGGAACGCGATCAGGTCCTGACGCTGTCCTTCAGCCAGGACGGTGCGGTAGAGGCTCATCCGTGAGCGAGGCTGGCTCAGCCCGTACGAGCGACGCCCGGACCAGACTACGTGCAAGGGCAGGTCCACTGTGCCAGCCGACGGACCGACGAGCTCATCCAGTGAGGCGGGAAGCCGCAGTGCGTACTGCTCGCGCAACATCTCGTATGCGCTCGGCGCCGACGACGTGGAGGACACGGACATGCCTCTCATTATCGCGCCTCGGACAGCGCCTCGACTACGCCACGGTGCAGTCGCCGCCCCCGCGACGGTGTCTTCCGCTCGTATCACCAAGCTGGCAGTCACGGTGATCAAGGCTCACCCTGCACGTCGCACGGCCGAGGCTTGCCGACAGGCGCACGTCCGAAAATCCCTGATCAGAGGAGGCCGCCCGCACGGTGGAGCTGATCTTCGGCGTGGTGGCGGGTGCGGTGGTCCACCGCACCCTGGTGAGCGGCAAACCGGCGGACGAGGAGTGGGTACGCAGTTTCACCGAGGTGCTGCTGGGCGGACTCAGGGCAGGGCCCGCACCCACCTATTAGGGCTTGGTCTTGAGGGGTGGGGTGCGATGATCTTGGTGTAGATCGTCGGGGGAGGGGTCTGCTGGTGGACAGTGCTGCACCGTCGTACAAGGGCTTCCGGTTCCCGTCGGAGGTGATCGCGCACGCGGTCTGGCTGTATCACCGTTTCCCTCTGTCGTTCCGTGATGTGGAGGAGCTGCTGTTCGAGCGCGGCATCCAGGTCTCGTACGAGGCGATCCGGCTGTGGTGCGAGCGGTTCGGCCCGGCCTACGCCGCAAGGCTGCGCCGCCGGCAGCCCCGCCCGGGTGACCGGTGGCATCTGGACGAAGTTTTCATCAAGGTCAACGGACAGATGCGGTACTTATGGCGTGCGGTGGACCAGGACGGGAACGTGCTGGACATCCTCGTGACTGACAAGTGCGACACCCAGGCCGCGAAGCGCTTCTTCCGCAAGCTCCCCAAGGGCACCGGGACCCTGCCCCGTGTGATCGTCACGGACAAGCTCCGTTCATATGGTGCCGCCCGCCGGGACGTCATGCCGTCGGTCGAGCACCGCAGCTCGAAACATCTCAGCAACCGGGCGGAAAACCCCATACACCCACACGCGAGCGCGAACACGGCATGAAGGGCTTCCGCCACGTCGGCACCGCCCAGAGATTCCTCACCTCCTTCTCCCGGATCTCACCGCACTTCCGTCCCCGCCGGCACCTGATGACCGCCCCCGACTACCGCACCGAGATGACCAACCGCTTCACCATCTGGCACCAGATCACCGGCACCACACTCATGGCCACGACCGCCTGAGCCAGACACCGCCCGCACCACCGGCATACCCCAACTCACCTACCCCAGTAGCAACTTGACAAGCCCCTGGTGGCTGTTCCCGGCCCGGTTGTTCAGGCCCTTGTGTGAACGGTGCTCGACCGAGTGCATGATCCCGCGGTGCGTGCTTCCGTAACTCTTCA
>NZ_JBEYEW010000129.1:0-3662 GCF_040634095.1 Streptomyces sp. NPDC007205
TGGCGGATCCTCCGCAAGGCCAGACTCAGCCCGAACGCACTCACGTCAACCACAAAGGCCATCCTCACCCTGGAGGCTCACCGTTGAAAAGGCTCTGGTTTTTCAGGCGCTGAGACGAACGCCCATTTTCACTGCTATCGGTTTCCCAGCCTGTGTGGGGGCGTCCGTTGTCGCCCCCACACAGGCGTGCTGGGGTGTGCGTGGGTGGGGTGGCTGTCAGTCTGTTGTGGTGAGGTTCGGCTGTGGAGGTGCGCCGCGTCACACGTGCCCCCTAATGTTGCGGGAGGACGAGGAGGAGGGTTTGGCCATGGGCGAGTGGTGGGCTGGTGGGCGCGGGAGTCGTTCATCGGCGTTTGTCGCTCGGCAGCGGGAGTTGAACCATGCGTCGGCCGGTCAGTGGGCGGGCTATGCGTGCCATCGCGCAGCGGTGACCGGATGCGTCCTTGCTCAGGCTCCCTCGGTGGCGGGGCGTCTGGTGGTGCTGGGCGCCGGGAACTGCAACGACCTGGACCTGGCCGAGGTTGCGTCCGTTTTCCGCGAGGTCCATCTGGTGGACATCGATTCTGACGCTGTGCAGCGGGGTGTGGAACGTCAGCGGATGGGATCGGCGCCGGTGCTGCGTGTCCACGGCGGGGTGGATGTGACGCGGATGCTGCAGGATTGCCCGTCCGGTGTGGAGTCGGCCGACGTGGTGGTATCGGCCGGGGTGATGTCGCAGCTGATCAATGGAGCCGCGAGCGAGGGCCTGGAGGCGGCGGGGCTGTTACGCGTGCGTGATGCGCACCTTCAGACCATGATGGGCCTGCTACGCCAGGGTGGGCGTGGTGTGCTGGTCGATGACGTAGTGTCCTCCGATACCTGCCCGCAGCTGCCGGCAACGCCGCAGGACCAGCTCCCGCTGCTGCTGTCGCGGCTGTTGGAGGAGCGGAACTTCTTCACCGGATGCAATCCATTCGCGATCGCCCAGAAGCTCGCCATGCCGCCCTTGCGGGCGACGGGCCAGGCCGTCAGCCCGCCATGGCGCTGGGACATCGGCACGCGCAGCTACCTTGTGTGCGCTGTATCGTTCCGCCGGGACACCCTGTAGCCGCGCAGTACCCCGACCGGCAAACCACACTACCGGGCTGTCGATCCGGGGGTGGGTAGTTGGTGTGCTGGGTGGGGTGTGAGCTGCGGGGTTGGGTGTTGGTTGAGAATGGGCTTTGGCGGGGCTGGGGTTGTGCGGGTTGTAGTGGGAGTTTCCGGGGCGTTGTGGGTAGCTTCTGCGTCTCATGGTCCGGGGTGTGTTTTGGTTGGTCAGGCGTGTTGTGCCTGGTCATAGGCCGGCCTGGTGTCTGGGTGTCGGAGCTGTAGGGACCGTTCGGGCGGGTCGGGGGGCTGGTAGCTACTGGCTCAGTGGTTGGTGGGTTGGGGGTTTCTGCCGGTCCAGTACAGGGCGGTGTCGATGTCGCGTGCGGTCCAGCCGTCGGCGGGTGCTCGGCTGTGTTGGAGGAGGTTGTCGAGGAGTTGCATGTAGCGGCCGTAGCGTCCCGGTGTGCGGGTGAGGGTGAGACCCAGGGTGTCGAGGGCGTGTTGGACACGGCGGTCGTAGACGGCCATCCGCGTGGGTGCCGCTGCTGTCAGGACGGCTGAGGCGAGGGCGTCGCCGGTACGGAAGCCGGGCAGTTCCCACATGATGCTGCGTCCTGTGCGGGCAGCCTCGCTGCGTGATACCGCGGTGTCGCGGACTGCGGTGACGGCCCGCCTGGTGACCTCGCGCACATGTGCGTCGGGCAGGGACATGAGCGCCGATACCCACGGGGTCTGTGCGGAAAGCCGTTTCCAGACGACCAGGGCCGCGATGCCCGTCTTCCCGAGACTGCCGGCGCGCTCGGTTCGTTGTGTGACGTCGTGGAACACCTCGTCGTAGTGCGGTGAGACTCCTGCCAGGTAGCCGGCACGGGCGGGGATCAGGACGTCCCACACCTGGCCGCAGACGGCAGCGAATTCATCATCAGTCGGCGTTTCCCTGGTCTTCTTCACGTCCGCATCATGCCGGTGTGGACGGTCGGCGGGTGCGGGGGCGCTTGTGTTGTTCGGCGAGGTGGTCGAGCTGGATGGCTTCCAGTGTTTTCTTGGTGATGCGTTCGGTGCCGTCGCAGATGGCGGTGATGGCGGCTTGGCGGATGAGGCGGGTGAGGCTGCCGATGCGGCCGGCGGTGTGCGGTTGTACGTGCCGGCGGCCCGGCTGGTGTCCACACGGCAGGTGGCCGGTGTGGCGGAGGCAGTGGGGCATACGGTCGCGGCCCGCGGGATGTGCTGTGTGTACGGGGACACGGGCATGGGGAAGACGGTCGCCGTCGAGCAGGCGTTGCATCTTCTGCCCGGCCGGGTGCCGGCGTGGCACCCCGTCTGCCGCAGCATCGGGGTGCGCCGACGGGAAGCCGGGGTTCATGTTCTCTCCGCAGACGACAGTGCACTGGCGCTCCAGGGGGCGCCACCACTCGTAGGACTGTCAGCCGCGTAGGCGGCAACATCGCGGTACCGGTCGGTGCTGGGATGGTAGTCGAAATTGCCTCTTAGCAGACACCGGTAGCCGTCCAAAACCGCCTCGAAGTCGGCCAGGACACGCCGGTCGCCGGTGATGGCGCGTACTTGGGTGGCAGCGCAGGCGCAAGCCGCCTCGAACTGGCCCATCAGTCCGTCCAGCACGGCGGCGACCATGTCGCCCGCAGCTTGCGCGGAGCAGCCATGGAGGCGCCGCAGGAGGTGGATGGCGTTGAACGGGTAGTCGACCACTGCTTCTTTGCCCGCGGAGTACAGGTCGTTGTACAGGCCGATCCACTCCGAGCCGCGGTCCCGGGCCTGGGCCATGGCGGGAAGGCCGCGCACCTGCGCGGGGAGCTCAATGCCCGCTACGTACTCGTGAAGGTGGAAGAATACGACCTCCCCGACGCTGGCGCGCCGGTGAGGAATGTCCTCGAAGCTCATCTGCTGGCCGGTGTCCTCGGCCTCCACACGGTAGGTGGCCAGCCAGCCAGCGGTCCCCTCGGCCAGCGCCGTGCGCCAGCTTGGGGTGCGATCGCGGCACAAGTCGGCCATGACATCGGCGAGCGCGTGCCCGGCGGGTCGGGAGGGATGACAGGTGCCTCGGGCAATGCCGACCAGCTCATCGGCGAACGCCGCCGCCGCTTGCATGTCATGCGCCAGGATCGCGTCATCGAACAGGTCATCGACGATGAACCCCCAGGCCATGTAACGGGCAGGGAGCCGTAGATGGGCGGCATCGGCATGCGGGTAGTACAAGGCAGCGGTGAGTTCCGGACGCGTGCGCGTCAGCTGGTCGCGCATCGCCTGGGTGCCGGGTAGCTCGAATCGGTCGAGCCATGTCCACATGTCCTCAAGGACCGTGTCCATCGCGGGAGACGCACCGCGAAGCGGATAGGGGATCGCCAACGTCGGGATATTCATTGGTTCCATGGCGCATCACCTCGCCCCCAGTAGGCCAAGAGCATCCTGAACGGGGAACCCTGCCGTTCCGCTCTTTGCGTGAACGCGTTGAATGGTTCTGCGTTTATGAGTTGCTACTGAACCGTTTTCATCCTGTCCTGCTGGGGTGAAGGTGCAGGTCAGCGGGTGTGGGGTGACGAGACGAGGCTCCTGGTCGTTGCGGTGGTGTTCTC
>NZ_JBEYEW010000130.1:0-3646 GCF_040634095.1 Streptomyces sp. NPDC007205
GCGACAGCACCAGGCCCGCATCAGTCACTACAAACGACGCGGACACAGTCCCTGACCTAGCCATCAGTCACGGCAAGCACCGTTGCAGTACTAGGCCTGGAAGAACCGTGGGCCCTCCCGCCGCCAGCGCGAAGACGTGGAGCTGACAGAGAAGATCAAGGCCGCCACGAGCGGTCCCGCGGCACCTACGGCGCCCCGCGCGTCCAGGCCGGCCTGCGGGATGTCGACGGTCTGCGCATCGGCCGCAATCGCATAACCCGCCTGATGCGGGCCGCCGGCCTCGTAGGCGTGCACCGGCGCACGGGAGGCATCCCGCTCACGCGTCAGGACTGGCAGGCCACCGCGGCCCCGGACCTGATCGGCCGCGACTTCACCGCGGCCGTGCCGAACGCCCGCTACGTGGGTGACATAACCTACCTCCCGGTCGGCAATGGCCAATTCCTGTATCTGGCAATGGGGGTTGGACCTGTCCTCAAAACGGCTGGCGGGCTGGGCGATGGCCGACCACATGCTTCCTAATGCTGTTGTCAAGCTGCCGCAGGCACCGGTGGTGTCACTTCGTAGCACCGTCGGTCGCGGATCAACGCCCAGAGGACGTTGACGCGTCGGCGGGCAAGAACGAGCACGGCCTGGACGTGCTTCTTCCCCTCGGCGCGTTTGCGGTCATAAAACTTCCGCGAGTTCGGGTCGAACTGGACGCTGACCAGTGCGGACGTGTAGAAGACGCGCTGGAGTCTCCGGTGGTAGACGATCGGCCGGTGGAGATTGCCGCTGACCTTGCCCGAGTCGCGAGGTGCGGGGGCGACCCCGGCGAAGGCCGCCAGGGCGTCGGGGGAGCCGAAGTCGTCCAGGCTGCCGCCGATGGCGGCGAGGAACTCGGCACCGAGGGTCGCGCCGATTCCGGGGACGCTCAGGATGATGTCGGCGAGCTCGTGTTCGCGAAACCGGCCCTCGATGAGCTTGTCCATCTCGCGGATCTGCTCGTTGAGGGCCGTCACCTCCTCGGCCAGGGTGTGGACCAGCCTCGCGATGGTCTTCTCGCCGGGGACGGCGGTGTGCTGGCGTTCGGCGGCCTCGACCGCCGCTTCGGCCAGCGTTCTCGCGTTGCGGACCTTGCGGTTGGTCAGCCACTTTGTCCGCCGCGCCGTCCCGGCCCGGCGGATCGCGGCCGGTGTCTGGTAACCCGTCAGAAGCCTGAGCGGGCCGGTGTTGGTCACGTCCAGGGCTCGTTCCAGGGCGGGGAACATGTTCAGCAGCGTGCCGCGCAGGCGGTTGACCAAGCGGGTGCGGTCCTCGACCAGGTCAGCCCGGCGTCCGGTCAGCAGCTTGAGCTCGACGCCGGCTTCGTCGCCGGGACGGATGGGCCGCAGGTCGCGGCGCATCCTGGCCTGGTCGGCGATAACGTAGGCGTCGCGGGCGTCGGTCTTGCCCTCGCCGCGGTAACCGTCCGAGGCCCGGTTCAGAGGACCTCCTGCCCGTGGTTCACCAGCAGGGCCAGCAGCAGGGCAGGCTCCCCGCCGGTCATGTCGATGGCCCAGGTGACCGGACGGCCGGCGGCCAGGTCGAGGACGTCACCGATCAGCTTCAGCAGCTCGGGCTCGTCGTTGGCGATCTGCCGCGACAGCAGTGTCTTGCCATCGGTGTCCAAGGCGAGGCCGTGGTGGTGGCCCTTGCCGCTGTCGATCCCCGCCCATATCCGGCTCATCATGCTCCTGACGCGCGTGTTCGTGTTGTTCGTGCCACGGACGACCTCGCCGGCATTGCTCTGCACAGCGACTTGTTCGCACTTCCTAACCGGCGGCCGAGTCGTCGTGGGGAGCCGGGCGGCCAAGCATGTGGAGCCACAAGGCGGCAGCGCACCGAGAGCCACACCCGGCTCCCCTGGGTGCCACAACCTCCTAATGCCGTTTGTCAAGCTGCAGCCGTGACAGGGAGCGTCCGTTGGTAGCACTGTCGGTCACGTATCAAGGCCCACAAGACGTTCACACGGCGCCGGGCCAGCGCCAGGACCGCCTGGATGTGGCGTTTGCCCTCCGCTCGCTTCCTCACGTAGAACCTTCGGGACTCCTCGCAGCGCCGGATGCTCAGCAGCGCCGACTGGTAGAAGACCCGTTGCAGGCCGCGATGGTAGCGCCGAGGCCGGTGCAGATTGCCGCTGATGCTGCCCGAGTCCCGCGGCACCGGGGCGACGCCAGCCAGGCTCGCCAGACGGTCTGCGCTGCCGTCTCGGCTGAGGTCGCCGCAGGTGGCGGCGAGGAACTCGGCGCCAAGGACGGGGCCGATCCCGGGCATGCTGGAGATCACCTCTGCCAGCTCGTGCTCGCGAAACCGGGCCTCGATGAGCTTGTCGATCTCGGCGACCTGCTCATGGAGGCTCATCACCTCCCTGGCCAGCGTGTGGACCATCTGCGCGGTGATCTTCTCGCCGGGCAGGGCCGTGTGCTGCCGGCCGGCGGCGGCGATGGCGGCTTCGGCCAGGGCCTGGGCGCCTCGGACCTTGCGGTTGCCCAGCCAGGTGGTCAGCCGCCGGGTGCCGACGCGCCGCAGTGCAGCGGGTGTCTGGTACCCGGTAAGCAGTACCAGCGGCCCGAGATTACTCAGGTCCAAAGCCCTCTCCAGAGCTGGGAAGATGCTGGTCAGCGTGGAGCGAAGGCGGTTGAGGGTCCGGGTGCGGTCGGCCACCAGGTCGGACCGGCGGCCGGTGAGAACCCGCAGCTCGATGGCGTGCTCGTCGTCCGGCTGCAGAACCGTCAGGTCCCGGCGCATCCGGGCTTGGTCCGCGATGACGGTGGCGTCCTTGGCATCGGTCTTCCCCATGCCCCGGTAGCCGGCCGAGGCACGGTTGACGGCCATGCCGGGCAGGTAGACGAGCTGCTGAGCGTGGTTGAGCAGCAGGTTGATCAGCAAGGCGGCCATACCGTCGGCGACGTCGACCGCCCAGACCACGTCCTCGTCCAAGGCGAGCACGTCGGCCAGCAAGGCCAGCGCTCCGGTTCGTCGTTCGCGACGCGGCGCGACAGCAGCCGTTTGCCCTCCGCGTCCAGGACCACGCAATGGTGGTGCGTCTTGCCGATATCTGTACCCGCCCAGATCCGGGCCACGGGCTCCTCCGGTCGTTCAGCCTGCTCTGCGATCCCAAACGACCTTGCCGACATGGTCCTACTCAGCGATGTACGACGTGGTACTCGCGGCTCCTAATCAGCGGTCAGGCCGTCGTGAGACACCGGGCGGCCAGGTTGGGGGAGCCATCGAGGGCGACCCTACGAAAGCCATACCCGGTGTCTCTGGGCCTCCAGATCCTACAAGTGGTCTTGATCAACCCGATCAAGAAGGTAGGACCCTACGAACGGCTGGGCCTCCCAGGAAGAAGGGTAGAGCGCACCGAACTGGTCACCGACGCCCTCGCGATTGGCGGTCACCACCCGAAGGCCCCTGCCAGGACTGATCCATCACAGCGACAAGGGCGCCCAATACACCAGCGTGGCGTTCGGCCGCCACTGCGAGCAGGCGGGCATCCGCCCCTCCACCGGCCGGACCGGCTCCTGCTTCGATACTGACTTCAGCTCGTCGGGGTGAATCTTCACGAAGTCCCTGATGGGCATGGATGGGTGGCTGTATCCCGTGGTGTGTGAGGTATGCGGATGGG
>NZ_JBEYEW010000131.1:0-3621 GCF_040634095.1 Streptomyces sp. NPDC007205
GAGACGGTTCTCTTGGTCGAAAACTCGTCTACCAGGGGCTTCACCACGTTGTCAGCCCAACCGCCGTACCTCAGAGGCAGGTTGGAAAAGGCTCACTGACGCGAAGAAAGCCGTGGCCCGCCTGAGGACCTCCACGTCCTCCCGCAGCCGGCGGTTCCCGCGCCGCAGCGCGGACAGCCCCTCACGTTCACCGCTGGTCAGGCCGTCACGCTCGCCGGCATCGGCCTCGGCCTGCCCGAACCCGGACACCACGGTCTCGGTCAGGTCGAAGCCCTGGCGACCTGGCCAACTGAGCGTTCACCGCGCCGGCACAGCTCGACGATCTCGGCCCGTGAACCGCGGCGTGAACGAGCGGCGAGGACACGGCTTCTCCTCCCCATGCTCTCCATGATGGACATCATCCTTCTGGGGCCGAAGCCCCTGATCTCCGATGTCCGTCAAAGCAGATCAAGCCCAGATCAAGCCCAGATCGAGCTCGCTTCGCCCGGCCCGATGTTGCACGTCCTGGCGGGCAGAGTTTCCCCGAGCGACAGGAGCCGGCAGCAATTGCCGCGCTTCGCGCGGACGGACCCGGCTGGGACGTTTCCGAAACATCCGAACTTACTGGCAGGGGAGCAATGGGAAAGCAGGCGCTCCCTCGGGTTCAGGTGATGCGCGCTATTCGGTACAGGCGCTTAGACCGGGGAGAGGGCTCAGCCCCGTGTCGGCACTTCCCAAGAGGCAGTGGCACTTGCTGTTTCATACGCGTGACACTCGTCAGGAGGACCAGGGTCAGACGGATACGCACCCATCGTGCGATTTACTGCCCGCGACGTCGGTTGCAGATGGTGCGGGAACGCTAGCCAGTACTGCAACGGTGCTTGTCGTGACTGCTGGCCAGCTCAGTCGTCGGTGTGGTTGGGGGTGGGGGCCTTGGTGATGTCAGGTTGTGGGCGGGCGGACTGGATGCTGTGTATGAGCGGTTCGTGCACCGGTTCAGCAGGTCGTAGCCGCGGGAGTCGGCGCTGGCCTATATGCGGGGGCTGATCGCTCCGCTGCAGAGGAAGAATGGCTGGACGCTGGCGGAAAAGGCCGGGCATGCGGGCCCTGACCGCATCCACCGGTTGCTGAACTGGATCGAATGGGACGCCGGCGAGGTCCTCGACGATGTGCGGAGCTACGTGGTCGAGCACCTCGGCTACCAGGAAGCCCTCCGTCCGTTGGAGTGGCCCTTGTGCCGGCTTTCGTGTCATTGCCCGCGTCGGCGCTGACGTATTAGCTCTTCCCAGAGGTGACAGCTGTCCGGGGGCGGCCCACCCCAGCAGCCGCGCTCGTGATCACACAGCTCGGCACCACACAGCAAAACGTGGCAAGAGCGACCAGTAATCGCCGCACACAGGCTCTTCGATTCTTCATGGATTCTTCGTCCTTCCTCCTCGTCCCAACCGGAAACCTGGCGCACGGTCAGTGGCTACGCGGAATACCTGAACCAAGATTTATTCCCCGTATGACTGACAATCGCTCAGGGAAGGTGCTCACCGACCTCATCCGGGACGTCGAGCATTATTCGGTGGGGGGTCCACAGGGCATCTGCGTCGAGGTGTTGGTGACTGAGATACCGCGACCACAGGGTGGGAGGCGTTCACGCATTCAGCTCATCCGTCCGTCACATAAGCATGCGGCGACCCTCCTCACAGGTGTGTCTGATCCTCGTAAAGGATCATTCCGCATTCAATTGAGTGAAGGGTTTGGTATGGAGCAGCGGCAGCGCCGGCGTTGGGCCGGTGGGTTGTCTTTGGGGTTGTCGGCGGCGTTATCGGTGTCGATGGGGGTGGCGGGGTTCGCTGGGTTGGTGTCGCCGGCGTTTGCCGATTCGGGGGATGGCAGTGCGACGGTTCGTGTGGTGCGGGAGGTGAATGCGAACGGGAAGTGGGATCAGGGGCTGGAGCCGGGCTGGTCCGGGGTGACGGTGGTGTTGACCGATGATGCGGGGCGGTCGGTCACTGGGGTCACGCAGGCGGACGGCACGGTGAAGCTGTCGCCGGGTACGAGCCTGAGCGGTGGCAAGTACCGGGTCGAGGTGAAGAGCCCGGATTCGAAGGTGTACTTCCCGGGGGCTGCTTCTCCGCGAACGGATCTGACCGACCCGACGGTGTTGTCGTCGAATGTGGAGTTCGTCGACCTGTCGGGTGGCAAGAACGTTGAGGTCACGACGTCGTTCTGGAGTCCTGAGGACTACTGCCAGAAGAACGCCACCCTGGTCACTGCCTGCATGAACCCGTCGATTCCGCCATCGAGTGCTGCGCCGGACAGCAAGCGCACGCTGACATCGTTTCCGTATGATGCGCGTGGCAGCTACAACCAGCTGACGGATCTGGCAAACAACGGCCAGACCGGTACGGTGTGGGGCATCGGTTACAACAAGGTGACGAAGCAGATTTTCTCTGCGGCGTATGCGAAGCGGGGCACGAAGTACGGCCCTGGCGGGGCTGGCGCGATTTACCGTACGAACCCGGTGACGAAGCAGACGGCGCTGTTCACCCGGGTTCCCAACCCTGGTACGACCGCGCATCAGCCGGGTGTCCGGCTGGATGAGGCGTTCGGTCCGGTGGTGGGCAAGGAGTCGCTGGGTGACCTGGATGTCAGCCCGGACGGCAAGGACCTGTACGTCGTCAACCTGCACGACCGCAGGCTCTACCGCTACGACGCGATGCAGTCCACTGCGGCTGCTCCGAAGGCGTCGTATGCCATTGCGAACCCGGGATGTGCTGCGGACGGTGACTGGCGGCCATCCGGTCTGGGTATCCAGGACGGCAAGGTGTACGTCGGTGGTGTGTGCTCGGCGCAGTCCACTGCTAACAAGGCTGACATGCGGGCGGTCGTGAAGGTGTTCGACCCCGTCACGGGCCAGTTCACCGGGACCGTCATGGACCAGCCGCTGAATTATCCCCGGATGGCGGCATATTACGGCGACAATGCGTGCTTTGGGCCCACTTGGTACCCGTGGAGTAATGTCCGTCCCACCACTCAGGACGGCCACCCCTGCACCCACAGCAGCATCGAGAACCCCGAGCCGACGCTGTCCGACATCGTCTTTGAGACCAACGGTGACATGGTCGTCGGTTTCGGTGACCGCTTCTCCGACCGTACTGGCTGGCGTCTGCCCGCCACGTCGGCTAGCCGGGCAACGACCACGTTTGAGGGTGGTGACATCAACCGGGCCTGCCGTGGTGGGAACCACATGTTCGTCCTGGACGGAAACGGCGGCTGCAAGAACAACGCCACCACAGCGAACAATGGTGGGCATGCCGAACCCGGCGTGAAGGAGTTCTACCCGGGTGACTGGGCTGCCGCCCCGCACCGGGAGATCAGTGAGGGCGGTCTGGCCCTTTCCAAGGTGGAGACGACCATCCCCTTCACGGCGATGGACCCCACCGATGCCACGGGCAGCGGTGTGCGGTGGGTCGACCGCACCACGGGCACCCGGTCAGGACCGGGTGTTTTCAGCAGGCCGGACAGCAGCAGCGGCAACTACCTGAACGAGGACTTCGGTAAGTCGCGTGGTATCGGTGACCTGGAAGTGTTGTGTGATCAGGCGCCGTTGCAGATCGGTAACCGGGTGTGGCAGGACACCAACGAGAA
>NZ_JBEYEW010000132.1:0-3600 GCF_040634095.1 Streptomyces sp. NPDC007205
CTCCGCGGACGTCGGGCTCGACCAGCGTGAGGAGTGCCTCCCGAACGGCTGGGTCCCGGTCGACGACGCGTTTGCGGCCGGCGCCGGGCCGGCGGACGCGGCCCAACGGCGCTTCCCCGGAGTCGAGTTCCCGCACTCCGGCAGACACAGTGGCCTCACGGACACCGGCGGCACGAGCGACCGCTCTGATCCCGCCGTGACTGAGGGACTGGGCCTCCGCCCCTATCAGCAGGCGACACTGCCGCTCGTCGAGGTGCGGCAGAATCGCCTCGAACTTGACTGCCAGCACGATCCGTTGCCCATCCAACCCGCTCACGCCAGACCAACGAACCACCAGGCAGAAAGCCACAAGTTAAAGATCTGCACGCCCTAAGTACCGCATCTGTCCGTTGACCTTGACGAAGACTTCGTCCAGATGCCACCGGTCACCCGGGCGGGGCTGCCGGCGGCGCAGCCCGGCGGCGTAGGCCGGGCCGAACCGCTCGCACCACAGCCGGATCGCCTCGTACGACACCTGGATGCCGCGCACGAACAGCAGCTCTTCCACGTCGCGGAAGGACAGCGGGAAACGGTGATACAGCCAGAGACCGCGTGCGCGATCACCTCCGACGGGAACCGGAAGCCCTTGCACGACGGTGCAGCACTGTCCCCCAGCAGACCCCTCCCCCGACGATCTACACCAAGATCATCACACCCCACCGCTCAACTTGATAACACCCTTCGGACCGCATCGCGTCACCATGCCACGGCAAGTAAGATTGTCATTCCATTCTATACAACTGCTCACAGAACGGATGAGTGAAAATGGAACGGCGCTTTCTGAAGCGATTACTCGCAATAATGCTGGCAGTGGGAGCAGTTGGGCCGGTGAGCGCTCCGCAGGCCGTGTCGTCGGTCCTCGGTGATTCTTCATGGGCCGCACCTGCGAAAAAGGGCTGCCCCGACTGCCAACATCTTCTACATTGATTCGCGCTATGGCAAAGACAGCAGTGACGGCAGATCTCCCGCAACGGCGTGGAGATCGTTGTCTAGGGTGAGTGGTGCGGAACTTACTCCGGGCAGCAAAGTGCTGTTTAGACGGAGCTGCTCGTTCATCCGCACCCTGACGATCAACCGCTCAGGCGTTGCGGGCAAGCCCATCGTGTTCGGCGCCTACGGTCAAGGGCCCCAGCCGGTCATCGACGGGGCGGCAGCACCAGGAGGTGCCGTTCTGGCCCCCATCGTGGTACAGAACCAGGACCATATCGAGTTCAGAGATCTCACCGTCACCAACCCTCGAAGGTCTTCTCGCCACGGTGTTGATGACGCCACAGCATCCGGAGTCCTCGTACGAAATACCGGAGTACGAGACCTGAACCACTTCCGGCTGGAGCGCGTTACCGTCCGCGATGTGACGTCGATCAAAATTCGACCTGATTTTGACAGTAATTACCAAGCGGGTATCACGTTCCAGTCCGACCCGCGTCGCGCTGTCATCAATGATGTGGTGGTAGAGAATAGTACCTTCTTGCGCGGCACGCGTTTGGGTGCCGTATTCCAAGGCGTGAGAAATGGCATTTTTCGCAATAACAGATGCGACCACACGGGGGGGATCTTGCTTCCTCGCGCACACGTCGACGAACGTACTGATGGAGCAAAACACCATCCGCATGGCCGGCACGAAGGCCTACCCTCGACAGATCGGGCGCGGCAGCGGGGCCTGGTTCTACAAGTGCCGGTACGTAGTGGCTCAGCGCAACACCGTGTCGGGCTCACGAGGCGCCGGCGATTCTTCCAATATTCATGTCGACTTACACAACCAGCATGTTCTCATGCAATACAATCACTTCTACGACAACATTGGATACGGGTTGGAAATTCTGGGTGACAATACAGACGTCATCGTCCGCTACAACATCAGCATCGACGACGGCTACCGAAAACCAATCGGCATCAACGGGATGCCCCACGGCGGGATGCTGCTACTCAGCGGCTGGGAAAAGAATTACCGCATTTCGATCTATACTAATACATTCGTAACCAGGAAGGGTGGGGGTCAGCCCTTCTGGATTCAGGGCGGCAACGAAGGAAGAATCTATAACAACATCTTCGCGGCGTTGGGCGAGGCACGCCTGGGTCCCCTTCTGTATCCTCGTTATGCCGGGACTTTGACCGTTTCCCGCAACTTGTACGTCCCAACAAACACCGCAACCGATATCCTGAGACTGGATCGGAATCCCGTACTTGGCACTCCCGGGTTCCGTCTTGGGCAAGGGTATTATTCTCCAAAGTCATACCAGCTTGCTTGGGGTAGCTCCGCACTCCGCAGCGGCATCTGGGGGCAAGCGAGCTTCGCTCGAGCCGGCCAGGGAATCTTCGACCAAGTGTCGCCAGTGGCACGGCAGGACTTCTTCGGCATCAAGCTTCCCCAGAACCGCCCGCCGAACATCGGTGCCTACCAAGGAGGGGGACTACGCCCAGCCAATAGGTGACGATGGGGCGACGTGGCAACCGCCGAAGCTGTCAAGCGCCTCCGTCCCGGCGATCGGTAAAGAGCGCTGATCCGCTACTTCGCGCTCACTCGTGCGGATGAGGCGTTCCTGTTAGAGAAGGTCGGCAGCGCCCGTCCGTGTGGCCACCGGATCGGGCGCCGTCTGACCGCCCAAGCCTTGGTATTGCGTCGGCCGAGCCGGCGTCGCCGACGGTACCAAGTTGAGGGGCGGGGTGCGATGATCTCGGTGGGGATCGTTGCGGGAGGGGCCGGATCGTGGACAGCGCTGCACCGTCGTACCGATAGCGCGAAAACGGCGGGAGAATGCCCAACGTAAATGAAAAGTAGATACTCTCAAACATGAGGGTAGTCCCGCAGGGGCTGTGGCCCATCCGCATCGCTCGATTCACCTGCTGCGCGATGGGGCCGCCCTGCTCGCGGACCAGCGACTTGTGGTGTCGCTACAGAGGCTGCGGAACTGCCAGGTCTCGTTGTTTCGTTTCACGGCCGGCTGGAGCGGCATGCCCGGCGGGCCGTCAATCGGGAGGTCGACCGGAACGCCGAACACGTACGGCACTCTCCGCCCGTGGCACCAGGCCCGATGCTGCGGTCACGACCGTAGCCGGAATCCGCCAGCACCCAGGAAAACGGCACGCGGGCCGCGCGGGCCTTTTCCAGCATGGTGATGGCCAGTTCGGGCTAGGTGGCGAAGGCGATCTCGTCGGGCACGTCGGCCTCGCGACACTTGTCGCGGTCGTCCGGCCATTCCTTAGGCAGATACAGACGGCGGTCGACGGAGGCATACCCGTCAGCGGTGGCGTAGGTGAGCATCACCATGGTCTGGCAGTTGCGGACATCGCCGGTCAGCCCACAGTGCTGGAAGGCCACTCCAACCGACTTGGTGCCCATCTTCTGCGCCTGGGTGTCATCAATGACGAGTGAGGCGGTCCTGGTCGCCCAGATGCGTGATGACGTAATCGCGGACCGCGTCACTCACGCAGCCGGTCGGCGTCCCACATCGATCAATTCAGCAGCCACTGAGCCTTTTCCAACCTGCCTCTGAGGTACGGCGGTTGGGCTGACAACGTGGTGAAGCCCCTGGTAGACGAGTTTTCGACCAAGAGAACCGT
>NZ_JBEYEW010000133.1:0-3324 GCF_040634095.1 Streptomyces sp. NPDC007205
TCGATCTGCACGACGCCCTCGTCTCCCTGGCCTGCAGCCTCATCTGCTGGCGACGCCTCAAGAAAGCTCGGCCATGATCGTGTTACGAGCTCTTACCGATCTTCGGCGCGTTCGTTGTTCAGCAGTTTTGACGGCAGCCGAGAGTGAGTGTGTCGGCCCGCTCTGTAGTCCGGCTCTGGTGGTCACTAGGTTCGGATCATGACGATCACGTATGAGTGGCGGGGCGACGTCGACAACTCAGCTCTCAACAAGCTGCATGCTGAAGGGTTCGGTCATCCAGTCGGGCAGACGGACTGGCGTGCAAGGCTTCAACGTCACAGCCTTGGCTGGGTCTGCGCCTGGGAAGATGATCGGTTGGTCGGCTTCGTTAACGTCGCCTGGGACGGCGGCGTCCATGCGTTCGTTCTGGACACGGTCGTGGCTCAGCGCAATCGCTCGAGCGGGGTGGGAGTCGCGCTGATCAGGACAGCTGCTGAGGGATGCCGTGCTGCGGGGTGTGAGTGGTTGCATGTCGACTTCGAAGAGCACTTGCGATCGTTCTACTTCGATGCCTGCGGCTTCAGAGAGACGGCGGCAGGACTGATCGCCTTGTGACCTTGGGCCTCCCGGCCTCGGGGACGTGTCCAGAGGCCGGGAGGGAAGATCTTCAGCTGGCAACGTTCTCTTCGGCTCGGGCCCGGGTGCTGGCGAGGCGGTAGGAGTCGGTGCCGGTCTCGATGATCGTGCCGTTGAAGGTGAGACGGTCGACGATGGCCGCGCAGAGGCGGGGATCGGTGAAGGTCTTGGTCCAGCCGCCGAAGGACTCGTTTGACGCGATGGCGACGCTGTTCTTCTCCTCCCGCTCAGTCAGCACCTGGAACAGGAGCTCGGCGCCGTGGCGGTCGAGTTCCATGTAGCCGAGTTCGTCGATGCAGAGGAGATCGACGCGGCCGTAGCGGGCGATGGTCTTGTTGAGCTGCTTTTCGTCGGCGGCCTCGACCAGCTCGTTGACCAGCTTCGTGGCCAGCGTGTAGCGGACGCGGTAGCCCTTCATGGCGGCCTCGGTGCCCAGGGCGATGAGCATGTGGGACTTGCCGGTGCCGGAGTCGCCGATCAGGCAGAGCGGCTGGCTCTTCTTGATCCACTCGCAGCTGGCGAGGGTGTGAACGGTGGCCGCGTCGATGTTCGGGTTGGCGTCGAAGTCGAAGGCCCGAAGTGACTTCTCCCGTGGGAAACCGGCTGCTTTGATGCGTCGTTCCGAGCGGCGGCGTGCCCGGTCGTCGCACTCGGTCATCAGCAGTTCGGCGAGGAAGCCCCGGTAGGTCATCTGGTCCTTGACGGCCCTGTCGGCGATGTCGTTGAACTCGTTGCGGATCGAGGGCAGCCGCAGCAGGCGGCAGGCGGTGTCGATCGCGGCGTCGGCGGCCTGCTCGGTCAAGCCTCGCTGGCGGGGCAGGGTCACTGGGCTTCTCCCTCACGGTGGTCGCTGCCGCTGGTGCGGCGGCGTCGGAGCAGTTGGTCGTAGGGGGTCACCGACGGCAGCGGCCTGGTGTCCGGCGGGAGGTGAGCGAGCCGCCACTCGTGCAGTGACGTGACAGTGGCCGGCGTCTGCCCAGGAACCGCCGGGCTGGATGCGCCGATAGCTGGTTCGTCCTCTGTCTGGGCGGCCTTGCGAGCCTCCAGGGCGACCGCGTCCGCGGTCAGGGCGCCGGCCCGCAGCGCGGTGGCCAGGCCCGCCACCACGTGCTCGTGGGCGAGGTGGCGGTTCAGCAGCAGGACCTCGATCAACGCCCGGGTGCCGTCCCGCTCGCCGTGAACCTTGCGGGCCTGGGCCCACCAGGCGTCGTGAACCGGGGTGAACTTGCCAGCGGACCGGGCCTGTTCCAAGGCCGTGGCACCGGGGAAGGCGCCGGGCTTGCGGATGAGGGCTTCGAGATAGTGGTCCAGGTCCAGGCGGCAGCTGCCCTTCGCGATCAGCCTCTCGTGGCGGGCCACCTCGATGTTTCTGTCGTAAACCACCAGGTGCGAGGCGTGCAGGACGACTCGCACCCGCTTGCCGATCAGACGGGTCGGGACCGAGTAGCGGTTGGTGCGGACGGCGATCTGGCTGTAGCGGTCGACGCGCGGCGTGAACAGCCGGCCGGTCTCGAACGGTTCCAGCGGAAGCGGCATCAGCAACGGCTGCTCGATGGCGAAGTACTCGTCGACGGTCCGCGGCCGTGAACCGATCCGGCGACGCCCGTCGTGCAGGTCCCACTGGTCGACCATCTCGTTCAGCTCGGCGAGGGAGTCGACTTCCGGGACCGGGGTGAAGTGGTTGCGGCGGAAGTAGCCGATCATTCCTTCGACGCCGCCCTTCTCGTGGGCGCCTTCAATGCCGGGACGGCAGTAGAAGCTCTCGATGTTGAAGTGCGAGCGGAAGGCGATCCACCGGTCTGTCTCCACCCGGGCCCTGTTCAGCCCCAGGACCTGGGCGACGGCCGACTTCAGGTTGTCGTAGCGGATCTTGCTTCGCGGGACACCGCCCAGCGTGCGAAGCGCGTGCACGTGTCCTTCGAAGAAGGCTTCCTGGCCGCAGGAGGCGAAGACGCGGTGGACGGCCTTGCCCGAGTAGGACAGGCGGAGCGAGAACAGGTAGCAGGTCACCAGCTCGCCGGCCAGGCGCACGGTCACGTCGCCGAAGTCGACCTCTGCCTCGTGGCCGGGCAGGTGGGTCTGCGGCACAAAAGCTTCAACGGGGGCTTTGCCCGAGGCCGCGAGGATCTCCGGCTTCCGGTCGGAGACGTAGCGCCGGACCATCTGGTAGGACACGTCGGCGCCGTGCTCCTCGATGAGCCGGTGGAAGATCCGCGTGATCGTATGCCGCTGCTTGCGCGGCGCGTCGAGGTCCGTCCGCAGCATCTCGTCGACCACCGGCTTGTACGGATCCAGCGCAGTCGGCCGCGGCGGCAGCTTCTTCCGCGGCTCCGGCCAGACGGAGTCCACGGCCTTCTTGACCGTCCTCCACGACACGTTGTACTTGCGCTCAAGCTCGCGCATCTTCATGCCAGCACGGTGGTCACGCCGGATCGCCGCGTACAGCTCGACCTTGGACATCTGCGGCATGACCAGGACCTTTCACCAGGAGCACCCCGATGCTGCCCTGGCAAGTACCCCAGTGCTGTCAAAACTCGTGAACATCACCCGACCGTGGATCTGGGTGCCTCCCAAACCCGTGAACAACTGACGTCACTACTCGTGAATAGAGCCACCCCGGGCCTGACCGCGGCACTGCGAGCGGCGAACGCCCGCTACGTCCTGCTCGACGGCACCCTCGCCGAGTGCGACCGGGTGGCCGGCGGCCGC
>NZ_JBEYEW010000134.1:0-3320 GCF_040634095.1 Streptomyces sp. NPDC007205
TGCACACCTACAACCACCACCGCTGCCACACCGCACTCGGCGGCCACCCACCGATCAGCCGCGTGAACAACGCTTCAGGTCAATACACCTAGCCGCCGTCGGCGAGCATCACCGCCAGGTCCGTGGCGATCCGGCCTGGATCTCATGTCCGGTCCGCGGCGGCTGAGGCCGCCCGAGCGCGGTGGAGTACGCGGCGGTCAGCCAGTGGCACCGGCAAGATCCGCCAGCAACCGTGCTCCGGCATGCCCGACCACGTCGATGGCGAGAGAGACGGGCTGTGGCCAATCCGCTGTTCCTCCGCTGTCCCGATCACGTTGCCGAGCACCGGTGCCAGCACAACGCCCCTACGCTGATCCGGGCTTGAGCCCTTGAAAAAGTCTGGCGAGTGCTGGCGCTCGCAGTCGGTAACGTGACCGGTCACATGATCGGGCCATTGATGTTCATGGTCCGAGCCGCTCGGAGGGGTCACCTCTGGCCTGTTCGGGAGCCACCGAGCTCTTCTCAACCCTGAGGGTCGGCCATCGCAGTGCTCGCCCGCGCCCAGCACGTCTGCTCATGGCGAGAAAAAGTTCGCCATCCCGCGTAACAGATTGAGCGTCTTGAGGGTCATACAGGCAGGCCTCTTCGATCGGGGTCGACAGCGACAACCACGAACACCCCGGCGATTGCTCTGACTGCAGTGGTCGCTTGATTCTCTCGATATCCAAGGAAGATGCCATGTCTGCACGTCACAAGAAGGTACGCAAGGCCTCGGTCGCTGTAACGAACCGGTCCGTTGCCGTGGTCCTTTCCCTGGGTGTCGCTCTTGGGACGGGCGTAGCCGACGCGGCCACAGCCAGCGCCGTATCCCAGACGGGAGCCAGGGGACTCGTGGAAAGCAGATGGAATCCGGGCCAGACGAATATTCCTATTCTTAAAAACATTATTTCCGGAACGACTTTTTTGGATTGGGCACACCCTGGCCTAACGCAGAATATGCACCTCGCGAATAAAATGGGCCAGACCATATTCGCCGTCCCTCGAACTCGGGTTGGATGGGTGATCGCAGACATGGCGGCGTCGGCCGGAGGTCTCTTTGAATCAGGGTTACAGAGCGCCGGAAGTCCGACAAAGGCCGAGCAGATCAAAAAGGGAATTGAGCATATTGCCGCATTCGCCGCAGCCGCCTCCAGGATTAAACAGAACTTAACCGAACGTCCGAATGATCCTCAAGTTGCATTTGAAGCTACGGCGTTATTAAACGAGAGGCTCCGCAATCTCTCTTTGGATGTCCAGACAGTAATCGGTAACGCTATTGATCTCATCAAAAGAAGCGGCAGTGCCCTCAACGAGCTTCCCCCCGCCGGGAGGAAGCTCCGGTCTGAGTTAATCCAGCGAATCATACGAGAATCGGGCGCGGTCAATATCCCCGACGGCACTGCCGGGGTAGTCAAGCATCAGTCGCAGCAGGACACCTGGGGCAATGGATTCTGGAAAGTGCCCATTATCGGGCCAATCGGTAAAGCGATTGCGGCATCGACTGGATTCGCGCCGGCCGCACTCTTGGACTATATCTATTTTCCGGGTGCTGGCCCCTCTGGCACGGCGGGCATGGCGGGCGTTGACACGGCCGGCATGTTTGTCATGACAAAAGACGGCACGAAGACCGCGTATATGACCTCTGCTCCAGACATCTCGTGGATCGCGGAGCCAGACCGTATTGTCCCCTCGGTGCACGGAGGCAGTCTCTGGAAAGCTGATGAAAGCCTAGGGCACTACAGCTGGGACGATCGGTCGCCGCATGATCGCGAGTCGGTAGTGCAGGACGCGATGCTAATGCTGGAGAAGAATGGGATTGACTCAGACAAGGCGGTTCGGGTGCTCAAGGCTTTCATGAACGAAACTCCAATATCACGAGAGGAAAGAGATAAATTGTGGACCGCCGCCAATGATATAAGAAAGTCTCCTACGTTCGGGAAGGTAATGTGGTTAATCTCACGGCCTGACTACAAGGCTGACCATACCCTCGAAGAGGGGATTAAAACACTTATCCACCGTGCGCCCTCCTCCAGTCTCGAACAGGCTTCCGCAAAATTTTTAAACGGCAGCCACTCTCGAGAGGTTCACGATTTAGGAAGCCTTCATGGAGCACTGAAAGTAATGTACGCATATGGCATTCCTTTCAGTGAAGGGGAGAGATATGTCGATGAAATTTCAGCCTTGTGGAGCATGTCCAAGGCGACTACTTCGAAGGTTATATCGGGCGGGAGTAACTACTCGGACTGGGTAGCCTTGATGCGTTATAGTAGTAACGGTGTTGAAGGCACACTGAAAAAGTTTAGGGAATCCAGAATTGCGTATAACGCTAAAACTAGCTTCGTAGATTTCGTCGAAATTTTCCAGCGGTCAACGGAGAAGAGGGAAATTTCCCAGCGGCCCACGGCGATGAAGGAGGAGAGCGAGCGTGCCGCCAACGCTGACCGTGCCCAAAACCTGAACCATGACGATCAGGAGGGGAGAAAGCGGCTTGACGCAATCGAGGAGCACAACTTCAAGGCGTCCCCTGACCCGAACAGGGAGGAAGCCGCAGGGGCTACGCAAGACGCTGAAGATTCCCGTTTGTACGAAGAGCGTCGTCGTCGGTCTGAGGACGTGCGTGACGAGGCGCGGCGGTGACGTTGAGTGGTAGTGATCGGGGGATGCATGGTTACTGGTCACCTGGTTGTGACTACCGGACGGTGAAGAGGGCGCAGTAATTACTTGACCCGCCATGCGTCCCAACGAGTGTCGGCGACGGGTCGGTTGATGATGGATCGTGCCCCGGGCCGGTCGACGATACTCATGTGCTCGTGAGCTGTCGATGCGCTGGGCGGTGGCGCTGATGGCCTGCCGATGTGCATGGGCGACTCCGCCGGAGAAGGGGATGACTTCCGCCTGTGGGAGGGCGACCCCCGGTTTGTGCGTGCGTGGTGGCACCTGGCGGCGCCGCCGTACATAAGGCGGTGAGCAGGTCTTTTTCGTTGACGGCCCAGTCTGAGCAGCCTGACGCCGGCGTCGTAGGTGAAGTGCCGAGGAAGACAGCCAGGTGGGTTGTCAGGGGCCGCCAATGACCGTGCCGTCGAAGTAGTCTGTGGTTCGATCTATGCGGCCAGGCCCTCGGCGAGGGTGGCTCGGTAGCCTGGCCTCGGCCCGCAGCCGCTCCAGCTCCGCCCGCTCACTCTCCCCGAATGATGGCGCTCTTTGAAAACGGTTCTGGCCGCAGTTCCGTGAATGCCCAGGTCAGGGGCGGCATGCAGGAACGTTCCTCTGCGGGACATCCTGCGCATGGGGGTCGAATCGCT
>NZ_JBEYEW010000135.1:0-3299 GCF_040634095.1 Streptomyces sp. NPDC007205
AGACCCATATCCGCCGTCAACTCATGCAGATTCCTCGCAGCCACCACCTTCGGCCGCAGCACCCGCTCCAGCTGCCCCTCCGACATCACAGCCACAACACCGTCGTCCACAACACCCGCAGTGTGGAACACAGCCGTCAGCGGATGCTCGACCGGCAGGCCGGCAAGAACCTCGGCCAGAGCGTCACGGTCGGCGGCATCACACGCCGCGAAAGCCACCCGCGCACCCAACTCCTCGACCCCTGCCCGCAGTTCGTGCGCGCCTGGCGCCTGCTCGCCGCGACGGCTCAGCAACAACAGACGACGAACACCATGCTCCGACACCAGATGCCGGGCCAGTACGCCACCGAGCGCACCCGTCGCCCCCGTGATCAACACAGTCCCGCCGGGATCGAACCGCAATCCCTCAGCATCTCCTGCCGTGGTTGCCCGGGTCAGCCGGGGAACGCGCAGCTCCCCGCCCCGCACCGCGACCTGCGGCTCACCCGACGCCACAGCCGCAGCCAGCAACCCATCCGCATCACCATCCACGTCAACCAGCACAAACCTGCCCGGATGCTCCGACTGCGCCGCCCGCGCCAAACCCCACACCGGCGCCGCACCCAGATCCACGACATCCTCACCCTCACCGGCCGCGACCGCACCCGACGTCACCACCACAAGACGCGAACCCCCATCCGCCGCCTCGTCATCGAGGAACTGCCGGACCAGATCCAGCACACGCCCCGCGCCCCCGTCCCCCGAAACCCGTACGACAACGTCCGCACCCTCCACCCCGCCCGCAGCACCCTCCGGCATCACGATCCGCCGCCACTCCACCCGGAACAGACCATCGCTGCGGACGGTGGCCTGCATGGCCACCGGCCGTAGAGCCAACTCGTCGACAGACGCAACCAGCGCTCCAGTGGGGTCGGCCACGGTCAGCGCGACCGTGTCCGCACCCGTGCTCCTCAGCCGGACCCGCAGCGCAGAGGCACCCACAGCGTGAACCTCGGCCCCACTCCACGCAAACGGAAGCCGCCCCGGAACATCCCCGTCCACCACACCAGGCAACAACGGATGCAACGCCGCATCCAACAACGCCGGATGCACCACAAACCGCCCCGCATCCGACCGCCACTCCTCACCCAACACCACCTCAGCGAACACCTCACCCTCACCCCGCCACACCCGACGAAGACCGGCAAACCCCGGACCATAAGCAAAACCAGCCTCCGCCAACCGCCCATACACACCCTCGACATCCACCTCCACCACACCCACCGGCGGCCACACACCCAGCCCCTCACCCGAACCCACACCAGCCGTCAACCGACCACTGGCATGCACCGTCCACCCACCCCCATCACCCTCCACACGCCCGAACACATCAATCCGCCGGGCGTAGGAGTCGTCGGGCTCCGCGACAACCATCTGAAGCTGGACGCCACCGTGTTCGGGGATCACCAGCGGGGCGGTCAGCGTCAGCTCCTCCACGCGCTCGTACCCGACCTGTTCGCCGGCGCGCAGGGCAAGTTCGAGCAACGCCGTCCCCGGCAGCAACACCGTGCCCTGGACCCGGTGGTCGGCGAGCCACGGATGTGTGGCAAGGGAGACTTTGCCGGTGAAGAGGTGGGCGTCCCGGTCAGCGATGCGTACAGCGCCTCCGAGCAGTGGATGGTCCGTTGCGTCCAGACCGAGTCCCGCCGCGTCCACCGGAGTCGTCGGGGACGTGAGCCAGTAACGGTCGCGGCGGAAGGCGTACGTAGGGAGGTCGACGCGGCGGCCGCCGGGGTAGGTCGCCGCCGGGTCAAGGGCTCCGCCCCGCAGGTGCAGCAGGGCCAGGGCCGCCGCGTGGGTGACGGTTTCGGGTCGCCCGGCCCGCAGCATCGGCGTGATCGCGCCGACCTCGTCCGACAGGCAGTCCTGGACCATCGCGGTCAGCACTCCGTCGGGGCCGAGCTCCAGGTAGTCGGTGACGCCCTGCGCTTCGAGGAACCGTACGCAGTCGTGGAAACGGACGGCCTCGCGGATGTGCTGGGCCCAGTAGTCGGGCGACCGCAGCTGTTCGCCGGTGGCGAGTTCACCGGTCACGTTGGAGACGACGGGAATGCGCGGCTCGTGAAAGGTGAGCTGTGCTGCCACGGCACGGAATTCCTCCAGCACCTCGTCCATATGGGGCGAGTGGAAGGCGTGGCTGACCGTGAGCCGCTTGCTCTTGCGGCCCTTGGCCCGCCACAGTGCCGCGACCTTGTCGACCGCGGGCTCGTCGCCGGAGACGACGACGGCACGGGGGCCGTTGACCGCGGCTACCGCGATCGCGTCGCCGTACTCGGCGAGGGTCTCCCGGACCTCGTCCTCGGTGGCCTGGAGGGCGGCCATCGCACCCCCCTCGCGGGCTGCCTGCATGAGCCTGCCGCGGGTCGCGACGAGCGTGCAGGCGTCCTGGACAGAGAGCACACCCGACACATGTGCCGCGGTGATCTCGCCGACGGAGTGGCCGAGAAGATAGTCGGGAGCGGCCCCGCGGCTCGTGGCGAGGCGGTACAGGGCGACCTCCAGGGCGAAGAGCGCGGCCTGGGTGAAGTCTGTCTGTTCGAGCAGCGCCGCGTCGGCGGAGCCGGCGGGAGCAAACAGGATGGCCTTCAGCGGCCGTCCGAGTTGGTCGTCCAGGTACGCGCACACCTCGTCCAGCGCATGGGCGAACACGGGTTCCGTCGAGTGGAGTTCGCGGCCCATGCCGAGACGCTGGCTGCCCTGCCCCGTGAACAGGAATGCGGTCTTCCCGCGGGAGACGGCGCTGTCGTCGCGTACGACACCGGTGGCTTTCTCACCTTGTGCCAGGATGTCGAGGCCGCGCAAGATCTCGGCACGGTCCTCGCCCACGACTGCGGCACGGCGTTCCAGGGTGGCCCTGGTCGTCGCCAGTGAGAAACCGACGTCCGCCGGGGGCAGTTCGGGGTGTGCCGTCAGGTGGGCGTGCAGCCGCTCGGCCTGCGCGCGCAGTCCAGCCTCGTCCCGCGCGGAGAGGAAGAGCGGGATCACTCCGGTCGGGGCGGCGGAAGCACTGGCTTCCGTCTCGGCTTCGAGCGGCTGCTCGATGATGATGTGCGCGTTGGTGCCGCTGATGCCGAAGGAGGAGATTGCGGCCCTGCGGGGTGTGTCGCCCCCCGGCCACTCCCGCGCCTCGGTCAGCAGCGACACCGCTCCCGCCGCCCAGTCCACATGCGGAGACGGCTCATCGACATGCAGGGTCCTGGGCAGAACGCCATACCGCATCGCCTGAACCATCTTGATCACACCACCGACACCCGCCGCAGC
>NZ_JBEYEW010000136.1:0-3248 GCF_040634095.1 Streptomyces sp. NPDC007205
ACTGTGGCGGATAGTTCTTCATGACCACGAGATGTCCGTTCTCAGATCCTCAGGATCCAGTGTCTCGTGTGTCCAAGATCAGGGGTCAAGGCCCGGGTGCGGATGTCGGGTGCCAGCAGGTCGTCCAGGTCGACGTCTGCGGCATGCTGGGCGGAGACGACGACCGTATCAAGGCGCACGGCACGGCTGCCCACGTACTCGATGGTGACCTGGGTCTTTCCGTCAGGGCGCAGGTAGGGGGCAATGCCCTGCGCACGCGGGTGAGCCGATGCGCCAACCGGTGAGCCAACTGAATCGGCAGCGGCATCAGTTCCGGCGTCTCGTCGCAGGCATACCCGAACATCAATCCCTGGTCACCGGCGCCCTGCACGTCCAGCGGGTCGGCGTCTTCGCCGGTGCCGTCCACGCCCCGTGCGATGTCCAGGGACTGGGCACCGATCGACACGGACACCCCGCATGAGCGGCCGTCGAAACCCTTGTGGGAGGCGTCGTAGCCGATGTCGAGGACGGTATCGCGGACCAGACCCGGGATGTCCGCGTACGCCGTAGTGGTGACCTCTCCGGCGACGTGCACCGGCCGGTCGTGATCAGGGTCTCCACGGCGACCCGCGAGCGCGAGTCCTCCTTGAGCAGGGCATCGAGGAACGTGTCACTGATCCGGTCGGCAATCTTGTCGGGGTGCCCCTCGGTCACAGACCCCGAGATGAACAAACGGCGGGACATGACTCTCCCTGGGATTGCAGCGGCTGCTGACTGAAGGCGCCGGGCCGGCGAGCCCTCTCCCCCGTTACGGGAGTGGCCGGTTCGATTTCGTCCGCTCCGTGGGCACGGCAGACCTGCAGGTGGGGCACGGCGACGACATACCAGGGCGCGGGATAGGGGTCGGGTCGGTCCCAGCCGACACTGACGTGGACGACCGTGCCGGTGTGGGGCTCGCCGAGGATGTGCACGATGGCTCCCACCGGGTGCGCCGTGCTCAGGACATGGCGCACGATGTCAGCATTGAGTGCTCGTGTTTCGGACCTGGCCTGGTGTGCGTGCTCGCTGAGGTCGTAGCAGTAGCGGCCGGTGCGGCGCAGGTAGACCAGCGCGCTGACCAGATGGCGCTGTTGGGGCGATGGCCAGAGGGTGCTGTGGAGCTGCCACTGGGCGAACAGCTGGAATTCAATGGCTGATGCGGGCAGGCCGTTGAGGTCAGCTGTGCGGCTGATCTGCTGAGGGACATGACTCGCCGCTTTAACCCGCGGCAGAGGGGAGTCGGCCGCATGACAGGTTGCTGGTGTCTGTGGGTGAAGGCCTTGGTCTTGTTCCGGGCCGGGCAGGGTCAGCATGCTTCACCATCCACGTCACCACTGAAGTTTGACATCGTCATGGACAGCTCCGGAGCTCAGAGAGGGAAAGTGATGGTTTGGTGGCGTGCGGGGAGAGGGCGCCGCGGCAGCATCCGCGACTGCTACCAGGAGTTCCATTCGCTGATATTGCCGCTCCCCCTGCCCGGTGTGTGGCTTCCCGCGGGTGCGAGGCCTTTCAGGCCGGTCGAGCGGCAATACACCTGTCATGGCTGCCATGTCCGAGGAGTCGTCACGCTTGGCTTCCGGAAGTCCGGATACGGTGCGGTGGCCGGACGACCGAGGGCGCGGACGTTCCATCCGGCAGACACCCATCGTCCGGTGTCGAGCGAGTTGCGCGCGTCGAGCAAGGCCGGAGTGTGCACCAATGCGGCGAGTGCGTCAGGATCTAGTGAGCGGTACTCCGACCACTCTGTGAGGTGGAGGACGGCGTCGGCATCCCGGCATGCCTCGGATACCTCGTCCTCGTAGTGGGGTCCGGGCAACGCGGTGCGTGCGTTCTCGATGCCTTGGGGGTCGTGGACCCGGACCTCGGCACCTTGGCGGTGGAGTTCGGCGGCGACGGTGAGCGAGGGCGAGTCTCGAACGTCGTCGCTGTCGGGCTTGAAGGTGGCCCCGAGTACGGCGATGCGGTGGCCGACCAGGTCACCCCCCACCAGGTCCCGGGCGGCCGTGACGGTGCGCCACCGCTGGTGAAGATTGATCTCGTCGACCTGCCTCAGGAAGGAGACCGCGTGGTCCACGCCCAGTTCCTGCGCTCGTGCGGCAAAGGCGCGGAGGTCTTTGGGCAGGCATCCGCCGCCGAAACCCAAGCCGGCGGACAGAAAGCGCCGCCCGATGCGGGGGTCGTGGCCGATGGCGTCGGCCAACGTCACCACGTCGGCCCCGACCGTGTCGCACACTTCGGCCATGGCATTGATGAACGAGATCTTGGTAGCCAGGAAGGAGTTGGCGGCCATCTTGACCAGTTCGGCCGTTGCCGGGTCTGTACTGATATAGGGGACGCCAGCGGTGAGCATCGGCGCGTAGACGGCCCTCAGGACCGCATCGGCGCGTGCGGTGGTGACGCCTGCGACCAGCCGGTCCGGCCGCAGTGTGTCGTGGACGGCTAAACCTTGGCGTAGGAACTCCGGATTCCATGCCACCTCGGCCTTGATGCCTGTAGGCACGTGTGCCGCCAGCCTGGCGGTGAGCCGTTCAGCGGTGCCCACGGGGACGGTGGACTTGCCGACAACGAGGGCATCCTGCCGCAGATGCAGAGCGAGACCGTCGATGACGGCATCGACGTGGCTGAGGTCGGCGGCGGGTGAATCGCCGTGCTGCGGAGTGCCGACGCAGACGAAATGCAGCTCACTGAAGCCAGCGGCCTCGCGTAGACAGGTCGTGAAACGCAGTCGCCCCGAGGCGACGTTTCTGGCCAGCACCTCGTCCAGCCCCGGCTCGAAGAAGGGCGCCCGTCCCTCGGCCAGTGCCTTGATCCTCCTCGCATCCACGTCGATCCCGAGGACGTCATGCCCGATCTCGGCCATGCACGCGGCGTGCACAGCTCCGAGATATCCCGTGCCGATGACGGTCAACCGCATGCCATATCTCCTCTTTGAGTGTCCTCAGGTTTGCCGCCTGATTGGTTTGTGGGCCGTGCTGAAGAGGCGGTCGTACCGGTGACGTTCTTCCGGATGCGGAAAAGTTCGCTCATCCTGGCCGGAAGTCCCTTAGAGCTCGTAACACGATCTTGGTGAGGTGTGCTGGTCTGGCGTGACCAGTACGACGATTCCGCCGTTCGTGAGGTGTGAGGAACCGGCCGTGGATCGTGGACGACGACTTGTGGGCGCTGATCGAGCCGTTGCTGCCGCCCTGGCCGCAGAGAGCTCCTGGCCCCAGGCCCGTGCCGGACCGGCT
>NZ_JBEYEW010000137.1:0-3181 GCF_040634095.1 Streptomyces sp. NPDC007205
TCCTGCTCACCCGCAGCCGCCGCGCCACCTGCAGCGGCTTGATCTTCTGCTCGAACAACTCGGCCGCCTGCATCCGTACCGTCTCCCGGCGCTGGCGCCCCGCAGCGGTCAACCCGCCCCCATCCCCGTACCTCACAACCCCACGGACTACAACCAACACCCCCTCACCACGGACTACGCGAAAGAGCACCCTGACGAGCCGAAGTCAGTAAGCTGTCATGTCCTGCGACAGGGAGGACATGGGACACAATGCGTGTGCGTTCGGTGGGGGTCCGTGCGGCCGTCTTATCAGTGGCTGTGGCGTCGTTGGCCGGATTAGGAGTGGTGAGGGCGCCGTCGGCGGCTGCGCTGACTGCTCCGGTAGCGATGATGGCGGGTGAGCTGCCGACGTGGCAGACCAATGGGATCGTATGGGCGATGGCCCAGAGCGGTGGGGTGGTCTTCGCGGGCGGTACCTTCTCGGCCGTCAGGCCGCCGGATGCGGCGGCCGGCAGCAGTGAGCGGCCGGTGGTCAATTTTGTGGCGCTCGACGCGGCGACGGGTAGGCCGGCGTCGTGCAAGCTGTCGTTCACGGTGGGTTCAGGTCTTGCGACGGTGCGGGCGCTGACGGTGTCGCCGGACCACAGGACGCTGTATGCGGGTGGGCGCTTCGGGGCGGTCAACGGCGTCAAGGTGAGCAATGTGGCGGCCATCGACGTTCGTACGTGCATGCCGAAGACCGGCTTCAAGGTGTCGGTGAACGCCACCGTGCGGGCGCTGGCCGCCACCGACGACGCGGTGTATCTCGGTGGTGACTTCACCACGGTCGCCGGCCAGGCCCGCCGCTACTTCGCCTCAGTCACCAGCACGTCCGCGGCGCTGCGCCCGTGGAAGGCGGACGCCGACGAGCCCGGCCGGGCAGTCAAGGTGACTCCGGACGGACGCAATGTCATCCTCGGCGGCGACTTCTTCCACGTGAACGGTGCCGATTCACACGCCCTCGCCGTCCTCAACAGCACCAACGGCAACCTCACCAAGAGGTATCCGGCGGGCTTCCTTGCCACCAACATGACGGTGAAGGACATCACCACAGACACCACCGGCTTCTATGCCGCCACCGAGAACTATTCCCGGCCTTTGGGCGGCCGTCGGCTCAGCGGTCCCATCGCATACGACGGCCGGATGGCTTTCGATCTCGACGGCTTCAATGAACGCTGGCGGGACAAGTGCTTCGGCGCGACTCAGGCGGTCGAGGTCTATAAGGGCGTGCTGTATTCCGCCTCACATGCCCACGACTGCAGCAGAATGGGCCAACTTCCAGAGTTGTGGGAGCGCCAGCATCTGCTTGCCGAGCCGGTGAACGCACCCAGGCTGCTGGGCTGGTTCCCCGACACCAATGACGGGATCGGCGAGCACATCGGGCCGCGGGTGCTGACCACCGCTTCGAAGAATGGCACCGCCTACATGTGGGTGGGCGGGGAGTTCACCACCGTCAACGGCAAGCCGCAGCAAAGCCTCACCCGCTTCGCCAGTGGCCCCGACACCACCGCCCCCTCGGCCCCCCAGGTCAGTGTCTCCAGCACCACACCCGGCCGGATCGATGTGCGCTGGCAGTCCAGCCTGGATCCGGATGACAGTAAACTGACCTACCGGGTCTACCGCAACGGCTCCCACACCCCCATCCACACCGTCACCGGCTCCTCCCTGCTCTGGATACGTCCGCAGCTGACGTTCACCGACACCGACATCGCCACAGGATCCGCCTACAGCTACCGAATCACCGCCAGCGACGGCACCCACACCAGCCACCTGTCCAAGCCCGCCAAGGTCACCACGGCCAGGACGGCGAACCGCTACGCGCAGCGGGTCCTCGCTGACGGAGCCGACCTGTACTGGCGGTTCGAAGAGACCGACGGCACCTTCGCCGCGGACAGTTCCGGTGCCGGCAACGGCGGCATCCACCGCGGTGCCTCCACACGCGGGATCATCCCCGGCGCGGTACCCGACTCCAATGCCGCCGTCGGCTACCGCGGAGCTGACGGGTACACCTATAGCGAGCGCCCCAGCCCCACTCCGACGTCGTACTCCCTTGAAACCTGGTTCAAGACCAGCACGACAACCGGAGGGAAACTCGTCGGTTTCGACAGCCGTACCTGGATGATGCGCAGTCGCCGCTACGACAAGCATGTCTACATGACGAACGACGGCCGCCTCGTTTTCGGTGTATACGCCGGTGGCGCCCGCACCATCAGCAGCAGGGCGAGCTTTAACGACGGCAAGTGGCATCACGTTGTCGCCACCCAGGGTCGTGGGGGAATGCAGCTGTTTGTGGATGGGACACTGCAGGCGAGTAATCCGCGAGTCGTCACCAGCGCCGATTATGCGGGCTACTGGCATGTAGGCGGAGGCCAGCTGGGTGGACTGGCCGGCTGGCCCAGCAGCCCGTCAAGCTTGTGTTTCGCGGGACAGATCGACGAGACCGCGATCTACCGCAGTGTGCTGTCTGCCGCGCAGGTGGCACAGCACCACAGCCTGGGTATGCCGAGGACGCCGTAATGTTGATGGGACGGACCTCGTAGTCGGAAAGCCGGTCCAGTAGGGACGTGCGTCTGGCCTGTGGCGCGCTGAAGGCGGTGGGCGCTTCGCACGCCCGGCACGCGGGATCAGCCGATGGTGAAGTCGCTCGGTCGTCGGGCGATCCGGACGACGCCCAGTGCTCCGGGGACGGCGTCGCGTACCGGGCCGGCAGCCGCTTTGGACGGGTAGTCGAGCTGGTGCCCGTTGAGAATCAGGGATGCCCCGTTGACGTGCCGGGCGAAGGACTCGCCTGAGTGCTCCAGACATGGCACTCTTGCCAGGATCTGCAGGAGTGCGGCCGCTTTGAGGTGCACGGGTCCGGTCGATGCCGCGTTTCATGGCGCGGGCGTAAACCCGGGCGACGGTGGCGTGGAGCGGTCCCTAGTGCTTCGTCAGGTTCTGGTTCTGTGGTCGGCAGGGCGCGGCCGCAGGTGGTGCAGGGGCCGGTCCAGCACCTCAGCAGGTCCTGTAAGGGCGTCGAAGACCTGGTAGAGGGTCAAGCAGCCATCTGAGCTCTGGGGCCGAGCCGCCTAGGGTCTGTTGCGAAAGTTGATCTTGTTGGTTGGTGATCACGTCCTGTGGGACGTGGGGATCTGACGAACGGGCAGTGGGCCCGTCTTGAGCC
>NZ_JBEYEW010000138.1:0-3138 GCF_040634095.1 Streptomyces sp. NPDC007205
ACGGCCGGTTCCTCACACCTCACGAACGGCGGAATCGTCGTACTGGTCACGCCAGACCAGCACACCTCACCAAGATCGTGTTACGAGCTCTAAGGCGATGCTGCGGCCACAGAGATTTACCGCTGCTTTGCGTGGGCATTTTGCCTCGCCCGCAAGGCGGCCAGCTTGCAATCAGCATCGACTTCTGCTGGCTCGGGCCGCGCATTTTCTCCTCGCGTGCACGATTTCACGAATACCCCCTTCCCGCATCTCTCATTCGTCTCAATGTCGAGGATGCATCCTGCGCTATAACCATGGCCATGAACGCAGGTTGGCGAGCGTTCTTGTTTGCGGTATACGAGGTAAGCGTCATAGAGGAGGGTGCCAGTTATCATTCTTCCTCGAAGAAATCTTTCGGATATATCTTCGGTATCTGCTGAGACATTCTCGGTCACGGGTAGTCCAATCTTCAGGTAGTGGGGTTCCCAGGTAGATGGGTCCTGCGAGTGATGCATTGGTCTGTGACGTTGCTCTGCAGAATTGATGTAAGTCGGCGAGGTCGATGTGCGGGTTTTGAACATGCAGGATTCGGGGCACGTCTGTGAGCTTGGGTGCCGCGGTTGGCCTGTTGATTCCGGCTGGGTGGGTTATTTGTCGGCGACGGCTGATTTTGGGGCCGTCTCCGCGAGTATTCGGATGGTGGCCTCCGGGACAGTTGACAGGGCAAGAAGACACCAGGTGGTTGAGCCGTCTCCGCTAGCTCCCCAGGAGCCGGCTCGTTGGTTAGCGATGGCTTCTACGAGCCACAGTCCCCGGCCGGTCTCCTGGCTGTTGCATGGTCTGCTCTTGGCTAGTGGGGGCTTGGGCATGCCGTCGTGTACCTGAATCAGCAGGTAGCCGTCCAAACCGTCGAGAGTTAGCGTGACTTCTTGCCCGGCGCTGTGCTGGATGGCGTTGGTAACCAGCTCGGAGACGATCAGTGCCGTGTCTTCCAATATGCAGTCCAGGCCATGGTCGATTAGGCATGTCCGGGTGAGGCTTCGCATTACTGCGACCTGTGAGGCGTCTGCAAGGCTGGGGGGTTCGCCGTCCTGGCGCTTGGCAATCGGGAAGGCGGAGGTCATCAGCTTGGTACCAGCCATGCATGGGCGGTCGAGCCGTGTGGATCCCGTCCTCATGATATTTCCTCTGCGGGCCTGGAGGAGGTGACCGCGGCTGAGGCTGGCTGAAGCGGACTGGTAGGCGCTGTCCGCCTCCCTTCGGTATCGCTACGGAATTCATCCGTGTAGCTGTGGCTTACTGTTGCCAGAGTGACAAACATTGTAAAAGGCTCCTGCCGGTGGCGGATGTGATGGAATGGGACTGATGACATCCGACGGGTTAGTTGTGCTCAGCGAGGAGCTGTGGCATCCCGATCCTCGTCGTCAAGCGAAGGTGGGGCACCCGTCAAGGGTGCGAGGCAAGACGCCTTCCGTCAGTTCTGGTGTGGAAAATACTCGATCTGGGAAAGTATCGTATATGCAATTTACGTTGGCAGTGGCGGGCATTTCGATTAAGATTGTGAGCTTGTGAAAAGCAAGCTGCACCGTGTGCAGGGCACCTACGCCATCACCGTCGGCAACAACGGGTCTGACCCGCCGACGGCACCACGGTTACCGTCCACGACATGCTCCCGAGAGGGCATTGTCGCGTGGTCGGAGGCGCGTTCATCTGATGAGGCGTCAGGGTAGGGTGAGGCTGGGTGGTGGTCGGTGGTTCAGGCCGCCGGGGGCAGGCTTGTAGCTGCCGTGATGTGGTTCCAGATCGCGAAGCGGATGAGCATCTCGAGGCGGTGGCGATGGGCGGTCATGAGGTGGCGATGGGGTCTGAAGTGGGGTGAGATTCTGGTGAACGCGGGCAGGAACCGTTGCGCACCGCCGGGGCTGCGGAAGCCTTTCATCGCGCGTTCACGCTGGCGGGTGGGCTGGTGGGAGTTCTCCGCCCGGTTGTTCAGGCCCTTGTGCGAACGGTGCTCCACCGACGGCATCACCTCACGGTGCGCCGCGCCGTAGGACTTGAGCTTGTCGGTGACGATCACCCGGGGCGCCTGACCCGCCCTCTTGAGGAGTCTCCGGAAGAAACGCCTGGCAACGGGCTTGTCCGGCCGGTTCTGGACCAGGATGTCGAGGACGTTGCCGTTGGCGTCGACGGCTCGCCACACGTACTTCTGGACTCGATTGATCTTGGTGAAGACCTCGTCGAGATGCCATTTGCCGCCGGGGCGTGGGCGCCGGCGGCGCAGACAGTTGGCGTAGGCCTGCCCGGACTTCACACACCAGCGGCGGACGGTCTCGTAGGAGACGATCAGGCCCCGCTCGAGCATGAGTTCCTCGGCCTCGCGGAAGCTCAGCGGGAAACGGAAGTACAGCCACACCTAGTGCGCGATGATCTCCGCCGGATACCGGTGGTTCCTGTACGACGGCACCCCACCCCACCCGACACGACCAGCCCCCTCGCCCGACCCAACCCGGAGACCATCTCACCCTGTCGCCGACAACGTGACAGCACCCCACACGTGCCGCTCGGTGAGGCGGTTCATCGCGGCCAGCTTCTCGTTCGCCGCGGGGAGGCTCACCCCCCAGGCCCGCGATCTCGCCGAGCCAGCCCTACTGCTTGGCCTCATCGACGCAGGCGTGGAGGTTGGCGATGATCTCGCGCAGGCGGGGCGCCTGCGCGAGATCCGGCTGTAGGGCCGACCCCGGATGCAAGCGTGCTCATGGACGCAGGGAGATCCGAAGTCACGTGCCACCAGGCCGGGATCCTCCGATCCATGGGAGCGGTCGGCGCCTCCGCGAGCAGCTCCGCTGCGCAGTCGTTCTTCACCCACTCAAGCGGGATCCTTCCCAACCGGCCTGGCTGGCCGACCGCACGCGCCGACCGGCTCGCAGTCTTTCGTTGGCTCGGCTTCTACAGCCACCGGCGCAGGCACTCCACGATCGGCTACCTCGCGCAGTCGCCTTCGAACAGAGATCAACTACGCTGGCCATCACTGCATGACAACCGGTGTCCACGATCAAGATGGAAGCCCCAAGGCCGGGAAGTTAGCGTTTTCGCAGGTGCCGCAAGCACGTTGAGGGTTCGAGGCGAAAGCACAACGGAGCTCGTTGGTACAGGCAGTCG
>NZ_JBEYEW010000139.1:0-2974 GCF_040634095.1 Streptomyces sp. NPDC007205
CAGTGAGAGCTGTGATGACCCAAAGACGTCGAAGCGCCCGCACTTGATCACCCACGTTGTCACGACCGACGCCACGGTCAACGATGCGATGGTCGTCGAGGAGGTCCACGACCGACTCACCAGCAAGGGTCTCTTACCAGGGGAGCATCTCCTGGACGCTGGCTACACCTCGGCCGAGCTGCTGCTCACCGCGCCGACCACTCGTGGCGTCAGCGTCGTCGGCCCAGAGTCCGGCCCAACAACACCCGGCAGCCGGCATCGGGTGGAGGCTTCGGCAAGTCCGCCTTCACTATCAACTGGCAGGCCAGGCAGGCGCTTTGACCGACCGGCGCCACCAGCAGGTACTGGACGGAGGGCGTGGACAACAACGGCCTTGACACTATCCGCATCCGCTTCGCGACTGCCACCTGCGCGCCCTGCCCGATGCGCGATCAGTGCACCCGATCCACCCAGTACGGGCGGCAGCTGACTGTCCGGCCCCAGGAACAGGACGCGGTGTTGGAACGCGTCCGAGCGGAGCAGTCCACCGACGAGTGGAAGGACCGCTACGCGGTCCGCGTCGGCGTGGAAGGCACCATCCATCAAGCCGTCGCGACCGCCGGCGTCCGCCGGGCCCGCTACATCGGCCTGGCCAAGACACGACTCGCGCACATTCTCACAGCAACCACCATCAACTTGATCCGCCTCGACGCCTGGTGGAACGAAACCCCTCTCGCACGCACGCGTATCTCCCGACTGGCAGCCCTTGACATCGCAGCGTGAGGTCAATTGGGCAACAGGGTCATCAACGGCTTCTACAACACCCGGCGCCGCCACTCGGCCAACGGCCAGCTCAGCCCCGCCAGCCCTACCCCGCCGGACTCGATGCCCGCTGATGCGGCGACATCACCTACGTCCCGACCGAGGAGGGCCGGCTCTACCTGGCCACCCTCATCGACAACGCCGAAAACATTGTTTCGAAAGAGGAGTTGACGTCTCGCACGTGCCGATATGGGACAGAGCCGTTCGATCGACAGACCGCTGACGAACCCTCATGCGAGATCGTGGTCGAAGCCCCTTGCCTGCGCGAGGAGTTGGCGAGCGGCATGGTGTCGTTGGTACGACTGGAGTTGTTGTCTCAGGGTATGCAGGTGAGCTCTGGCACGGGCGGAGCTGAGACTGGGGTAGGCGGTGAGGAAGGCTTGCCACTGAGGCAGTGCTTGTTCGAGGTGGCCCATTTGGAAGTGCGTTTCAGCGAGGCGGGCACGGGTGAGGGAAGCAGCGCGGTATTCGGCCGCAGTGCGCAGGCGAAGGGACGTCTTCAGTGCGCTCACGGATCCAGGGCGGTCGCCGAGGATGTTGAGTGTCTGAGCGCGTTGGTAATACAGCCCGCCGACCGGGTAAGCGGTGAAGGGCCCGGGAGGGGCATCAGCATGGGCACGCGCATGGAGATGTTCAGCGCGTGAGAGGGCGTCCAAAGCGGCGCGCCGGTCGTAATAGGCCAACAGCACCGCATAGTTCGCTTGCGTATATGCCTGGACGGCGAGCGGGGCGGCGCTGGCGTGGTGGACAGACTGTTTGCTCAGGCGCAGGACGGCAGGTGTGTGATGACCCAGCTCGTAGGCGTGAGCGCTCATGGTACGCAAAGCGATGGCGAGGGTGGCATGGTCACCGGCGTCGGCGGCGAGCCGGGCGGCTATGCGATGGTAATGTTGAGCGGTCCTGTCATAACCGCTGTCCATGCTCACATTGCCCAGCAACAGGATCAGTTGAGAAGCTGCGGACAACTCGCTGTGGCGGTCCCGCGCGCGCGCCGGTGAGTGCAGGACGGGGATGACGCGATGGGCGACGAACGCGGCCAGAGCAGGCCTCACCGGTTCTCCGCCGTATTTCTCGGCCGCCATATGAAACAGATGTGACATTCCGTGCCAGCGATCGACCGTAACCGGCAGAGGATGCACTGTCTCCGGTCCGTGCGATGGTGGCTGGCCCCCTGCGGGAGTGGACATGACATCATCTGGCACGAACAGGGCGGACAGGTTGAAACCGTCGGCTCCCAGCAGCGACTGACGGGCGGGGTCGAGCTCAGCGCCGGTAATCTGGGCCAGCTTGCGCAATGGATCTGCCTCCCACGCCGGATCCACGACCAATGCTGGGGTGTGCGTAAGGCCGGCCTCCTGTGCGGTGACCGGTCGGCCCAGGCGACGGGACAAGCATTCCAAGAGCAGTGCTGGGGCGGGCGGCCTAGGCTGAGTACCGCCTAGCCAACGCCGCACTGCACTGTCGTCGAAGGACGCAGGCATACCCTGCTCAGCAGCCAGTGCGCGCAACGCGCGTGCCAACTGCGCGGGGGTGAACCCCGCCGCCTGAACCAATGTACTCAAGCAGGTGTTCGGTTCGCGGGACATACTCCCCCTTTGACCATTCCATGGAAGGCGGCGATCTCCTCGCTCGGCTCGCTTGGGTCGTCAGAAGAGGCCGCTACCCTCGTCCTCACGCAAAGAGCCACGCAGCCACGGCCCTCGGTGTCGCGGACGCACAGACCCATCTTGTATTGAGACGCTTGTTCGGTCTAGCCTTGCCGCAGACATCATCATGGGCGAGAACCACAAACGAATCAGTCCAAGCCACCGGCGGCACAGCTCTTTGAACAGCCTGTAAGTAGGGTCGGGGACTGGCGCGGTGAGGCTTCCCCTTGATCGCGGGCATCTGGAGACTGGGACGTGTGAGTCCAGAGAAAGCAGTGCCCGGTGGGGATTAAGACCGTGTCCTACATGGTCAGTTTGAGGAACCGCTTGTAGCAGCAGAGGGCGGATGCCAGCCCGAGAATGGCCAGGTAGTTGCCTGGTTTCCACTCGTAACGGTGGTTGAGACGATGGTAGCGGATCTGTCAAACGAGCGGCTCTGGCCCGTAATCGGTGGTAACCAAGGGTGACGGGCGCCGTTGGTGTGGTGTGCGAGATGTCAATGAGCTTGTGGCTGTGGTGTTTTCGGG
>NZ_JBEYEW010000140.1:0-2922 GCF_040634095.1 Streptomyces sp. NPDC007205
TGATGACCGCCCCCGACTACCGCACCCAGATGACCAACCGCCACACCGTCTGGCACCAGATCACCGGCACCACACTCATGGCCACGACCGCCTGAACCAGACACCGCCAGCACCACCGGCATACCTCAACTCACCTACCACACAAACAACTTGACAAGACCCCGGCATCGCCGTCCAGGCCGGCAGATCCAGGGCGTTCTCCGGCCAGATCTGGTTGCGCGCCGTGTCGTGCAGGGGCAGGTTGCCCACGAAACGGGGCCCGGTGCGGGAAAACGCCGATCGGCGTTCCCACAGCGAGCCCCACAGCCACAAGACACGACCAACACGGAGGGGCGGGCCCCCTCTGGTCGGTGTCTGAGAAACCTCAACCAGCCCTCCGGCCGGTCACCGGTCTCTCAGCCACCCCAGGCAGAGGACTACCGAACCTCACGAGCGTGATCATCTTCCCGCTTCCGGTCAGCTTCCCGCTCCCGCTCCCGCTTCCGGTCAGCTTCCCGCTCCCGCTCCCGTTCCCGGTCAGCTTCCTCCTGCTGATGGTTGGCCTCCTGCCCCAGCTGATGGCCGCTGGAATCCGTGAACCTGCCACCAGCTGAGCCAACCTCAGGACCCCCGGCCTTGCCGGCCCGCTTATGAAAGCCTGGGTCCAGGGGAACCTCGTCGTGCTGATACTGCCCGTCCGCCGACCGCCGCTCCCGCGCACCGCCCAAGTCCGCCTCAAGGCCCATGCCCCGGTACTCGAAGTTCCCCCTGCGGACCTCAGGCTGGTCCCAGTGAATGCCATCGCCCTCGAGAGTTCGCCTGGTCTCCAAGTTGGTCCAGGTATTTCCGTTCCGTGTCCACTTTTCCCCGGTCCGGCTATTCCTGTAGACACTGTCGGAGCCGCTTTCCCATTCCGGGGCAGAAAAGTTCGGGAGGGTCGAAGGCTGGTTCTCACGGGGCCCCTGTGGCCGCTCCGGCCCCCTGCCAGACGGCCTCTGCTCGCCAGGCTTCGACTGCCCATCCTTCTTCTCAGCGTTCCGCTGGGCGTCCCGGTCTTCCTGATAAATCTTTCTCACCTCATCAACCTCCCCCCTGCTGGGAGACGTGGGAGCATTGTTCACGAGCTTTTCCCGCATGACTTCGTCGCTCAGCCCCGGGACACCCGCCGTCTCACCACCAGAGGAATGACCCAACCCCAGGACATGGCCTAACTCATGGACAATGTTGGAAAGCTTTTGATCATGGCCCGAGCTGTCGAAAAACGCCCTGTCCAACCTTAAAGGAGTGTGACTCCAAGATTTAGGGCCCGGATTATAGCCACTACTCCCTTTGCCGAAAGCTTCCCCGATCCGTGGAGACTCTAAATCATCCATGCTGACGTGCAGTGTAGCCGGATGACCTTCATAAGGCTCCTGAAATATATAGTCACCGACTGCCATATTCCATTTTTCCGTAGCCTCTTTGACCAACACCCGGACGCTCTGCGGGACGTCACCAATAAAATCATAGGTAATTACTGGATAACCCAGATCATGTTTAGCCGCAACATGACCGGGGCCGCGGTTGACGTCGGCTAAGCTGGTGGTGGCGTTCAGGATCTGCAGGCCGCCAGTCAGGGCCAACGCCACCCCACTCATGGCAACATATCGGCTTGCCATTACCATTGACGTCTTACGTGCCTTCTTGTGACGTGCAGACATGTCATCCTCCTTGGATGTCGACAGAGAGTTGAGTGACCACCGCAGTCATGCGGGGGCGTGAGATTAATTGAGGCTGAAGGCGTAAATTTGACGCCTTCAACCTATCTTCGCAATACATTGCTGTATGCCTCACTCATAGGACACATGACTGGCTGGCCTGTTACGCCTGATACCGAACTTCCTGCGTGACCTAAGCCACCCCTCGCCTGCCGCGTTGGCGTGGAGGCTCCTGGGCGGTCCAGGCGGGGGTCTCTACGGGGGCTTGCCAAGTTGCTTATGTGACAGGTGAGTTGGGGTATGCCGGTGGTGCGGGTGGTGTCTGGTTCAGGCGGTCGTGGCCATGAGTGTGGTGCCGGTGATCTGGTGCCAGATGGTGAAGCGGTTGGTCATCTCGGCAACCGACTGTCCGTGCCGGCCCGGCAGCTGCTGAAGTTCTCCACCCCGCGCCACCCCGCGCAGCTGGCGGCGTTCATCAACCTACGCGTCCTCAACCCTGAACACACCCACTGGCGGCGCGGCATCGAGGCCGCCGTCATCTACGCACGCCAGCACGGCGACCTGCGCGTCCCCTTCACCTACCGTGTCCCCGCCGCGGGCCGGAAGGAGGCCGAAGCCGAGGCGTGGCCGGCCTCGCTCGCCGGGTTTCCACTGGGACAATGGATCGCCGACGCGAGGCGGGTCTACGCCCGTGGGGACATGGACGAAGACCGCATCGCGCAGCTAGAGAAGCTCGGCATGATCTGGAGCCACTACGACGTCGCCTGGGAAGAAGGACTCGCCGCGGCGCGCGGGTGGGCAGCGGAAGCGGGCCACCTCCTGGCGCCATTGGACGCCACCTACCAGGGGTACCGGGTAGGGATCCTTCTGAAGAACACTCGCGCCGCCGCCCGCCGGGCCGCCGAGAACGATCGGCGGCGTGCCGAGGGCCTGCCGGTTCAGTCGGCGGCCGGGGCGCTGTCGGAGGAACGGCGCGAGCAGCTGGAGGACATAGACCCGTCATGGTGCCCCGCCTGGCCGGTGGAATGGCAGCGCGCCTTCCACCTCGTCCGGCTCCACCTGGAGGCCGGCGGCGAGCTGCCCATGTCGCCGGGCACCGTCGTACACCAGGGCGAGGACCTGGGGCGGTGGGTGCGGTCGGTCCGCCTGGGCTGGGACAACTGTGAGACTCGTGGGGCGTCGTCCGGGGCCAGGGTCTGACCCGTGGGACAACTGGCCAGGCTGCCTTGTTGAGGATCTGTCGGCC
>NZ_JBEYEW010000141.1:0-2762 GCF_040634095.1 Streptomyces sp. NPDC007205
GCGGTCACCACACCGGCACAGCTCCACGGCCTCGGCCCTGAACCCGGCATGAACGACCAGCGAGGGCGGGGCTCCTTCTTCCCCATGCTCTCCATGACGGACATCCTCCCGGGGCTGAACCCCTGATCGCGGATGTCCGTCAAAGCACATCAAGCCCAGCCCGTGCAGGACTGGGTAAACCAGGGCCCGGCGGTTCGAGCCAGTTGATGGCCTGAGGTGGGACTTGATCGCGGATTTCTTGGCTCTTGTGAATGGCCGCAGCAGCTTCATCGGAGCGTCGCCCGTCTTGGCAGGCAAGATGACTGAGGGAGCCAGCCGCTTGATCAGCCAAGGGCCCGAGCATCATCGTGTTCGGTTGATGCCGCCCGCCGACACGCAGTGTTCGTCTGATTTACCAGGCTCAACAGCAGCTTCGCCCGGCGGCGGACAACGATCTTTACTCGCCAAAGAATGACTTGAAAACACCCAAGGGTGGCGCAAATGCGCCTGCCGAGGTGGTCGAGCGGCTCCGCAGACTTGATAGCGCTTGCCTTCCAGTCGAGGGCGTGAGCAAGTTACCGGGGAAGAGGAGGCGCCTGATGCCTCGCCAAGGGCAACGCAACACACGGCTCGCAGGCCTTGTGTCGGAGGCGGGCTGGAGCGCCGCGGACCTCGCCAAAGCTGTCAATTACATTGGCCGTTTTGAAGGATTGAACCTCCAATACGACCGGACCACGGTGGCTCATTGGCTCGCCGGATCCTGCCCCAGGGCACCCGTTCCCGCCCTGGTTGCCGAAACATTGACTCGCCGTATTGGCCGTCCTGTGCGGGTGGCGGATACCGGACTTCTTCCGGGACCGGACTCACAGGAGATGGACATCCTCGACATTGCAGCGGCGGATCGTGAAGACCCGGTTCAGCAACTGCTTGTCTTGGCCGGACTTGACGCCGACCCTGCTCGTCGGCCCCCCCTGCTCGACCTCATCTACCGCCAGATCCCGGTTGACACCAAGGAAGATGCTGCTCTCCTGGCTTCAACAGCAGGTGCATACGTGACAGCAACCGCGGAGGAGTTCGGACGACAGCGGTCCGTCACCGTCGAGGCGCAGTTGCTGTATGCCATGATCGATTCCTTCGCCTCGTATAAAGAACAGTTCGGTGGCGGCCATGCTCGAGCTGTACCGGCGGCTTACACAGCGGACGACGTGGGCCGTTTGCTCACATCCCTGGTACGGCCGCCAGTGCGCACGGATGTGATGATTGCGGTGGGGCAACTGGCCCACCTCATGGGGGACATGACCGCTGACGCAGGGCATCATGGGCTCGCACAGCGCTACTACCTGCTGGCTTCGGGAATCGCGGTCAAAGAGGGGGATCGACGGGGACGCGCCATCGCGCTGCGGGCGATGAGCGTCCAGGCTGCTTCGCTCGAGGTACCGCGGTATGCGGCAGACCTGGCGGATGCCGCTGTCGACGTTGCCGGCACATTGGACGACGGTGACCTGCGGGCCTTTCTGCTGGCGCAACGGGCATACGCTCGTACGCTCGTCCGTGACGCCCCCGGTGCCATCGAGGACCTGGCCGCAGCCGAGCGTGCCCTCGACGGAACTACAGGCGGAGCAGGTCCGTTCACGTCATATCCGAGAGCCGGACTCGCGTACCAGCAGGGCATGACGCTTCACGCGCTCGGCGACAGAGCTGGTGCGGTCGCTGCTTTCAGCAGGGCGGTGCAGTGGCGCGCGCCCCATGAACGCCGGTTACGGGCTCTCACCCAGGCACGCCTGGCCGACGTGCTGCTGGATCTGGGCCGTGTCGAAGAGGCGTGTGTACATGCTTCGGCCTTTGCCGATGACTACCCGTTCCTCCATTCCCATGGGGCGATCTTGGCAATAGGGAGGATTCGTTCCCGGTTCGCCACGTTCCTCAAGGTACAGCGAGCCGCCGCCGTGTACGAGAGGCTTACGGAGCTGGAAGAGGCGCTGCGGTCCCGTGTCGGCCAGTGACCAGGTGCCGAGTCGGGCCCAGCTGATAGGTCCGCGTCGAGGGCCCTCTGCAGGGCTTCAGCACCGCCGCACGATCAACGAATCCCCTCGAGCGGACGCTCACCCGCCCAGAATGCAGGGCGTCCTGCCTTCCTACTCAGGCGTCTCGCCCAGCGGCTCCGCTGCGGAGCGGGACTGGCCGACGGCCTTGGCCTCCTCGCGTGCACCGCGAAGCGTAACGTCTCCGACCATCTGGGAAGGCGTGTCCTGGCCAGTCACGGCGGCCCAGGAGTAAGTTGCGATTAAGGCATCTAACGGATCATTCATACTGGATTATTGGATCGGCTCGCGGTTACACGGAACACATTGTTATCCTATTTCAGCCGATTGGCCCAGCTAAAGATGGGTGGCTGACCTTGCAGGACCATGGGACTGGCCGACCAGCGAAGTTTCGGACGCAAGCCGAGGCCGTTCGACAGATCTGGAGCGACTCGCACCCGTGATCCGACGGCGGCCCGCGCTCACGCCATCACCACGCGCCAGAGGCCCGTGCGGGCCGCTCCGTTGAGGAATGACGGTTCCTGCCGGTCAGCGGTGCCTCCTTCGCAGAAGGCAGGCGGCCTGCAGCCGGTTGCTTTCCTGGGCCTCGGGTCCGGCTTGCAGAAGCATGCCAGGTCTCCATCACCGCACCATGCATCACCCTTGTCCCGGAGGCTTTTCAATTTGGCCACCGATCGGGTGACGAGGCCGGTCGAGTAACGGGCGCGGCCCTCGGACTGTTGAGCGAGATGTCTGAAGTCT
>NZ_JBEYEW010000142.1:0-2762 GCF_040634095.1 Streptomyces sp. NPDC007205
TGAGACTTCAGACATCTCGCTCAACAGTCCGAGGGCCTCGCCCGTTACTCGACCGGCCTCGTCACCCGATCGGTGGCCAAATTGAAAAGCCTCCCGGTTTCGCGACCACGAACTGGCAGAGGTGATCTCCAGCCTGCCCGGGATCGGCCCCGTCCTCGGCTCCGAGTTCCTCGCCGCCACCTGCGGCGACCTCAGCCGTTTCGGCAGCCCGGATCGTCTGGCCAGCCTGGCCGGCGTCGCCCCCGTGCCCCGGGACTCGGGGAACATCAGCGGCAACCTGCACCGGCCCCGGCGCTACCACCGCGGCCTGCAACGCGTCTTCTACCAGTCGGCGCTGCTGAGCATCCGGCGCTGCGAGGAATCGCGCCGGTTCTACGAACGGAAGCGAGCGGAAGGCAAGCGCCACATACAGGCGGTCCTGGCCTTGGCCCGGCGACGGGTGAACGTGTTGTGGGCGCTGATACGCGACCGACAGTGCTACCAACGGACGCTCCCTGTCACGGCTGCAGCTTGACAAACGGCATTAGGAGGTTGTGGCACCCAGGGGAACCGGGTGTGGCTTTCACGCTGCTGCCGTTCGTGGCTTTGCTGGCTTGGCCGCCCGGTTCTCCACGACGACTCGGCCGCCGATTGGGAAGTGTGAGAAAGTCGCTGTGCAGAGCAATGCCGGCGAGGTCGTCTGTGGTCTGTACTGCACGCACGACGAGCTGGAGCACGATGAGCCGAATACGGGCAGGGACCGACTGCGGCAAGGCCCACCACCACACTCTGGTCCTGGACAGCGAGGGCGAGACCCTGCTGTCACAGCGGGTGGCCAACGACGAACCCGAGCTGCTGAAGCTGATTGGCGACGTCCTGGATCTCGCTAGTGGCCGACAGATCATGTGGGCGTTGGACATGGCCGGCGGCGGGCCCGGCTTGCTGATCGCCCTGCTCATCAAACACGGTCAGGAACTCGTCTACATCCCCGGCATAGTGGTCAACCGTGCCTCGACAGCTACTGCGGAGCGGGCAAGACCGACGCCCGGGACGCGCGAGTGATCGCTGACCAGGCCCGCGTGCGGCGAGACTTGCAGCCCATCTGTCCGGGCGATGACGCGGGCATCGAACTGCGCCTGCTGACCGAGCGCCGGGTGGATCTGGTCGCCGAGCACACCCGCACCATCAACCGGCTCAAGGGCCTGCTGAACAGCACGTTCCCGGCCCTGCAACGCACCTTGGACATCGGCACGAGCGGGGCATTGCAGCTGTTGACGGGCTACCAGACTCCGGCGGCGATCCGCCGCACTGGCCCGCGTCGACTGACCACCTGGCTCCGCAACAGGAAGGTCCGTTCCCCGGAGACTCTCGCGGCGAAGGCTGTTGAGACAGCTGAACGACAGCACACCGCCGTGGCAGGCGAGAGCTCCATCGCGAAGATGGTGCACACGCTGGCGAAGGAGGTGATAGCCCTCAACGAGGAGATCGCCGAGACCGACAAGTTCATCGAAGGTCGGTTTCGCGAACACGAACTGGCTGAAGTGATCCAGTCCATGCCCGGCATCGGTACGGTCCTCGGTGCGGAGTTCCTCGTTGCCTTCGGCGGCAGCCTGGACGCCTTCCCCACGCCGGACCGTCTTGCTGCTTTCGCCGGCGTGACCTCAGCACCTCGTGACTCCGGGAAGATCAGCGGCAATCTCCACCGGCCTCAGCGATACCACAGGCGCCTGCAACGGGTCTTCTACACGTCCGCGCTGGTAAGCATCCGGTTCGACCCCATTCGCGGAAGTACTACGACCGCAAACGAGCCGAGGGTAAGCGTCACGTCCAAGCCGTGCTCGCGCTCGCCCGACGCCGCGTCAACGTGCTGTGGCCCCTGATCCGTGACCGCAGGTGCTACCAAGTCGCACCGCCTGTAACTGCTGGGGCTTGACTTCAACATTGGGAAGCGTGTCGTGCGTGCTGCCGCCCTGCGGCCGCACCTCGACGGTGGGATCAACGGCTTCGCGATCTCCCCAGCCCGTCCAGAACAATCCAACTCTCACCGCGCCCCATACGTGGGCCAACGAGCAAACCGTCACATAGGGCACGATCGTAGGTGTGCTGTGGTCGAGGGGCGGTGATGGACGCCTGTTGCGTGCGGTCGGCTCGAAGAGGATCCCTGCGCGGTATCGATGACCGGCGGGACCTGTAACGATGTCATCCAATTGGGTCGAGATGATCACCGCTTCACCGTCCCGGAACATGTCATCAGCCTCAGCACCGGGCCTGCCAGGGGCACGCGGTGGCAGTGGCCCTCAGGCCCGCACAACCTGACGAGCGGTAAGCGGAGTCTCTTATAGATACGAAGAATCCAGCCGTAACAAAGGCTGGTCAGCCGTGTCTGAACCATTGGGAGCGGAAACGTCCAGGAGGAGCCTGGGCACGCCGGAAGGCCACTGACCTAAAGCCACAGCGGTCGGACTACCCGAGGGCAACCCAACCGGCCCCTCCCATCTGGCGAGCCTCGTCGCGAGAAGCGGTCCGTAGGAAAGACCAGCTGCCGCGGGCCGGGGCTCGCTCGAAGCCCGAGACGCTCATAGCGTGCCCAGGAGGAATACCACTCATGCAGCCCCTCATCGACAGTGCCCGTACGTTCGGACAGCGCCCTGAGGAGTTCGCCAAACTCGCCGAAGGCCAGTCCCCGCTGGTGCTGTTCATCACCTGCTCCGATTCCCGGGTCGTCCCGGCCCTGATCACGGGCGCCCGCCCCGGCGAGCTGTTCGAGCTGCGCACCGCGGGCA
>NZ_JBEYEW010000143.1:0-2599 GCF_040634095.1 Streptomyces sp. NPDC007205
GCTCAAGCCTGAGTTCAGTAACTGCTATGGTGATCATTATCCTAGTAGCTCCTGCACACGTTCCGAAATCCAACTACGGCCGCAGCGTTAATTCTCCCCGGCTTGTAGCCGCACTGGCAAGCTCCATTCCACGCCATGCGGCCCGCCTTAAACACAGGTATCTCAGGGCTCTCCAGATGCGCGAGTCTCGCGGCTACGTAGTCGCGGCTTCCATAATCGGCGTATGCAAAGCCCGCACAGTCTTTGGCGGACACCTACAGAATTTATAGGTGCATCTCTACTCGCCCGGAATGCTTCAGCAACTCGCAAGCTCGACGGCCAGCGCCGGGGGTCGCGCAAATACAACTGAACACGCAGAGAGCGATGCTCTTCAGCCAGCCGGCTCAAGTCGTGGATACGGAGTCTCCTCCGGCGTCCCTGAGCCCCGCGACGTCGGCCCTCGTCTCCCTGGCCGTTACCGCCGCCCTCCGTGACGGCGACACCGACACCGTACGCGACATGCTCGGCGCCGCCCCAGGCGTACAAGAGGCCTACGATCTCGCCCTCCTCGTCGAGCAGACTCCCAGCGACGCCCGGAGAGCGAGAAAGACCGACCGATCAGCCTCCGTACCCAAGACGAGATCGAGAAGCGTGGGTCCAGTAAACGGCCCTGTCTCACATTCGGTGGTGACGAAGGGTGATGTCATCCGAGGAGGACGCGGTGGCGGAGAAGGGTGAATCCTGCCCGGCCTTGCATCTGCCGCGCGATCAGCTTGGTCTTGGTGTTGACGCCCTCGGTGGGCCCGTTGCTGTACGGGAGTGTGAACGCGGGGATCACAGCGTCGAGGTCGCGCTCCAGACCCCGAGTGAAGGCGTGCAGATGCGGCAGACCGGCAGCGCGGACCTGGGTGATCCAGAGCTCGAGCGCGTCGGCATTTCCCGCGGCGGCGGGCTTCAGGAGCGGGACGAAGTCCCTGATGCAAGCGGTCAGTTCGGTCATCTCGGGGCAGGTGGCGGTGAGCTCGGCCAGGAGGTCATGCTGCTCGGCCTTGAGGTTGTCGGGCCTGGTGAGCAGCATTCGGGCGAGTCTGCGCGCGGAGATGTGGCTGCGGTCGGCGTCCGCGCGGCCTTGGTTGATGTACTTGTGCAGAAGGTTGAGGCAGCCCGTGAAGCCGAGGGCTTTGATCTCTTCGAAGAGGTGCAGGACGGGGACGGTGGGGGTCCTCGGCCCGGCGCTTACGCAGGTGTTCGCGGTAGGGATCGACAAGGGTGGCACGGTACTTGGGGACGCGGAGCATCCGCTCGGGCCGATCAGCGCGGGCGTAGCGTTTGACAGTGTTCAGGGCCAGCTGCAGACGGCGGGCGCATTCGAGCAGGCCCACACCCTGGTCAAGGAGGTCGTGGATCTGGTGCCAGCGTTCCAGCGTGGTCTGTGCGCGGGGTCCGTCGTACAAGGGCGCGTCCAGCGCGGTGGCCCAGCAGCTGCTGTGCGCCTTGACCTCGCTCAGGGCGGCTTCGCACAGGTTATGCCACAGGCGAATCGCCTCGGCGTTGGTCGCGGAACCGTCCCGGCACACGACCTCGACGCCCGGATGGGTACGCAGCCACGCCTCCAGGGTGTCGGCCGTGCGGTCGGGCAGCACGTCGATCCGCTCGTGGGTCTCGGCGTCGATCACCACGGTGGCATAGCGGTGCCGCCGGCGCAGAGCGAAGTCATCGACGCCGATCACGCGGGGTGTTCGCCCGGTGGGCAGCGAGATGCGCAACAGGGCGGTGTGACGCGACAGTCCCACGGCAAGTATCGCCAGCAGCCGTGCTGCTGCCCGGCCTGCTAACTCTTTGACCACGGCCTTGATTTGCCTGGTCAGACGGGTCGTGCGGCGCTGATATAGCTCCAGCACACCGGGCAACTGCTCGCGGAAGGTGTGGCGGCAGCCGCGTGCCGGGCACACCAGGCGCCGCACCCGCACACGGACCACCACCCGCCGCCCGTCCACCGACACATCGGTCACCGTCCGCATGTGAAAGCCATGCAACCGTCCGGACGCCGCCCCGCAACCCGGACACGGCGCCGGTTCCGCCGGTGTCCGAGCCCGCACCAGAATCCGCTCGCCCTCGTCCCTCACCTCCTCGATGACCAGCGGCGACAGGCCCGGAAACATCACATCCACAAGCTCGTTGACATTCCGCACGTCATGCCAACGACAAGCCAGCACGATCCGTCACCACCGAATGTGAGACAGGGCCGTTTACTGGACAGACCCCAGCGAATCGACCAAAAAAGCAGACAACCACCCCGAAGCCGCGCCACACAGGTTAAAGATCAAGCTAGTGCTCTGACCACACAGGTTGGCCGGGTCTTGTCAAGTGGCTTATGTGGTAGGTGAGTGAGGTATGCCGGTGGTGTGGTCGGTGTCTGGTTCAGGCGGTCGTGGCCATGAGTGTGGTGCCGGTGATCTGGTGCCAGATGGTGAAGCGTTTGGTCGTCTGGGTGCGGTAGTCGGGGGCGGTCATCAGGTGCCGGCGGGGGCGGAAGTGCGGTGAGTTCCGGGAGAAGGAGGCCAGGAATCTCTGGGTCGTGCCGACGCGGCGGAAGCCCTGCATCGGGTACTCGCGCCGC
>NZ_JBEYEW010000144.1:0-2560 GCF_040634095.1 Streptomyces sp. NPDC007205
GGGCGTCAACACCCGCACGAAGAAGATCATGAGGCAGATGCACGGCCGCGCCGGCTTCCCGCTCCTACGCCAGCGGATCCTGCTCCAATGATCAATACGAAGCGTTACCACCGATTACGGGCCAGAGCCGAACGTCTTACAGTCCCGCCCAGAGCAGGAGCGACGCCAGACTGACCACTGCCTCGTAGGAGGTGGTGGTGGTCTTGTCGTATCTGGTGGCGATGCCGCGGAAGGCTTTGAGACGGTTGAAGCAGCGTTCGACGGTGTTGCGGACGACGGTAGGTTTCGCGGTCAAAGCCCTGTGGTGGTCGGCCGCCTCGCCGGCCGCGGTTGCGGCGGTGCTTGCGCTGGACGTCCTTCTCGGGAATCGTGTGCGCGATCCCGCGTTGCCCCGGGTAGCCGCGGAATCCACGGGAGCTGTATGCCTTGTCCGCGATCACATGGTCGGGTCGGCAGCGTGGTCGGCCCATGCCTTTGGGGGGAACGCGAATCCGCTCCAGCAGGGTCCTCGCACAGACGCTGTCGTGACGTTGGCCCGGCGTGATGAGTACAGCAAGAGGCCGCCCTTTTGCCGTCGCAGGCGAGGTGGACCTTGGTGGTCAGTCCTCCTCGGGATCGGCCGAGAACGTGATCGTCCGGTTCCTCCTGCCGGTGCCGCCCCCCCTTTTGGCTCGGTCGCGGCGGCGTGCTGGTGGGCTCGGACGATGGGAGTCGATCTCGACCAGCCAGTCGATGTCACCAGCGGCGTCCGCCCGGGCCTGGATTTGCTGCAAGGCCCGGATGAACACACCGTCGAGCCCATAGCGGCGGAAGCGGGGGTAGACCGTTTGCCATGATCCATAGCGTTCTGGCAGGTCACGCCACGAGATCCCCGTACGGATCTTGTAAACTATCCCGATGACCTGCCGGTCCGACATCCGGGGCCGTCAGATCGGTGAGTCCATGACGGCGTATCACCCCACCATGATCCACCACGTGGTGGTCTTTGAAGATGAGCCCTAGTGTCCTGAGTCGGGGATTCGGTTCAGATATCCTGCGAGGCGTTCGAGGATCTCGTCCGCGGTCTTCGTCCAGACGAAGGGTTTCGGGTCTTCGTTCCAGGTGTTGATCCAGTTCCGGATGTCCTTCTCCAGGGACTGGACGTTCCTGTGGGCACCTCGTCGTATCTGTTTGTCCGTCAGCAGCGCGAACCACCGCTCGGGCTGGTTGAGCCAGGAGGAGCTGGTAGGCGTGAAGTGCACAGGGAAGCGGGGGTGTGCGGTCAGCCATCGCTGGATGGCCGGGGTCTTGTGCGTCGAGGCGTTGTCGTAGATCAGATGCACGTCCAGGCCCGCGGGTATCTCCTTGTGGATGCGGACGAGGAACTTCTTGAACCCCATGGAACGGTGCCGGCGGTGGATCTGGCCGATCACCTCGCCGGTAGCGGTGTTCAGCGCGGCGGACAGTGTGGTGACGCCGCCGCGCACGTAGTCGTGAGTACGGCGCTCTGGCATGCCCGGCATCATCGGCAGCACCGGAGCCGGCCGATCCAGCGCCTGGATCTGCGTCTTCTTATCCACACACAGCACCAGCGCATGCTCGGGCGGGGCGAGATACAGGCCGACCACATCGCGGACCCTCTCGATGAACTGCGGATCCTTCGAGCGCTTGAAGGGGTCCACCAGGTGCGGCTTGAGGCCGAAGGTCCGCCAGATACGCGTGATGGCCGACTGGAAGAGGCCCACTTCCTTGGCCATCGACCGTGTAGACCAGTGCGTGGCGTCCTTCGGCGTGGTCTCCAGTGTCTTGACGACCACTTCTTCCGCCTGGGCGTCGGTGATCTTCCGGGGACCACCCGGGCGTGGCTCGTCGGTCAGGCCCTCCAGCCGGTCCCGCACAAAGCGGGCCCGCCACCTTCTCACCGTATGCTCCTCGACGCCGAGCAGAGCGGCAACGTCTCTGTTCTAAGCGCCGTTGCTCACTCCAGCACGATCCGGCACCGCAGGGCCAGCGCCTGCGAAGAAGTCCGACGCCTGGCCCAGCGGCTCAACGTCTCACGCTCGTCATCGATCAACACCAGCGCGGCCTTCGGCCGTCCCGTCCTAGCCACCCGGCCATCATGCCGAACCACCGAGGACTTACGCAGCGAATTCCCGACTCACGACACTAGTCCCCACCGCGACCTGGCAGGTGGTCTCTGTGCCCTGGCACGACGTCCGACTTGTCGGCCCGACGGGCGAGGGTAAGTCCGTGCTGACCAGACGTCTGCTGTCTGAAGCGTTCAACGCGTTCACGTATTAGGCCAGCGCGGTCCTGTAAGCGTAACGGGTAACCAGGTGTACTGGTGTCAGTTGGAGAGGACTCAGCACAGCGTTGTCTCCTTCCGGCAGCAGGTTGTTCGGCCCTGGGGAGCTAGCGCCTGACTGCGGGTGATTGCCAATAACAAGAGCACCTCCTATGTGGTGAGGCAAGCGGAAGACGGTAAGCAGTGAACCGTTTTCATCCTGAATATGTGCAGGTCATCAGGGTGTGGACGGCTTGAACTGCTGTGCTGATGCGGCGGGTGGAGCAGCGTGCTCGC
>NZ_JBEYEW010000145.1:0-2442 GCF_040634095.1 Streptomyces sp. NPDC007205
CTGCCAGCACGATCCGTTGCCCATCCAACCCGCTCACGCCAGACCAACGAACCACCAGGCAGAAAGCCACAAGTTAAAGATCTGCACGCCCTAAGAGATCCTAACAGAAGCCGTCGATCATGTGACTGTCAGCCTGATTGCTCGTTGGTCCGGTCGTGGGGAAGAGACAGTAGCGGCAGTGGAGCGTCTCGGACGAACTATGGGCGCGGATCGAGCCGTTACTGCCCAAACCGAGTCCAAAACTGGTCGAGGGCAGGCCGCGAATACCGGACCGGCAAGCCCTGTGCGGGATCCTGTTCGTGCTGCACACCGGCATCCAGTGGGAGACCTGCCCCAGGAGCTGGTCTTCGGCTCGGGCATGACCTGCTGGCGGCGCCTGGCCGCCTGGAACGAGGCTGGCGTCTGGAACGAGCTGCACCTCGTGCTGCTGAAGAAGCTGCGGGCCGCGAAGAAGCTGGACTGGTCCCGGGCGGTGATCGACTCCTCCCACGTCCGGGCGGCCCGACGCGACCCAAAGCGGACCCAGCCCGGTCGACCGCGCACGGCCCGGCAGCAAGCACCACGTCCTCACCGACGGGCAGGGCGCCCCGCTCGCGGTGTCGCTGACCGGCGGAAACCGCAACGTCGTCAGCCAGTTGCTACCCTTGCTGGACACGGTCCCGGCCGTGGCCGGCGTCGTCGGCCGACCCAGACGCCGACCCGATGCGCTCCTCGCAGACCGCGGCTACGACCACGACAAGTACCGGCACTTGCTGTGGCAGCGCGGCATCCGCCCGGTCATCGCTGAACGAGGCCAACCCCACGGCTCCAGCCTGGGCGTTTTCCGGTACTTGGTCGAACACACTATCGCCTGACTGCACGGCTTCCGCCGCCTGCGAATCCGCTGGGAACGGCGCGACACGAAGCCTTCCTCGGCCTCGCTACTTGCCTGATCACCCACCGCCACGTGCAGCGCCTTTGTTAGGGCCTCTAAGTCCTGGCGGACCCTGCACCGAGCACGCTGCTCAACCCGCCGCATCAGCCGCACCGTCCAAACCCTCCACGCCCTCTCGACCTGCGACTATTCAGGATGAAAGAGGTTCACTGGGCGTATCACCCGCCCGGGCGCCCGCCTCGATGGGTCTCTTGATCACCTCGGGCACGATGCGTGTCTGAGACCGGCGGCTTCCGGCCCGTTCATCGTGCGGGTGCGCCGTCCGAGTCCAGTGCGCCGCTGGACTCCCTGCGTCTCCCCTCCCGAAGAGTCGACAAAGGTGTTCCGCGTCACACCGCAAGTCGGCGAATACAGCGTGCGGAACGCGTCGCTCGCGGGTCCAAAGGACATACACGCCCCTCACCGACCGAGCAATGACCGGGGCGCTCGCCCCATCTAATTTCGTATACAAGGAGCCAAAATGACCGGGCAACACAAGAAGGCGCACAAGTCTTCAACTGTACTGGCAAACCGATATGCTGCAATTACTCTTTCACTGGGAGCAGTTCTCGGAATCGGTGCAGCCGGCGCAGCCCCTGCCATGGCCGAGTCGCAGCCCAGCGCGGCCTCGGAGGTCTCGCATCCGGGCAAGCCCGATTTCGAAGGAGCGCTTGGCGCACTGGTACAGAATGTGCACATGAAGGCGGCTCGGCGGCTGTACTGTCATGGGCATGAAACGGGCGTAGGCATGACTACGGAACCGGGTGAGGTCCGGGGGCGTTTCGCTATATCTTCCCGGCTCGCTGGTATGAATCTAAAGCAGTATGCCGAGATGACAGCCAAGGGGGAGTCAGGGAGTGCGGCCGGGAAAGAGGCGGAGAAATTTCTGAAGAATCTACAGAGCGGTAAACTCACCTCTGATGCGAACGAAACGCTCAAGCAAGAGGTGTTTGATCTTTCCAAGATTCTTAAGCAGATCACAGATCTCGTGGACCAGATCAAGGATCAGGTGATGGAAAAGGTTGACCCGGCGCCTCACAAGCCCTTCAAGCACGGGTGCGGCCACTCCGGCACGGAGAATCCGGGACACACAGGGTCTGATGGCGGCTGGCAACCGGTGAAGGACGTCACCGACCACCGCATCCAGCAGATCGCGGCGTGGGCGGTGAGCCAGGCTAACCGGGAACAACACCTCACAGATGACGCCGCATATCACGCTGTGTCTCTCCAGAGCGCCGAAACGCAGGTGGTGTCCGGGACCAACTACCGCCTCCGGATCCGGCTCGACCGCCCGAGCGCGCAGGTCGTAGAAGCGGTCGTCTACGAAATGCCGTGGGAGAACGTCCACAAGCTCACGTCCTTCAAGAAGGTCTCTTGACCAAACCCATTTGACCGGGTGCGCCCCTATGAGTTCCATCGCATAGGGGCGTTTCGGGAGTCTTAGTACTCCAGTCAGATTTCGTGTTCTGAGCTGGTTCTTCTTTGGTAGTGGCAGCGACGGGCGATGGCTTGGTGGTGTCTGCGCCAGT
>NZ_JBEYEW010000146.1:0-2426 GCF_040634095.1 Streptomyces sp. NPDC007205
CTGAGTAGGACCATGTCGGCAAGGTCGTCCGGAACTGCATTGCACTTCGAGCGACCGGAGGAGCCCGTGGCCCAGATTTGGGCGGGTACGGACATTGGTAAGACGCACCACCATTGCGTGGTCCTGGATGCGGAGGGCAAGCGGCTGCTCTCGCGCCGCGTCGTCCGGCGTCTTCAGCCAGGTGGGAGATTCCCGCGACCACGATGCCGCGGACCAGGCCGGAGGAGAGTGCGCTCGTGGCAGCCGCCCAAGCCGGGCGGGCGTCCAACGGCACGCACGGGTCGTAGTCGGACCAGGTGCCGGCCACATGCCAGTGCCGGGCGTCGGCGTAGTGGCGTGCGTGGAGCTCGGCCTCGCGGACAGCGGCTGATTCGGCCGCACAGGAGTAGACGGCAACCGGCACGTGTCCGATGCCGCCGGATGTGGATTTCGGCATGCAGTCAGCGTGCCGTCGGTGGTGTGCCAGGGACAGGCACGGCTCGTGGCGGCGCCACGAAGTCATGACGTGGCGGACTGTCACGTCCCGTGCTCCTGCACGCTCGTCCTCCAGCAGTATTGCAACGGAGCGTGCCAGTCAGGCTGGTGGCGACTGTGGGAGCTGCTATGGCGCGTGGCAGCGGGCGGTCAGCGGACGGTGAGGGGTACACCGGCCGCGTGGGCGAGCCCGCGTAGCCGCCCGACGGACACGCCGGCGAGGCGAGAGATGATCACTCCAGGCAGCATTTGGTGCCGCACCCACCCCGGCGCCATGCCGCAGATTTTTTCCAGGGTATCGGCAGCCTGGTCCCACCGACGGCACTCCACGTGCGTCAACGCCACGCCGAGGCCGTACCGGGCCCGAGTGGCGAGGGGCACCGTGTCGTCCAGCCGGATCGTGTCCATGAGCCGGAGCGCACCGCCGGTGTCGCCGAGGGCAACGGCGATGCTCATCGCCTGCGTGGCGGCATAGAGCGGCCCGAATGGTTGTGCATGCCGACCCCGAGCATGCTCCGCCCCGATGCGGGCGCCGACCGCATGCGCCTGGGAGAGGTACTCCCGCGCGGTGTCCGGCGAGGCGCCACCCCGGGACGCGGCCACGGCAGCGTTCGTGACGAGCTGCCCGTACACCGACAGCCGGTCCGGATCGTGCTCGGACATCTTCGGCTCGATCCGGTCTGCCTGGGCCGCGGCGAGGGCGAAGCCCTGCGCGGTCCGCCCGTCGCGGAGATTCACCCACGCCGTGGTGGCGGCCAGGTGGGCATCCCGCAGATCGTCGCCGGCCTGGACGGCGATCTGCCGACCGTAGGTGAGCGCCGCATAGGTCAGGTCCCGTGAACCCCACACGTTCGCGGCCATACCGGCAGTCTGGAAGACATCGGCCAGGACGCCGGCCGCGGCCTTCCGCTCGTCGGCGTCTGCAGCGTCGTATCGGGCGCGAGATTCGGGCAGCAAGGCGCCGAGCAGCGCACCGAGCTCGGTGTAGCGGCCCGCCCAATAGGCCGCGTCAGCACGCCGAACGACACCGCGGAGCTCTTCGACGGTGCCCGGCTCGGTGTCGGTGGGGATGCCGATCGCGGCATCGTGCGTCGCAGCGGACAGTGCGCGCAACGCTGCACGCTCGTCACGGTCCATGGAGCGACGGGGCGCCTGCTGGCCGAGGAGCACGGCGATGTCCGTCCCAAGAACAGAGGCGATGGACAGAAGCGAAGGAAGGGAAGCGGTGCCGCCCCGTTCCAGCTTCCGCACAACACCCACAGAGACGTTGGCGGCTTCCGCCAACTGCTCCTGCGTCATGGCACCGCGCAGCGTCTTGAGCCGTTCAGCGGTGCTGTACTCGGACCACTGCATCGCAGCAACTCCTCCCGACCGGCCAAGCACGGACCGTACCCACTGCTTTACGATCAGCAACACCCACGGGCACTACAGGAACAGTGAGTTGGCTGGAAGTCGCCGCTAGACGGAAAGCGCGGCCCTCACACCGAGGAGTGCCTCAAGCTCGGCCACCGTGGCGGCTTCGTCCGTCGCGAGGACGGTGGTGATACCCAGCGCCTCGGCTGGTGGGAGATTGGCAAGGTGCTCATCAACGAACACGCATGCCTGTGCAGGAAGCCCGAGACGTTCCAACGTCAGCTCATAGATGGCTGGGTCGGGCTTCGCCATGCGGACCTGCTCGGAGATGACGTGCACATCGAACAAGCCCCAAACGCCGGTTTGCTCGTACGGGTTGAACGGTTCCGTGCCGAAGCTGTTCGACAAGAGAGCGAGACGGAACCCGGCGCTCTTGGCGGCGCGCGCAATCGCGGCCATACACCGGGCTGCGGGCACGGCAGACCATGCCCGCCCCATCAGGTTGGGCCTTGACCCCGAATCCTGGACACGGGTTATGCGGCTGGTGTCAGCGTAGTTGATGTTGGTCGGGACGCTGTTTCGTAGGCGATCGGGCTGCG
>NZ_JBEYEW010000147.1:0-2421 GCF_040634095.1 Streptomyces sp. NPDC007205
CATCAGGTGCCGGCGGGGGCGGAAGTGCGGTGAGATCCGGGAGAAGGAGGCCAGGAATCTCTGGGTCGTGCCGACGCGGCGGAAGCCCTGCATCGCGTACTCGCGCCGCCGGGTGGGCAGGTGTGAGTTGTCGGCCCGGTTGTTGAGGTACTTCGAGGAGCGGTGCTCGACGGAGGGTATGACCTCGCGGTGGGCGGCGCCGGAGGAACGGAGTTTGTCGGTCACGATCACCCGCGGCACGTACTCAAGGCCCTTGAGGAGCCTGTGGAAGAACCGCTTCGCGGCCTTCGCGTCACGCCTGTCGGTCACGAGGATGTCCAGGACATTGCCATCCTGGTCCACCGCGCGCCACAGAAACCGCATCCGCCCGTTGACCTTGATGAACACCTCGTCCGGATGCCACCGGTCACCCGGGCGGGGCTGCCGACGGCGCAGCGGCTGATTCCACAAAGGACGCGAAATGACCATACCTCCGTCCGCGAGCCCCCCTGGCCCGCCCCTCTCTCTCAACGCCCAAGCTACTCAGCTGGATATTCCCTGGCCTCCTAGTCTCTCGGCGGACGATGCGGCTGCCGAACGGAACATCACTTGGATGGGGCAGTTTGGCCTCTTCGCCCTGCTCCGTCACCCGGCAGGAGAAGAGGTCTACCGCTATTGGCGGGGCCCGGAACTAGCAGCCAGGTTCTTCCCTTCGGCCACCGGCCCCGACCTGGATATCGGTATGGACGTGATGTCCATCATTTTCGCGGCCGATGACCTCTTCGAGCCTTCTGATCTGGATCCGGATCAGGTGCGTGACCAGATCCAAGAGCCCCTGCAGGCCCTGCATCAGCCATCTCGATTCTGGAATAGTCCTCTGGCCGCAGCTCTGGCAGACGTATGGGGACGGGAGTGCGAAGGGATGAGTGCTTCCTGGCGTGAGCGAGCCATGCAGAACTGGCAGGAATACCTTCACGGCCTTATTAAGGAGGCAGAGAACAAGAGACAGTACAAGGCACTGAGTGTGGAGCAGTATCTGCAGCTACGCAGGACCCAGGGAGCCATGCCCATCCTTCTGGACGCTGCCGAACGCATCGACGGAGCCGAACTGCCGTCGATCGCACTGGCATGCACTCAGCTTGGCGAACTGCGTCAGCTATGCGGGCGCATCGGCGACACCGTCAATGACATCTTTTCCTGGGCGAAGGAGGAGGAGCTTGGTGATCCGCACTGCCTCATCCTGGTTCTGGAGCGCACCCGGAATCTCACACGGCTCGAGGCTATTGACGCTGTCGCCGACACCATCCGAAACTGGGCGGACGAATTTCTGGTACTCACTGCCCAGTTGCCTGCTGCCATGGATGCCCTGCAGCTCTTCGACCACGGTAGCCGACAGGCAGTGTGGACGCATGTCCGCTCCATGCAATTGATGATGAGAGCTTGCTACGACTGGTGCCGCACCTCTCCCCGCTATCACATGTGATGATCTGGCCGTAGGTCGTTGCCGGGAGGGCTGCCATGGAGACCGAGGAGTCGCTGTCGTACCAGGGCGGTCAGGTGCTGCTCGTTGCGCATCACGAACGTGGCGACGCCCACGCGGGATCGCCGCGCTGTCCGGGTGCCCTTTGCCAGCCGGGCGGATCCGGGCTCCAGGAGCCGGCCGTAAGCCGGTGACGGTCACCGACCCCGGTCTCCTGCCCGCGCTTGAAGCTCTGATCGAGCCGCACAGCCGGGGGATCAGGCCTGGCCGTTGCGCTGGACCACGCTCTCGCTGCGGTCCCTGGCCTCGGCACTGACCACTCAGGGCCACCCCGCCAACGCCGACGGCCGTCTGGAAGTTCCCCGCCGAGCGGCTGACCCTGCTGCGGCTTCGCGGTCGGCAGCTCGGCGCCGCCCGAAGAACGACAGGGCTGAAGCGGCTACCAAGAACCCTCGCCCACACCCGGCCCGCGGCCAGCGCTGGCGGTTGCGGTCGACTGCCGTAGGGCAGACGGTCGGAGAAGACCGAGGAAGTGCAAGGCTTGTCGGCATCCGCGTGCTCGGCGCACGGTAGCGTCGTTATGAAGCCGAGGGAGAGGGAGCACGCAGCATGCCGCAGCCCATGGGTACCACGGACCATCAAGCCAAGCATGGGCTCATCCTGGACTTCGCGGGGGTGCTGACCGCTGATCCGCTCCCCGTGCGTGGTGCGAGTCGGAAGGGCTTTCCCCGGAGGCGTGGCGTGCCACCCTCAACGAGGACCCCGAAGGCCGGCGGCTGTACGCGGCCCTGGAGGTCGGTGAGATCAACCAGGCGGAGGGGAACAAGCGCACTGCGGCTCTTCTCGGTGCCCATGTCGCACCGGACAACGGGCCTTGACCCCTGATCTTGGACACACGAGACACTGGATCCTGAGGATCTGAGAACGGACATCTCGTGGTCATGAAGAACTATCCGCCACAG
>NZ_JBEYEW010000148.1:0-2385 GCF_040634095.1 Streptomyces sp. NPDC007205
CCGGAACAGCGCCACCTCCACCGCGAACAACGCCGGCTGCGTCAACGCCGTCTGATCCAGAAGCAGCGAGTCCGCCGACTCGGCCGGAGCGAACAAAACCTCCCTCAACGGCCGCGGCAACTCCCCGTCGAGGAAACCGCACACCTCATCAAAAGCACGAGCGAACTCCGGCACCCGCTCATACAACTCACGCCCCATCCCCAGACGCTGACTCCCCTGCCCCGTGAACAGGAACGCGGTTCTGCCCTGCCCGCGCCTGCCGCGGATCAGGCCCGGCGCCGGGCTCCCATGGGCCAGCGAACCGAGACCGGCGAGCAGCTGGGCCCGGGACGTGCCGACGACGACCGCGCGCTCCTCCAGCGCGGCCCGTGCGGTGGCCAGCGTGTACGCCACGTCCAGGGCGTCCGGGCCGCTCGCACCCGACACGGACGCGAGCAAACGCTGTGCCTGGGCCGTCAGGGCCTCGGCGGAGGTGCCCGACACCACCCAGGGGAGGACGGGGAGCTCGGCCCCGTCGCCCGCGCGGTCCTCGGCCGCGGGCTCACTCGGCTGCTCGATGATGATGTGCGCGTTGGTGCCGCTGATGCCGAAGGAGGAGATTGCGGCCCTGCGGGGTGTGTCGTCCCCCGGCCACTCCCGGGCCTCGGTCAGCAGCGACACCGCTCCCGCCGCCCAGTCCACGTGCGGAGACGGCTCATCGACATGCAGGGTCCTGGGCAGAACGCCATACCGCATCGCCTGAACCATCTTGATCACACCACCGACACCCGCCGCAGCCTGCGCATGCCCGATGTTCGACTTCAACGACCCCAACCACAACGGCCGCCCAACCCGCCGCCCCTGCCCATACGTCGCAAGCAACGCCTGCGCCTCGATCGGATCACCCAACCTCGTACCCGTGCCATGCCCCTCAACCGCATCCACATCCGCAGCCGACAGACCCGCATTCGCCAACGCCTGCCGAATCACCCGCTCCTGCGAAGGACCGTTCGGCGCCGTCAGACCATTGGACGCACCATCCTGATTCACCGCACTGCCCCGCACCACCGCCAGCACCCGATGCCCCCTACGCCGGGCATCCGACAACCGCTCCACCAACAGCAGACCCACACCCTCCGACCAACCCGTACCATCCGCAGCCGCGGCAAAGGGTTTGCAGCGGCCGTCGGCCGACAGCCCGCGCTGGCGCGAGAACTCGACGAATGCCTGAGGAGTGGACATGACGGTGACGCCGCCGGCCAGCGCCATGTCGCACTCCCCCTGGCGCAGCGCGTTGGCCGCCAGGTGCAGCGCGACCAGGGAGGACGAGCAGGCCGTGTCCACCGTGACCGCCGGCCCCTCCAGTCCGTAGGTGTACGCGACGCGGCCGGAGGCGATGCTGCCCGCGTTGCCGCCGGCCAGATAGCCCTCCAGGTCCTTCGGCACACTGCGCAGGCGCGAGCCGTAGTCGTGGTACATCACGCCCGCGAAGACGCCCGTACGACTGCCCCTCAGCGTCTCGGGATCGACCCCGGCACTCTCGAACGCCTCCCACGCCGTCTGCAGCAACAGACGCTGCTGTGGGTCGGTGGCGAGCGCCTCGCGCGGCGACATGCCGAAGAACTCCGGGTCGAACTCGTCGGCGTCGTAAAGGAATCCACCATGACGGGTGTAGGACGTGCCCGACGTCGAGGGGTCCGGGTCGTACAGCTCGTCCAGATTCCAGCCGCGGTTGACCGGGAACTCACCCACCGCGTCCACACCGTCCGCCACCAGCCGCCACAACTCGTCCGGAGAATTCACGCCTCCCGGATATCGGCAGGCCATGCCCACAATGGCGATCGGCTCGTCCGTCGTCACCGCTGTGGTCGTCGTGGCCGGCGAATCGGCCGGTCGGCCGGAGATCTGCGTGCTCAGATACGCGGTGAGGGCGTCAGGGGACGGGTGGTCGAAGACGAGGGTGGCGGGCAGCCGCAGTCCGGTCGCCGTGTTGAGCTGGTTGCGGAGTTCGACGGCGGTGAGCGAGTCGAAGCCCATTTCCTGCAAGGGCCGGTCGCCTACGATTCCGCTCGCGTCGGCATGCCCGAGGACTCCGGCGACATGTGTGCGCACGAGATCGCTGAGTGCGCGCTCGCGGTCGGCCGGGGCGAGCTCGGCCAGCCAGTGGGAGGCCCCGGCGCGCGACCCGACATTGTCGGCGCGACGCCGAGCCGCGGGGACCAGGCCGCGCAGGATTGCGGGTGTGGTGTCCGGGTTCTGGTTGCGCAGGGCGGTCGTGTCCAGCCTGGTGACGGCCAGCACCGCGTCACCGGTGGTGTGGGCGGCGTCGAACCAGGCCATCGCCTCCGACGAGGAGATCGGCGCGAGCCCCAGCCGGGCCAACCGCTTCAAATCCACCCCGGCCAG
>NZ_JBEYEW010000149.1:0-2301 GCF_040634095.1 Streptomyces sp. NPDC007205
GGCGAGCACGCTGCTCCACCCGCCGCATCAGCACAGCAGTTCAAGCCGTCCACACCCTGATGACCTGCACATATTCAGGATGAAAACGGTTCAGTAGGCCAGCTTCACCTTTGTAGCGCAGAAGGCACTTTCGCTTTTCCGATCATGGTCTGGACGCACCTCAGATGAAACGCGCAGGCTAGTGGTCTAGTCTCAAAGCGCTCGCAGTCCGTGCGGGCCCCAACTGCCAGGAGGAATCCGTAAAGATGACCTTTCCCGTGAAGCTTTTACGCAGGAGTCGCCGGGTCTTACTCCCCGCGCTCGTCGCGGCTTCGGCCCTGGCGCCCTGGCCAGCCCAGGCCAACCAGAGCAACCATCTCGGTGCTGAGGGGGGTGGGCGTGTCCTTGTACGGACGTCGAGTGGTTGGGTGCAGGGCAAGGCCACTGATCAGGGGCGGGAGTTCCTTGGCATTCCCTATGCGCAGGCGCCCACGGGTGCTCTGCGCTGGCGTGCGCCCAAGCCTGCCCCCGGCTGGGTAGGAGTCAAGGATGCCACCCGGTTCGGAAACAATTGTCCACAGAGTGCCTTTTGGATACCGGGCTACGAGAAGGATCAGACGGCTGAGGACTGTCTCGACGCCAACGTCTACACCCCGCCCGCCACCCGGCACACGGGCAAGCTGCCGGTCATGGTGTTCATCCACGGTGGCGGCAACGTGGGCGGTGCGGGACGCGACATCGTCCCCGATACCTTCGCGCGCAGGACCAACACCGTCGTCGTGACCTTCAACTACCGCCTCGGGGCGATGGGGTTCCTGACCCTGCCCGGCACCACCGGCAATTTCGCCCTGCTCGACCAGCAAGCCGCGATGCGCTGGACACAGGCCAACATCGCGCGCTTCGGCGGGGATCCCGCGCGGGTCACCATCGCCGGTGAGTCGGCGGGCGGCGGTGCGGTCTGCACCCAGCTCGCTTCCCCGACCAGCCGCGGCCTGTACCGGGCTGCCATCATCGAAAGTGGCGCCTTCTTCGACTGCGCCGGCAAGAGCCGCAAGGATGCCGTCTCCGTCGGCCTTGCTTTCGCCGCCAAGCTGGGCTGCACGCATCCGGCGACCGCGGCAGACTGCCTGCGCGCCAAGCCCGCAAAAGACATCCTCAAAGCGCAGCAGGGCACCAGTATTTTCCACGAATGGAACTACACCATCGGCGGACCTGAACTGCCGCTACAGCCCTCCGCCGCGTTCACCGCAGGCCGCGCCTCCCATGTCCCCGTCATGAACGGCGCCAACAGCAACGAGGGCCTGTCCTTCACCTATGACAGCTTCGACCGCTTCGGTCACCCGCTGACCGCCGGCGCCTACCCCAGGGCCCTCGTCTCGGCCTTCGGCCAAACCGCGGGCTCCCGCGCGCTGGCCCAGTATCCGCTCGGCGCCTACGCCCGGCCTGACTATGCCTATGCCGCTGCTTTTGGCGACCAGCTCTTCGCCTGCCCGGCACTACGCACCGACCAGCGCCTCTCCCCGCGCGGACGTGTCTACACCTACGAATTCGCCGACCGCACCTCCCCGCTGTCCGCAAACCTGCCACAGCATGCCGACTTCGACTTCGGCGCAACCCACGCGGCCGAGCTGAACTACCTTTTCAAACCGTACGGCCTCGCCGCACACCTCAACCCTGAGCAGCGGGCGCTGTCCGCGCAGATGACCGCCTACTGGGGCTCCTTCCTCCACGACTTCGTGCCACGGGCTCACATGCAGCAGACGATGCCGGAACAGAGCGCACACCCCGGCTACGTACTTCAGCTGCGCACCGCACCCGCCGGCGGCAATGCCACGACGGCGAACCTGCGGGCCGTCCACCACTGCGATCTGTGGGACACCGCTCCCTAACAGGCAGACCACTGGCCCTACGCCCCAACATGGATGGAGGGCCAGTGCACAGGGCTCGCCCCTGCTGCGCTGGGCCTGCGCCGAGGCCGTCCAGCGTTGCCGGGCCGACACCCCGAGGCGCCGCCTCAGGGAGCGCATCACCGAACGCTAGGACCGCACGGAGGCGCTGAGCGGCACCCGGCTCTGCCGTCTCAGGCCCTCAGCAGCGACCAGATTCCGGAATCCGCCCAGGCCTGGAACGCTGCTGCAGCGGGCACTGCACAGACCCTGGAACTGGAAAATTCCAATCTCGGACTCCAACAGGGGCCAGCTGTCGGCGCCGCCGATACGCCAGCCGACCTCACCGGCGGCAGGAACAGGGTCAGCGTCCAGATGCGCATCCCCGCTCTCAGCCCGACCACCTGGATCCCGCCCGCACCCCGCCAGGCCATTT
>NZ_JBEYEW010000150.1:0-2273 GCF_040634095.1 Streptomyces sp. NPDC007205
GAGACTTCAGACATCTCGCTCAACAGTCCGAGGGCCTCGCCCGTTACTCGACCGGCCTCGTCACCCGATCGGTGGCCAAATTGAAAAGCCTCCGGTATGAAGCTCTCGGCGGTCCTCAGCGACGTCGCGGGCACCAGTGGCTGGGCCATCTTGGAGGACCTTATCGCCGCGGAGCGTGATCCCAGTCGCCTGGCCGACCTTGCGGTTCCGCCGGCCCGCAACAAGATCCCCGCCCAGCGGTGTCGTCAACTGGTTGGGGCTGACGTGTGGTTGAGGGTTGGCAGGTCGTGGTGGGGCCAGCGAGCAGTACGCTGTCGGCGGTGAGTACGGTGCCGGTGATGTGTGCGGCCGCGTCGGTGAGAAGGAAGAGTGCGGCGCTGGCGATCTCCTCGGGGGCGGCCCATCGGCCCAGAGGCACATGCTCCAGCACGGTGCTGGACGGGCCGGGGTCGGCCCAGAGCGTGTACGTCATCCCGGTACTGAGCCACTCCGCCCGGGCCGATAATGGCCGCTTCTCGAGCGGACCCGAGTGCCCCGCATCGGTGGGGGCCGACCGCGCTGCCGACCGGACCACGTGGTCGCGGGCAAGGCCTACGCCTCCCGTGGCTTCCGCGCCTACCTCCGCAAGTGCGGCATCAGCCACACCATTCCGGAGAAGCGGGACCAGCAACGCCACCGCCGTAACCGGGGCCGCCGTGACGGCGGTGGCCCGCCGCGGTTCGACGGGGAGATCTACCGGCGGCGCAATATTTGCCCTTGCACCAGCGCAGGAAGGGCTGGGCGGGTCGGCGGGTGGCGTAGTTGTCCGCGTGCCAGGCGTCGAGATCGGCCTGTCGGCACTGGTCGAGGGTCCGGTTGCGGGGTGCGAGCCAGGTGAGGAAGGTGTGGGCCTGGGTGGTCTGCTTTCGGGCCTGGTGCGTGGGGGAGCGTCTGAGGCGGACCGGCTTCGGCCTTCGCTCGTAAGCGCCGCAGTTGGTGCCAGGTGGCGAATCGGCGCAGGAGCTGGTGTCGGGCGGGATCCTCGACCGCCGTGAGGCGCTCGGTGAGCCAGCGTTCGTAGGGAGGAGCCGTCGGTCCGCGTGGGGCAGGATGTTGCTCTCCATGAGCAGGTCTCGCAGGTGGGCGGCTGCGCGCCAGCGCTCCTGCTGCTGCAGGCCCTCGTGGCTGATCGGGACCGCTCGCCAGGTCCTGCAGGAGACGAATGATGTTGGGGCGGCGGAGCCAGATAAACCTGCTCTTGGGGCGGTCAAGCTCCAGGAGCAGGTCCATGAGGGGCACCAGCTGGGGGGCGATCCTGGCGGGTGCCGTCGTCGAGGAGGCCGGCGAGCCGGTCGGCCAGGGTGCAGCGGTCGCAGAGCCGGCGTCCGAGCAGCATCCCTCGAAGCCGCAGCGGTCGCAGAAGAAGTCGCGGCTGATCCCCGCGCAGTCGCGGCAGACCGGGACGTCATCCGGATCGCGGCCGGGCAGCACCCGGTCCGTGCGGCAGCCCGGACAGCGGTCCCGGACGCGCATGGCGCGCTCGTAGCAGGTGTGGCAGATCTGCCCGTCAGACCACTCGGCCGCCTTCGCCCTCGTCGGCTGCAGCGCGAGCACGTGCGGACGTGCCAGCGCACCAGGCGATGGAGAGCGCCGACAGGCCTCCTGGGCTCCCCGCAGCGCAGTTCTTGGCTCTGGTCCTCCAGAGGTACTCGGACTTCCAAAACGCTCCGCCCCTCGGCTGGCTGTGTGAGCCTTGCAGCACCGAACGGCCCTGTCGGGGCCGTTCGGAGGCGCGTTGCGGACTGGTTCTCGGGATTGGCGGTCCAGGAGGGAGGACGCTGACTCCAGAGCTGGAGGCTCAACGTGAGCAAGTACTCCGCACGCGTCGCGGACACGAACGCCTGGTTGCCCCCGGTACCGGCGCAAAAGCCAAACTCACCCCAGCAGACCGGATCCTGGCCACCGTGCTCCACCTGTGCAAGCTCGCCACCATGGACCTCCTCGGCCAGCTCTTCGGCGTCACCGCCATGACTATCAGCCGCGCGAATCAGGAAGTCCGCCCGCTTCAGGAAGCGCGCGGCCACCACGTCAGCGCCTCCACCGCCCGCTTCCGCACACCATCCGACGTCGCGACGTTCCTCGCTCTCAACCCCATCCCAAGCAAGATCAAGAAAGCGTGTTGTTGATTATCTGCGCGCCCTTAGACGGTGTCCTATGTGGTGATCGCTCGTTGGTCCGTCTATGGGGCGGGGTACGTGGAGTTGGATTGTTCCGGACGGGCTGTGGGAGATCGC
>NZ_JBEYEW010000151.1:0-2255 GCF_040634095.1 Streptomyces sp. NPDC007205
ACGTAGTCGTTGACCGGGAGGGAGTCCAGCGCGGCCAGGTCGCACAGCACTCCGGCCGGCGGGTGGAAGGCGCCCACCAGGTTCTTGCCCTCGGCGGTGTTGATACCGGTCTTGCCGCCGACCGCCGCGTCCACCATCGCCAGCACCGTGGTCGGAACCGCGATCCAGCGCACCCCGCGCAGCCAGGTCGCCGCCACGAACCCCGCCACGTCCGTGGTCGCACCCCCGCCCACCCCCACGATCACATCCGAGCGGGTGAAATTCGACTGGCCCAGCGCCTTCCAGCAGTAGGCGGCGACCTCCGCGGTCTTGGCCTCCTCGGCGTTGGGCACCTGGATCGCTACCGCCTCATAGCCCTGCCCGGCCAGATCCGCGCGCAGCGCGTCACCGGTCTCGGCCAGCGCCTGCGGGTGGATCACCGCGACCCGCCTGGCCCTGGGCCCGACCAAGGCGGCCAGCTCACCGAGGAGTTGCCGGCCCACCAGCACCTCGTACGGCTCGGTGCCCGCGCTGCCGGCGACCTGGATCCGGGTGACTGACTCGCTCATGCCTGCTTCAACTCCACTGCGTCCAGCACTGCTTGGGTGACCTCTTCGGGGGTGCGGCCGTCGGTCGCGACGACGACGGCGGCGACCTCCTCGTACAGGTGCCGCCTCGCCTCCATCAGCTCCCGCCACTGCCTGCGCGGGTTGACCGCGAGCAGCGGCCGGGCCACGTTCAGGCCCGTGCGCCGGACGGCCTCCTCCACGTCCATCGACAGGTAGACCACCCGCTGCCCGGCCAGCAGCCCACGCGTGTCCGCGTCCAGGACCGCACCGCCGCCCAGTGCCACCACCCCGTCGTGCTCGGCGAGCGCGGCGCGCACCGCCCGCTTCTCGACCGCCCGGAAGACCGGCTCGCCCTCGTCGACGAAGATCTCCGCGATGGTGCGGCCCTCGGCGGCCACGATGTCCTCATCCGTGTCCCGGTAACCGACACCCAGCCGCTCGGCCAGCAGCCGGCCGACGGTGGACTTGCCCACCCCCATCGGACCGACCAGGACGACCGCAGGCACGGCACTCACCGGATCTGCAGATTCTCGAGGAAGGACCGCACATTGCGGCGGGTCTCGGGCACGGAGTCGCCGCCGAACTTCTCCGCGACCGCGTCCGCCAGGACCAGCGCCACCATCGCCTCGGCGACGATGCCCGCGGCCGGCACCGCCGACACGTCCGAACGCTGATGGTGCGCCTGGGCCTCCTCGCCGGTGGTGACGTCCACCGTCTTCAGGGCGCGGGGCACGGTCGCGATCGGCTTCATCGCCGCCCGCACCCGCAACAGCTCACCCGTGCTCAGACCACCCTCCGTACCACCGGACCGGCCGGAGAGGCGCCGGATGCCCCCGGGCGTGCTGACGATCTCGTCGTGCGCCCTGGAACCCGGCACCCGGGCCAGCTCGAAACCGTCACCGACCTCCACACCCTTGATCGCCTGGATACCCATCAGCGCACCCGCCAGACGCGCGTCCAGCCTGCGATCCCAGTGCACATGCGAGCCCAGCCCCACCGGAACGCCGTACGCCAGCACCTCCACCACACCACCCAGCGTGTCACCGTCCTTGTGCGCCTGGTCGACCTCCGCGACCATCGCCTTGGAGGCATCCGCGTCCAGACAACGCAACGGATCCGCGTCCAGCCTCTCCACATCGGCCGGCGTGGGATACACACCGGCCGGGGCCTTCACCGAACACAGCTCCACGACATGCGAGACGATCTCGATACCCGCCGTCTCCTTCAGATACGAGCGCGCCACCGCGCCCAGCGCCACCCGCGCCGCCGTCTCCCGGGCCGAGGCACGCTCCAGGATCGGCCGGGCCTCATCGAAACCGTACTTCTGCATCCCCGCCAGGTCGGCATGGCCGGGACGCGGCCGGGTCAACGGCGCATTACGCGCCAGCCCGTCCAGAATCTCGGCGTCGACCGGATCGGCCGCCATGACCTGCTCCCACTTGGGCCACTCGGTGTTCCCCACCATGACCGCCACCGGGGAACCCAGGGTCAGCCCGTGCCGGACACCACCCAGGAAGGTCACCTCGTCCCGCTCGAACTTCATCCGCGCACCACGGCCATACCCCAGCCGCCGCCGCGCCAGGTGATCCGCCACCATCTCCGTGGTGACCGGCACGCCGGCGGGAAGACCCTCCAGCGTCGCGACAAGTGCCGGACCATGGGACTCCCCCGCGGTCAGCCAACGCAGCCTGCTCAACGGTGCTCCTC
>NZ_JBEYEW010000152.1:0-2224 GCF_040634095.1 Streptomyces sp. NPDC007205
ACGGCGAGCACGCTGCTCCACCCGCCGCATCAGCACAGCAGTTCAAGCCGTCCACACCCTGATGACCTGCACATATTCAGGATGAAAACGGTTCAGTGATGGCCTCAGCGACGATCGGATGCAGCTCCTCCTCCGTCGCACCCGCCTCCTGAAGCTGAAGGATCTGCGCGGCGTAGGTGGGCGAGATCGGGGTGGTGATATGCCGCTCGCGGCCGTCGTCGGAGGACCCCGAGGCGGTGAACCCGAAGTAGGCGACCACGCTCACCATCATGCCGTCAGAGGTCGCCGCCTGCTCCCGAGCCTGCGCCCTGACCTGCGGTTGCCACTGGGATTCGGTCTCCTCCACCAGCGCGGCCTGGAGGCGCTTCTGGGGCTTCTTCAGCTGGCCGGCGCGGTAGCGCTGCACGGTGCGGGCCGAGACGCCCAGGCGTTCGGCGAGGGCCTTCGTGGACCGCTTGGCCCGCGTGTAGAGGAATTCCATCTGAGCCTTTGCCGATTTCGGCGCGGGCCGGGTGAACACCTTCCGCTCCGCCCGCACGAGGGCGTCCAGGACCTTGCCCCGGCGCGTGGCCGGCTGCTGCGAGTCGTGCTGATCATCCATGAGGAGAGCGTCCGTCAGGTCACCTGCGGACAGATGACGGCGAGCACGCCCCGGCGTCGCACGGACAGCACTGTCGGCGGGTCGAACTACTGTTGGGCCGTGACGACGTACGCCTAACCCGAGGATCTCCTCCACGCTCAGCAGGCCTTGAACGAGGTGCGCGCCAGCCTCAAAGCCCTGGTCAAGGCGCTGCCGTACTCCGTGGAACCGATGGAGGCATGGGAGCGCCCTGACGGCTACTGGCTCGCCACGTCCCCGTCGTATCCGGACTCGCCGGGCTGGTCGCAGCAGGAGCGGAAGGAGGTCGCCGCGCTGCGGGAGGAGGAACGCGATCTCACTGCCGTGATCCTCACGCACGCGTTCTGGCGCAAGGTCGACGCACCCGAGCGGGCCGATGCCCGGTCCCCGCTCAAGCACGCCGTCGAACGCGAGGACGGCGAGGGCCAGGAGGCGGCGTAACCGTGGCGGACACGCCGCACGAGCCGCCGCCCATCATCGTGGTCGTCCCCGACGGCCAGGAGGTCACCGGCCGCCTCCCGGAGCGCCAGCAAGTCCCGGACGCCTGGCTGTACAAGGTGGCCGTCCCGGCCTGGCAGAACACGCCTGAAGGCCGGGTGGAGCCCCCTGGTACACGGTGTGGGTGAAGGCCCCCGACCATGTGAAGCCCATGCCCGGCGTCTCATACGACGACGTCCCCACGACCCGGCTGCCCCCACCACCGGCGGAGCGCGAGATCCTCGGGCCGCGCCGGCCGTCGGGCTGGGTGCTGCAGAAGCTGGAGCGCGGCCGCGGCATCATCCATGCCGTCGACTGCGAGGAAGCACCCGCCGGGGCGCCGGTGCTGGTCCTGGACAAGGCGCTGGACGCGGCGGAGCACCCCGGCATCCGGCTGTGCTCTTTGTGTAGTGCGGCGGCCGAAGTCGACCCCGTGCTCAAAGGGTTCGAACATGGCTTCGGCGGCTCCGAAAACAGCAGCGGGGAACCATCATGATCGTCACACTGGCGCGATGAGCTTGTTCCACGCCGACGCCTACGACCCTGACGACATGATGGTGCACCCTCGCCATCAGGCGATGCAGCCGGTCTTGGCTCAGCTCATTCAGCAGCTCCGCGACTGCGAGACAGCGGAGGCTGGGATCGAATTCCAACGGAACCTGCTCGACCGCCTGCTGGAGGTGGAGAAGGACCGCGCAGGGTTCAAGCGTGCCGCCAAGCGGATACGCAGCGGAAAAGGGCCGCAGCCGGATGCGCCGGAGCCCCAGTCGGGCCGTGACCTCGCCGACGTGGCGACGTGGCGGTTCGAGCAGGACGTGTGCGACCGGCTGGCCCGCCAGCTGCGCTCGGTGGGAGGCGCAGCGGCTCATGTCCGCTGTGCCGAAGGACGTCGCCTACGCCATCAGGCGCGTGTCCATACATGCGCGCTATGAGGCCCGTTGTGGACTGCGCGAGCATGCGCACTGCAGCGATCACGTGCAGAGCCTCATCGACTCGGTCAACTTCCTGAGCAAGCACATCGCCGGGCATCCGCTCAGTGATTCCCAATCAGGTTTGTCAAGGGCTGCGGTAGCGGACGGTGACCGCGTTATGCCGCTGCGGGGCCAGGTTGAGGTGGCTCGACGGTGA
>NZ_JBEYEW010000153.1:0-2216 GCF_040634095.1 Streptomyces sp. NPDC007205
GGCGGATCCTCCGCAAGGCCAGACTCAGCCCGAACGCACTCACGTCAACCACAAAGGCCATCCTCACCCTGGAGGCTCACCGTTGAAAAGGCTCCCGGTGTCTTCCACTTCCTTCTCGTGGCCAGGGGTTAGAGGTTGCGGCTCGCGCTCCAACCGGCTTTGGGGAGGAGCTTGTCGTAGTAGTAGTTCGGAGGGTAGGAGAGACCCCGGTTTCTCGGATTGGGCAGGTGCTGGTTGGTGAGCGTGGGGGCGTAGGCGTGGAAGACGTCTACGCTCTTGGTCAGGCAGTTGTTGCGGAAGAGGTCGTAGCCGTTTCTGGCGCTCGTACGGGCAGCCTGTTGAGCCTTGGTCACATTGCCCGGGGGCGTGTTGAGGCAGCGGAACTTGAGATAGCGTCGCGTGCCGGTGTTCCGGGTTTTGAAGTTCTTGAGCATCTGGTTCCAGGAGCCTGTGGTCATGAAGGACATCTGGGGCTTACCTGTCATGCCTTCTGTGGCACCGAAGATCCACGCGCGGCTGGTGCCCTTGCGGAAGGCCCAGCCGATGTGCCCAAGTGGTGCTCTGGGCCCACTGCCGTCAGGGTCGACGTCTTGGGGCGCAGAGAAGAGGCACACCTCTCCTCCTGTGGCGGCCGACGCCGTGGCGGGAGTGATGGTCGGTAAGGCACTCGTCAACAGCACGGCCGCCACCAGGGCCAGCACGGTGCGGTGATTCATTGTTGTGTTCATGGAAAGTGTCCGGTCTCTCGGGAGTTGGATGGAAGGTGTTCAGGCTGGGCGGATTGAAGCCCGTTCCGGCTCTCGCTCTCCATTGCTTTGTGATCGGAAGGGTTGACCCGGAAAGCTCTCATGGCATGTGGGCGTCCCACAGGCCGCCGTTGCAACTCGCTCTCGAACCCGCTCTGTAGAGTCACCGAGATGCCGTTGACTGGGAGGGCAGCGAATCTCGGCACAACCCACCGCAGGCATCTTTGCCGCCCTGAGTGAGACACTGACGCCGAAGGGGCGCATGCCGGCGCTAATGCCTTTCCAGGTTGCGCATCGCACACCTCTCATGGCGGAACGCGTTCCAGGAGGAAGCCAAACTATCCTATATCTCGCTAAACGTAGTCGGCGCGCGGATGCCTGGTGTGAGTTCTCCGCTCGGTTGTCCAGCCCCTTGTGGGAGCCGTGTTCCATCGAGCCCATCAGTTCTCTGTGAGCCGGCCCGTAGGAGCGGCACTTGTCCGTGACCAGCGCTCTGGGGCACCCGGCACTGCTTCTTGGTCAGCTTGGCCATGAACCACTTCGCGGCCTTCGCGTCCCAGTGGGACTGGCCCAGGATGTCCAGCACCTGACCGTCCTGGTCCACGGCCCGCCATAGGTACTCGCACCCTGTTGACCTTGATGAACACCTCATCCAAGTGCCATTTGTCCTCGGCTTGGGGCCGGCGTCGGCGCAGGCGGGCGGCGCACTCGGGGCCGAACTTCTCCCACCACTGCCGGATCATCTCGTGGGAGACGGTGATGCCACGCTCGAGGAGGAGCTCCTCGACCTCACAGTACGGCAGCGGGAAACGGCAATACAGCCACACAGCGTGACCGATGACCTCGGCCGGGAACCGATAGGCCTGGCATTCTCGCGCACATCGTCACGCACGGCTTCGGCATCCCAGGACACCTGCACAGCAGGTGTTACATACCGTGCGGGATCTTCTCCCCGGCCGCTCCGCAATCGTCCATCGACTCTTGCGCGACAGGTCCGACAGCAGCCCCAGCACCAACCACGCAGCCTGCAACCAAGGTTCGTCCCAGGCAAACCGGCCCGATGCGGCTCATGGCCAGCCGGATGAAGCGTGCGCCGGCCGCTCGGCTCGCTGGGACGCGACGTCGGCGTGAACATCTTGGCGCTGCTGTGCCGTAGGAACGCTCAAAGCACAACCCTCGATCGTTGTGCCAACGAACGGACCGCACTTTGTCCCGGCGCTTGCACACTTGCAGGACACGGTCGGTCGGCTCCTGGCCGCCGCCTTCTGAAGGGATCCTCCTTGTGAGCGCACGCATCATCACCCCCCGCAGCCGTGGCTTTCTCTTCATCGACTCCCACCCAGCCGGCTGCAACCGCATCGTCACCGGGCCTTGACCCAAGGCCGGGAAGTTAGCGTTTTCGCAGGTGCCGCAAGCACGTTGAGGGTTCGAGGCGAAAGCACAACGGAGCTCGTTGGTACAGGCAGTCGA
>NZ_JBEYEW010000154.1:0-2193 GCF_040634095.1 Streptomyces sp. NPDC007205
GGTCGAAGGCGTTCCCGTACAGTCTGCACTTCACCCGGAACAGCGTGTCCGGCGCCGCCGCTGGTGCGGTGATCTCGGGCAGTGCTTCCGCGAGCAACGCGACGACGCGCGGGAACATCCCGTCGCAGCCGATCGGTGCGAGCGGAAGGGCGTCGGCGAACTTCACCTTCACGAGCAAGGTCGGCAGGGGGAAGATCCTTGCGAGCGGAGCGACACCGAAGTGGATCTTCACGGTGCCGGGTGCGACGCCGAGCAACCCGGTGTCGTTCCCGGCTCCGGTGGTGCGCTGCGACAACGCGCTGAAGGGCTACCCGAGGTCGTACGGGTGCGTCTTCCCGCAGTCGAGGAACGTGATCCAGTACTCGCTGTCCGGGTACGTGAAGGAGGTCGCGAAGCACATCAAGGACGCGCAGGCGTCCGGGCTTCCCGGGGCGTACGGCGGCCGGACGGTGCTACAGCGGCTGTATGACGACACGCAGATCCGGCGGAACCGGCGCACGTCGTGCCCGGACAGCCTTCCGCGTCCGGCCGGGAAGTCGTGTGACGAGTACGCGTTCGCGAGCACCTACCAGGGCGGTGCGCTGCTGGGCAGGTTCAGCCGCCGCATGGTGAACGAGACGCAGAACACGGACGCCGGTCGGGACCTGAACAGGTTCTACACGGTCAACCGGATCTTGAACAAGGACCCGTTCCAGGTCGCGATCGTTCGCTGACCCGACGACGCTGAGGCCGGCCCCCCGCGTCCGCGTGGGGGGCCGGTACGTTTGTCACGCCTTCTGCCGACGATTCGAGGATGCCTGCGATGCAGCAAGAGATGACGCTCCACGCCGCTTACGCGCACTACTGGATCACGGGGAGCGAGCCCGAGCCGGGAGAGGTTCCGAGGGGGGCGGGGCGGCAGCGGGAGAACGGGCGGGCGGCGGTGCTGGAAGCCAGCGAGGAGCATCCGGGGCTCGTGATCAGGACGGGTGTGCAGCACGGTGACATTCCGGCCGTGGTGCGGGTCCACAAGAGCGAACCGATGCTGGACGGGGAGGGCTGGGACGAGATCGTGGAGGGTGATCTTCAGGCGGAGTCGTACGTTCAGCTGAGCAACCTGGACGGGCAGTTGCAGGAGTTCGATCTGCCGTCGCCGGGTTACGGCGATGAGTGCAATTGGCGGGTGAGGCTGTCCGTGAAGGGCGCTGACGACTCTCTGTCGGTGGCGTACGGGGAGGACGGGCACGAGCTGACGGAGCGGCACCGCATCGACATGTGGCCGGCGCCGGCGGGTGGGTTGCGCTGGCTGAGGGAGGATGCTCGGGGCTTCCGTAAGCCGCAGTCGCGCGCCTGATCACGCCGCTGCTTTGCGCTGGTGCCTGCCGCCCCGCAAGCCTTCCTGCCCTCTATCTTCACGAGGTCCCGCTCGATCAACCACACCGGCGGCGACGTCGCCGGCGAACCCGGCTCCGGCTGACGAGGCCCAGCGGGTGGGTCTGCGCGAGGCCCACGTACACCACCTGCCTGGCATCAGCCTTATGGCGCTGTGCTGCGCCCGCGCCAACGACCCGACCTTCCCCGGCTCGGTCGACAAGCGCGGAACCGAGCTCCTCTACCGCGTTGCCGACCTGAAGTGCTGGGTACGCAACCGGCCCCGCGCCGCCTCTGGCACCACCGACCTCGACTGATCACCAATCTCCGCTCGGACGTGCGGCACGCCACTATGCGGTTGGCTGGAGGCAACAAGACGAGCGTGCAAAGGAAGTCCCCATGTTTTGGAGCCTTTTGGATAGCACCGCGGTCGAATGGCCGGTCCCAGCGGACGATACCTGCGCGGCAAGAGGAGCAGAGTTTCCATTCACAAGCTGTCCACCGGACGCGCGCGACATGGCAGTACGGGCCTCAGGTCGTCCGCGGCGTGCAGCACGTCGGAGCTGAGTGGATTCACCCGTCAGGTGGGCCGGATCAGCTTCAGTCTTCCGGTGATCGGGTAGGAGGCCATGCGTCAACCGGTCTGCCGCGCAGCAGCATCTGCGGCGCGTGCCTCTTCGTGGCGGATCTCGGCTGCCGCCCGCTTCCCCGTCTGCCGGAGCAGCCCGATCGGGTCGGGACTACTTATCGCGTTTACGCTCACTACGACGGTGCCCACGCGAATCAGTTCCGTAGCCCATGGCTGGGCCTTGCCGCCGCCATTCAGTCTCCACGACTCCTGGA
>NZ_JBEYEW010000155.1:0-2139 GCF_040634095.1 Streptomyces sp. NPDC007205
ACGACGTGCACACACCCAAGGAAGCACCGCCAACGCAACGGCAAAAGAAGAAGACAACCACCCCAAAGCCCCGCCGCACACGTTAAAGATCAAGTTAGAGACAAATCCTGACCAGGTACTCACCGGCGGGGCTACCTGGCACCGAAGCTTCGTCGTTACCGATTCGGTGCGCAGGCGCCCGTAGAGACATCTGGACGCGTCGCCGCTGCGGTGCTGTTCAGCATCAAGTTGTAGAAGACGCGTCGCGGGCGCGGTGGTAGCGGCGGGGCGGCGCAGGTCAGTCCACATCACAGGCCGTCAGCCCCTCAGGAGGCCGTGGCAACAAGGCCAGTAGCAGCCCTGGCGCACCACTTCGGGTTCGGATGAGGCTTCTCTTACGCCAGGACGCCCACTGGTCCGAGCATGGATTGGTACGCCCGGTCGGGCTCGAACCGACGACCCGAGGATTAAAAGTCCCCTGTCTGCCAACTGAGCTACGGGCGCATAACGCGAACGCTAGTCTAACGAGCTCGTGCACATTACTGAGGTTTTCAAGGTGGAGCCGGGGTTGTGAGGGGCAGGCCGGTGGCGGTGAGGCAGCCGTCGATCAGATGGGGCCGGAGCTGGATCCTGCGTAATTCTCGGTGGAGTGCCCGGTCGAGGTCGTCGGGTGTGTCGAAGGCGGTGTTGGCCATCGCTCTGCGCACGAGTGACCAGACAGACGGCCTCGACGGGGTTCAGGTCGGGCGCATAGAGCGGGATACGGACGGTGGTGAGCCAGTCGTGCTCGGCCTCGTACTGCTTCACCCCGGCGGCCAGGTGGGCCCCAGAACCCGAAAGCCGGGCCCCTCCACACCCCGGCACACCATCAGACGATCACATGCCCACAACGTGACAGCCCCCGAACGCCTTCATGCACGCGACGAACAGGGTTTCCTCGTCGTCGTCGGCGGCGGGACGGCCCGGTGCGGGGCGACGATGCGGCCGTCGGGGAGCACTTCGCCGGTGTCCTCAAAGACCAGGACCCCGTTGCACAGGAGGCTCCATCCCTGCTCCGGGTGGCTGGCGATGGTGTGCGCGGCCTCCCGGTCCGGGCTGTCGGCCGCTGGGCACTTCGGGATGTGGGTGCACATCGAGGTCGGCAGCCGGCTGGGGCCGACGGCGGCTGGGGCCGTGTCGAGCTGGGTGCTGCACTGCATGAGAACTCCTGACGGGGCGAGCCCGAGCCGTGCTCGGGCCAGAGGCGTGGGAAAGACCAACCGCCCGTCGTGCGGGCGACCGGCCTGGTTGGACAGCGCCGCGTAGGTAGGAAGTTGCGGTCTTGTCTCACCCGGCAGGGTCAACGTCACCGCCGCTGCTGAGCGAGGTAGGCGTCCTGGAGATGGCCAAACGACTCGTACAGGCACCGCCCGGGCCCGCACCGCGCAGCCGAGGAGCAGCTGGTGCACTGCTGCTCGTGCTCGCGGTATGCGACTCTGCTGTAAGCTCCACGCAGTGTGATAGCGCAGTATCCCCAGCTTCTGTGCCCGAAGTGGTAAAAAACACCACCGGATCAACGATCCCGCTCAGCTCGCAAATCTTCTCGGCGGGTTCCATCTGCGACCGGATGAGGTAAAAGGTCGAGGAGTGGACCACACCTGTCGCCAACTGTCGCTCTATAGCGTCCCGAATCTCAGGAACGTCGTAGCCCAGCACATTTACTGCGATTCCAGAATAAAAATCCAAGTAGTCCACGCCCTGAACATCGCTCAACATGCAGCCTTGGTCAGACGCAATCTCCAGCGGGTCGCTATGGAACAGCGGTAACCATCCAGGCATCACCCGGTGGGGACGTTCTAGCAATCCATTGTTCACTAGACCTCACCCCGAGCTCAGCAGCTATAAAAGGTCGCAGGCCATGCCGGTCATGACTGCTACAGTATTACGCCCAACCGAAGAGGTTGACCGGGGATGGATCGGAAAATGGTGTGCATCCTCCGCAAGATTGCGCGCTTGTGAAACGCCCGAGAGGGGACCGGTACTGCAGCCCAGAGGCCTTGAGGCGGGTGGGTGTCGCGCGCCAGGCCTAGTACTGCAACGGTGCTTGCTGTGACTGGTGGCCAGGTCGGTCGTTGGTGTGGTTGTGGGTGGGGACCTTGCTGATGTCAGGTTGTGGGCGGG
>NZ_JBEYEW010000156.1:0-2078 GCF_040634095.1 Streptomyces sp. NPDC007205
TTCGGTGATGCAGCGGTATGCGGTGGTGGTCCCGATGCCGAACGCGGCGGCGAGTTGAGCGTACGGGTGACCGTTGCGCAGATGGGCGAACGCAAACAGAGCCTGCCGGCCGGCGCTCAGGCGCCGCCAGCGGATGCTTGCTCGACCAGTAGGTCGGAAAAGGCTCAGTAAATGACCCCCACGGCAGTACAGCGAGGTTGCCTGCGAACGTGGGCTGCGGCTGGTAGCGACGCAGTGGGCCATATGGCCGTCGGTGATGCCGACGGCCACCAGGCGTTTCTCGATCGAGGTGGAAAACCCCCGAGATCCCGGGATTCTCCAGGCCAAAGATGCGGTGCCCGTCCTGGGCCGGGGGCCTCGACCGCCTGCTCAAAGCACACGCATGACGACGCGGAATCTTTCGACCAGGCCAGTCGGGTGCACCAGAAAGGTCCTGCGACCTGCGGTCTTCGCCCGTCGGCCGAGTCCCACTGCGCCCAGGCACCAGGCTCAGGCATCCAGGCGTTCAACGCGTTCACGTGCTCGCGAACTCGCGCTCTTCCGTTCGCGCTGCTGAATTAACAGAGTTATCAACTGTGGCACAGTCCCTGGTCAAACGCGGTGGCGCAACCGAGCGAATGACGCTGAGGGACTGCGTCCGGTTCTGGCCCGCCGCCTCAAGGGGCCTGGCCCACGGCCTCGCCGAACAACCGTAACCCTGAGAGGAATCTGCATGTCCGAAACCTCGTGCGCTCGCACCACGACGCGCCGCATCGTAATCAGCGGAGGTGGTACGGGCATTGGGCTCGCCGCAGCGCGGGCCTTCGCGGAGGAGGGGGACCGGGTGCTGTTGCTTGGCCGGCGTGCCGAGGCTCTGGAGAAGGCCGGGGTGCCCGGAGCGCTCACCTACGCAGCGGACCTCTCCGTGCCCGGAGAGGTGCGCGGTGTCGCCCGGTTCGTCGCTGAGGAGTTCGGCGCCGTCGACGTGCTCGTGCACAGTGCAGGGGGCGTCGGCAAACTGAAACCCCCGCCCAAGAGCGACGAACCCCTCGACCGGGTGGCACACAACTGGACCGTCAACTTCCGGGCGAATGTGCTGACCGCCGCGCTCCTCACCGAGGCACTGAAAGACCGGCTCGCCGAGCCCGGCGGCCGGGTGCTCTTCGTCGGTTCCATCGTCCCCTACCGGGGAGCCGGCAGCATAGCCTATGCGGCGGCCAAGGCCGGGCTCCACCCCTATGCCCACGGCTTGGCCCACGAGCTGGGATCGCGCGGCATCACGGTGAACGTAGTGGCTCCCGGATACATCGCGGACACCGATTTCCTCGGAGACACCCTGGACGAAGCGAGGCGACATCGGCTCATAGCCCACACCGTGACCGGCTGCGCCGGAGTGCCCAGGGACGTCGCAGCCACCCTGCGCTGGCTGGCCTCCCCCGGTGCCGGGCACATCACCTCACAGGTCGTTCGGGTCAACGGAGGCGCCGAGCGCGGGCACTGATGGCGGGCGGGTCATCCCCGGCCAGTGGACGAGAAGTCGTAACCGAAGCGTCGTGTCGTCGGGGGCTGGAACAACTGGGGCGAGGACTGTGTCCACGGTGTTGATCCGGGGCGCCCAACCTGCCCTAAGCTTGATCTTTAACGTCCGGTGTTGAATGGTGCGTCGAACTTGATCACTTGGTCCGGTATCCGCCGTAGATGAAGGCGACCTTCGTCTGAACATGTGCTCCGACCAAGGAATACACATCTTCAGAACGAAGGCCGGGGGGATGAGTCTGCCGTATCGCGACACACGACGAGAGGCTCTGGAGCGGGCTTGATCGGGTGGTTCAGAACTTAGCGGCGCCCGAGGGGCGTTGGGAGGGCTCGCGGACGCACATCGTGTGCCGGTTCCGCACATTGGATGCCGATACCTGCCCGTCCGCTCCGCACCGCCCGCGGGGGCGACCACCGTAAGGAACGCACCCGGCAACAGCCGGGCGTCTCCACGACCGGCCCCCCTAGGGTCTGTTGCGAAAGTTGATCTTGTTGGTTGGTGATCACGTCCTGTGGGACGTGGGGATCTGACGAACGGGCAGTGGGCCCGGCTTGAGCCGCTG
>NZ_JBEYEW010000157.1:0-2032 GCF_040634095.1 Streptomyces sp. NPDC007205
AGAACACCACCGCAACGACCAGGAGCCTCGTCTCGTCACCCCACACCGCTGACCTGCACCTTCACCCCAGCAGGACAGGATGAAAACGGTTCAGTTCCGGCCGATCTTCGAGAATTCCATTTTCATGTGACGTCGATCGAGCCGAATCGGAGGTTAGAGCCATGCGTGCGGGCCTCGTGGTCTGTGCACTGATCCTGTCGGTGCGTGACGCGTCCGGCAATCCGAAAAGGCGGGACGAAGAAATCGAGCCACTATTCGGTGGTCGATGACCGCGTGGAGCACAAATCTGCTAGCGCCCCCTTCTGTTAACACGCTGATCCGAAGATGACGAGAAAGAGCCGCCTCGCACATCAATAGTATGACGCGAGTGCAGCAACGGGAAAAGGACGAAGATGACCAATCCGAGTAAGCGGCACGGTCGGCACCGTCTGGCCAAGCAGGCCAGCAAGTCAGACCGTTACGTCGTGAGCAAGGGCATCCCCTCCGCAATGGCTGCCGCCCTCGCCATAGCCGGCGGCCTGCAAATAGCAAACGCCACCACCAGCTCCGCCATGCCGAAACCTATTGGGGGAAAGACCACCGCCAAAAAATCTGATGGTCGCATCTATTACGACCTTGCCGACCTCAATCCGCACACACAAGAGATCTTCAGGACGGCAATTAAGATCTGGAACGACAAACTCGTAGGGAATGGTCATAAGTTTCTTGGCGTCTGGAGCGACCTCACTCCGACGGAAAAGGTGAAGTTAGGGGGGCGTGCTCAAATAAGGGGCGCATATCACGATTGGACCCGCGGTTACGTGCGCGGTGGCACATTGGGTATGGCTGGCCCGGATCGCTACCTGCTGGAGCTCGATACAGCATCATTTGATGATCAAGCGATCAAGAAATTCTGGGATGGGCATTTCGGCCCGCGTCGCGGTTACCCGATGACCAGAGGCCTGAATGGCGACGGCTCACCCGGCTGGCATGCAGTGCGTAACTTTGAAGAATGGAGGGAAGATGTATGGAAGGGGAACTTGAATACGATCCTCCATGAAATGGGGCACACGTTAGGCTTGCACCACCCGCAGCGTCCTGTACGCCCGGGCGAAGTCATGCGGACAGGCGACCGGAAGTTTCCTCAAGTAGACGTTGGCGGCGCTAATTGGCCAGATTCACTTGAACCGAGCCCAGGCGAGGTAAATTTTGTAAAGAACCTCTATCGGTCGGAAATAAGGAAGGTCAACGAGCAGGGTAACCGACAGCCTGCCGGCAACGGCCGTCGACCCAACGACCCGCACTTGCCGCGTCCGACTTCCGACTGGAAGCAGGGGTGGGACCCGGCGGCCCAATCGTGGGTGCCATATGCGGATTGGAACGCCAAGTACGGGGCGAAGCCATACCTCAGCGCCGACGGGAGGTACGTCCACGACTCGAAGGCAGGCTGGGTAAGCGAAACATGGAAGAAGAATTCCGCGCCAGTTGCGGAGCAGCAGTCACTCAAGGATGCCGAGCCGAAGGCTGGGGACGCTGACCGGAAGGCGACGGAGGACGCCGCCCGGAAGGCCAAGGAGGACGAGGCGAAGAAGCGTCAGGAGAAGGCTGATCGTCAGCGCGCTGAGGAGCAGGAGCGTCAGCGTCAGGATGAGCAGCGGCGTGAGGATACGCGGCGTCGCGAGGAGGAGCGGTAGTCGTCCAGTGGTCTGGTGCCTGGGGGCCGCCAAACCGTCCATAGGCTGGTCCTGGCTCCCCAGGCGATAAGGGAGACGCGCCCTTGTCATCACCGCGTTGCATGCGGCATGTGCGGTGAGTGCCGGCAGCGCTTCTCGCACATGCCCTGTGGCGGCAGTGCAGCGACCCGTTACGCCACCAAGCTGCCCGCGGAGCGGTGCTGTCACGTGAGTTTGTCCCGTGAGGTGATCTTCAGGTTGGTCGTCCGGGGAGGGACTGCTGGTGGGTGCGGGTGCGCCGTCGTACAAGGGCCACCGCTACCGGATGGAGGTCGTTTCGCACTGTGTGTGGCTGTACTTCCGCTTCCCGTGGTCGTTCC
>NZ_JBEYEW010000158.1:0-1999 GCF_040634095.1 Streptomyces sp. NPDC007205
AGGCGGCGCTGCGTGCGCCGCAGCTGGGTGTCGCAGCCCCGGTTGCCGCCGCTTACGCCGCAGCGGCGACCGCACACGCGAGGCTCCTGATCGCTTTGAACGAGCAGATAGCCGCGCTGGAGGAGCAGGTGAGCGCGCATTTTCTCGCGCACCCGGACGCTGAGATCTACCTGTCGATGCCCGGCATCGGCGAGATCACCGGCGCCCGGGTGCTGGCTGAGTTCGGGGACGACCCAACCCGCTATGCATCCGCGAAGGCCCGCAAGAACTACGCCGGCACCAGCCCGATCACCCGCTCCTCCGGCAGGACCCACGCGGTCCATGCCCGCCACGCACGCAACGACCGCCTCGCCGACGCCCTCCACAAGCAGGCGTTCTCTGCGATCAACACCTCACCCGGCGCCCGCCGCTACTACGATAAACAACGCGCCCGCGACGCCGGTTACAACCCCGCCCTGCGCCAGCTCGGCAACCGCCTCGTCGGCATCCTCCACGGATGCCTCAAGACCCGAACCCTCTACAACGAAGCCACCGCGTGGTCACACCACGCAACCCTCGCCGCAACCGCTTGACACCCCTACACCATGGGATGTCTGACCTGGGAAAACAGTCACGACGAAGGAGGACCGGATGGAGATAACCGGGTTACCGACGCCAGTGTTCTGTGGCGTGGACTGGGCCGAAGACCATCACGACATCGCACTGGTCGACGCTGACGGAAAGCAACTCGCCAAGGTGCGGATTGGCGATGACGCTGGAGGGTTTACCCAGCTCACCGACCTGCTGGCCGAGCATGGCGACAGCGAGGATGTCCCGATCCCGGTGGCGATCGAGACGTCCTGGGGACTGCTTGTCGCCTGCCTGCGGGCCACCGGTCGGCCGGTCTTCTCGATCAACCCGCTGGCAGTCGCCCGCTACCGGGACCGCCACTCCGTCGCCCGCAAGAAGTCAGACGCCGTCGACGCTGCGGCCCTGGCCAACATCCTGCGAACCGACATGGCCGCCCACCGGCCGCTGCCGGCGGACTCCGAGCTCGTTCAGGCCATTGCCGTGCTCGCCCGGGCCCGCGGCCAGGCCCACAACAAGCTTCGCTCTCAGCTCAGAGAGTTCTACCCAGCGATCCTCGACGCCTTCGCCCAGCACAAGCACGGACTGTATTCAAGGAAAGCCCTCAGCATCCTGACCGCAGCACCGACCCCCACCACGGCTGCGAAACTGACACGGCGGCGCCTGCAATCGCTGATCAAGCAGGCCGGCCGGGTCCGCGGCATCGAGGCCGAAGCCGAAAGGCTCCACGAGGTCTTCCAACGCGACCACCTCCACCAGCTCCGCCAGATCGAGGTGGCTCTTGGGCACCAGACTTCCGCTCTGCTCAGGCAGCTGAACACCGCCTGCGACAACGCTGAGCAACTCGAAGAAGCTGTCACGCAGGCCTTCGAGGAGCATCCGGATGCACCTGTCATCCGGAGCTTTCCGGGGTCTCGCCTCACTGACCGGCGCCGGGTCCTGGCGGAGATCGGCGATGACCGGACCCGATTCGCCAGCGCAGGACCATTGAGGGCCTACACGGGAAGCGCCCAGTTACCAGGGCCAGCGGCAAGAGCTGCAAGGTCATGAGCCGGAAGGTCAAGAACCAGCGACTGGCCGCCGTCGGCTACGTCCGGGCCTTCGTCTCTCTCACCCGTTCACCAGGCGCCAGAGCCCACTACGACCGGCGGCGAGCAGTCGGCGACCGTCACGTCGCCGCGCAGCGGAATCTCTTCAACCGCTTCATGGGCATGCTGTTCCGCTGCCTCCAGAACGGTCACACCTACGACGAAGCCATCGCTTTCCCACAGCCGTCAGCCGGACACTACCGCAGCGGCAGCTTGACGCTTATGCGCGTGGGATGTCTTGTCCGCCAGGACGGGCCTTGACCCCTGATCTTGGACACACGAGACACTGGATCCTGAGGATCTGAGAACGGACATCTCGTGGTCATGAAGAACTATCCGCCACA
>NZ_JBEYEW010000159.1:0-1935 GCF_040634095.1 Streptomyces sp. NPDC007205
GGACGGACCCACGACCTGACCGCAGCCCGTGCTCACGGCATCGTCCAGGCATGTCTCACCCGCCAGATCCTCGTCCTGGCCGATCGCGCCCACCAGGACGCCGGCGCCACCGTCCGCACCCCTTACTACGGCCACCGTGAACTTCCGGAGCACTACCAGCAGTACAACCGCGACCACGCCCGTCTCCGCGCTCCAGGCGAATGCGCCTTCGCCCGCCTCAAGTCCTGGCGACTGCTACGACAAGCCCGATGCTCGACCAACCGTATCGGCAGAGTGGTCGCAGCAGTCCACACCCTCCTCACCTGCGAATACACAGGATGAAAGAGGTTCACTCAGAAGCACGTCGAGTGCGTCATGCGTGAGAATTCCTGTATTTGGCAACGGTTGGACCTGTGCTCAAAGCGGCTGGCAGGCTGGTCGACCGCCGACCACATGCGCACGGAGCTGGTCACCGACGCTCAGGGCCGCTGCGGCTGCCCGCGGCGCCGACGGCCTGCGCGGCGCGGTGTTCCACCACAGCGACAACGGAGCGCAATATGTCTCGAAGGAGTTCACTCAGGGCTGCGCGGAGCTCGGCGTGATCAGATCACGCGGTGCGGTGGGCACGAGTGCGGACAACGCCGCCGCGGAATCCCTAAACGCGACCATGAAACGCGAGACACTCTAGGGGAGGAAGCGGTGGAACCGGGCCCGCGAGGCCCGACTCGCGGTCTTCCGATGGGCGACCCGCTACAACACCCGGCGAAGGCACACCCGCCTCGCCCAGATCAGCCCGATCGCCTACGAGCAGCGATCAACTACGCTGGCCACCGCCACATGACAACCGGTGTCCATGGCCAAGGAGAAAGCCCCCAAACTCCGTTCGAGGCCGACACTTGGGAATGGTACTGGTCCGTGACCGGCGGCCGGGATATCCCCTCGTGGGACACCGACCCAGAGCTGCAGTGGCGCGTTGGGTGCCAGCAGGTCAGCGGCCTGCTCCGTCCTGGCTTGCCGCTGGTCGACGCGGCCTGCGGCAACGGGCACCAGACGTGGTGGCTGGCTCGGCGGTTTGCCGCCGAAAGGCCGGTCGTCGGCGTGGATGTATCTGCGACTGCCGTGGCTCTGGCCCGCGTCCAGCAATTGCTGGACGGGGGGGCAAACATGCATATAGCCTCTGTGGAGACGGTTCTCTTGGTCGAAAACCCGTGGCATTGCCTCCAGGGCATCGACTCGGTCGCTTCGCGGGTCCAGCGGCCGTATGCAACGAAACCGGGACGTGGCGTGGCGCCCAGGCGAGCCAGCACGGCGAGGGTCGATCGCGGTGTTGCCCAGAGCAGCGGCGAACCCCTCCTTGAGTGTGGCGAGGATGTCAAGGCGGGGACCGGGGCGTGCGCGCTGAGGGAGAGCGACGACGTGTGTGTCTTCGGCCTGTCCGTCTCATGGGCACACTGCCTCGAGGACCGCCCCAAGGGTGGCAAAAAGCATCACCAAAGCCACCCCGCCTACGAGCAAGGCGGCAAAGGTCCGCCCCAGCAACTTGGTTGTGGTCCACCGCCGCCGCTCGCGCCTTAACGGGCCGCTTTGCTTGTAGCTGTCGGCCATCGCAACATCCCGAGTGCTCGATCATGCCTTCTTCCCACTGCACCACGCCGAGGTGTGGCCGGCACGCTGGAACGGCACCGTAGTCGCAGATGGCGGCAACGCCGGTGGACTGGCTCGATCACCTGGCGGTGTTCCCGCCAGCGGCCGCCCCGCTTCGGCGTACGGTCCGGGAGCAACGGCTCGATCCACGCCCACTGCGCGTCTGATTAGAGTAACGACACACCAGAGCAGCGATCTGATGATCCAAACGAAACTGCCTAGTAGTGCTTCGTTAGGTTCTGGTTCTGATGGTCGGCAGGGGTCGGCCGCAGGTGGTGCAGGTGCCGGTCCAGCACCTCAGCAGGTCCTGGA
>NZ_JBEYEW010000160.1:0-1920 GCF_040634095.1 Streptomyces sp. NPDC007205
GAGACGGTTCTCTTGGTCGAAAACTCGTCTACCAGGGGCTTCACCACGTTGTCAGCCCAACCGCCGTACCTCAGAGGCAGGTTGGAAAAGGCTCAAGGTGTCCGCGCAAGAAGGGCATCGGGCCCGCCTCCTGGACGCCGCACTGGTTCGGCCATAGCCACGCGACCGCGCTGCTGCTGGCCGGGAGGCCGGAGTCTCCCGCCGCCTGGGACACGCATATGTCCAGACCACACTCGACCTGTATGGCTGGGTTCGCGAGGAGGAGGCCCTGCGGGCCGCGGCGAACTGGAGGTCATACGTCTCCTCCTGGCGGGTCGACGATGGCCGGTGAACAGCGGCATCTGCACGCTCTCGGCGACCAGGACCCGATCTGGCACCTGTGGTCGACGCTGCCCCAACCCTGGAAGGGCCCCGTCATCGGCGACGACGTCGCCGACTGGGACAGGATTCACCGAGAACGGTGACCACCGGATCGACCTGCGCCAAGTACCCGAGGTGATCGCTGTCCGCGTACATGTTGATGTGGCCCTGGCAAGGTTTCCGTGAAGCTGAGGTGTGTCTCCGTGCGCCGGTGACGCTCCGTCACGGGTAGTGGCGTCGGAGTAGGGCCATGTGGATGACGCGGTGGCGGAGGAGCGGGGCCCCCGGCGCGTCCGGCTGTGATCCGCTTCTGGGCTTCAGGTCGGTGATGCGGCCTTCGTTGACGCCGGAGTTGAACGGGGTGGTGATGCCCTGGACGACTGAGGGCTGGTCTTCGCGGATGGCTTTGGCCAGACCGGCCGGGGCCGGGATGCCCGCAGCCGTGAGTTGCCCGAGCCAGTCCCGTAGCGGGGTGGCGTCGCGGGCGTATTTGCGCACGGTGCGCCGGTTCAAGCCCAGCTCGCGGGCTGCGGTGTTGAGCGAGGCGGGCTGGGCTGTCGGCATGGTCGGACGGTCCCGCCGGGTTCGCTGGTGGCGGTGCCGGTTCGGGCTCGGGTACTGCGGCGGGTAGGCAGCCACAATGGGCGGCGGCGATATCCACGATCCGCTTCGACAGCCCCTGCCACAGGTGGAAGCGGTCGCTGACCTGCCCCGCGCCCGGGGCGCCGTCGCTGATGCCTTGGCGGTAGACCAGCGAGCCGTCCAGGCGGACCACCTCAACACCGGGGTGCGTCCGCAGCCAGGCGGCCAGCTGCTCGGCGTCCCGCCCGGCCCACAGCTCGATCGGCAACCTGGTGTCGTCCACCAGCAGGGTTCCGTAGACGTCCGCGTACAGCGCGAAGTCGTCCACGCCCAGCACCCGCGGGGTCGCTGCCGGCGGAAGCTGCAGGCGCATCAGATGGAACAGCACGCTGGTCCGCGACAGCGGCACTTCAGGATCTGCAGGAGCCGGGCGCCGCCGCGGCCGACGAGTAGCACCCCGGCCATCTCCACCAGGTGCTGCAGCAGCGGGCTGCGGCGCTGGTAGCGCGCCGTCAGCCCCTCGACCTGCTCGGCAAAGGTCCGCCGACCGCAGCCCGGGCTGTCACAGAACAACCGCCGCACCGACAGCCCGATCAGCACCGGGCGCCCACCGACAGCGACACCGCCCAGCGTGCGGCAATAGCGACTGTGCACCCGCGCAGAACCACGGCCGGAGTCCGGACACGCCACCGTCACTCGCGGGTGCGGCCCGCGATGCAGACCACGCCACCGCCACCCACACTCGCTCCACCCGCACCGCATCCAGGTGCGCAGACACGATCCGTACGAGGTCGAACACACTCGCTGACAGTGCCGTCACCTGTGACGGAGCGTCACCGGCGCACGCTGGCACACCTCAGCTTCACGGAAGGGACTGTGAAATGAGTGGCTCTGGCCCGTAATCGGTGGTAACCAAGGGTGACGGGCGCCGTTGGTGTGGTGTGCGAGATGTCAATGAGCTTGTGGCTGTGGTGTTTT
>NZ_JBEYEW010000161.1:0-1919 GCF_040634095.1 Streptomyces sp. NPDC007205
TGCGCGGATGCCTCCGTCGTCGTCCCGGGCGGGTCCCGGCGTCGGTCTGGTCCTGCCGCACCCACTTGCGCAGCGTCTCGGTCGTGCCGATGCCCAGTTTCTGGGCGACCGCTTTCATCGCGGCCCACTCGGTGTCGTACTCCGGCCGCACCTCGGCGACCATCCGCACCGCACGACGGCGCACCTCAAGCGGGTACTGGGAAGGACGTGCCATGGCTCGATCCTCTCAAATGATCGAGTCCCTACCGAACCCGGAACGGTTCAGTCCGCTGTTCTCTTACAGTCCCCGTCACGTCGGTTCGTTTCCTATGGGGGTCTCCGTCTCGCACGCGCCGGTGAGGAGTTCGCGCAGGTGGGCGGGGGCGGTGGTGTAGGTCTGGGTACCGGTGTGGGACAGGGCGAGGGTGGCCAGTGCCGATCCCAGGTGGGCGCATTGTGAGGGGGCACGTCCTGCAGCCAGGGCGGCCAGGTATCCGGCGCGGAAGGCGTCGCCGGCGCCGGTCGGGTCGGCGATGCGGTCGGCAGGGACGGCGGGGATGTATATGGGTGAGGCGTCGACGCGTTCGATGCAGCTGCCGTTCTCGCCGAGGGTGGTGACCCAGGTGCCGACCCGATGCAGGACGTCGGAACGGCTCCAGCCGGTCTTGGCGAGCAGCAGTGCGTGTTCGTATTCGTTGGTGAACAAGTAGTCGGCGCCGTGGACGAGTTCACGAATCTGGTCGCCGTTGAGCCGGGTCAGTTGCTGGGCTGGGTCGGCGGCGAAGCGGATGCTGTGGGTGCGGCAGGCTTGTGTGTGGTGGATCATGGCGGTCGGGTCGTCGGCGCCGATGAGGACGAGGTCGGCGCCGCCGTGGCCGTGCAGGACGGTCGCGAGGTCGATGCCAGCGGCCTCGGACATTGCTCCTGGGTAGAAGGAGGCGATCTGGTTGCCGTTGAGGTCGGTGGTGCACAGGAAGCGGGCGGTGTGCCGGGTTGGGGATACGTGGACGGCCGAGATGTCCACGCCCCGGTCGGCCAGTCTCCGCCCGTGGCCGTCTGGGAAGTCGGGGCCGACGGCGCCGATCAGCAACGGCCGGTGGCCCAGACACGCCAGGCCGTAAGCGATGTTGGCGGCCACGCCGCCGTCGCGGATCTCCAGCGTGTCGACCAGGAAGGAGAGGGAGACGTGGTGGAGGTGGTCGGGCAGTAGCTGGTCGGTGATGCGGCCGGGGAACGTCATCAGATGGTCGGCGGCGATGGAGCCGGTGACGGCGATCCGCATGTCAGCATCCCGCCGCGCGCCGCAGTGCGTCTATGCGATCCGTGCGCTCCCAGGTGAAGTCGGGCAGCTCGCGGCCGAAGTGGCCGTACGCGGCGGTCTGGTTGTAGATCGGGCGGAGCAGGTCGAGGTCGTGGATGAGGGCGGCCGGGCGCAGGTCGAATACCTGGCGGACGGCGCGCTCGATCACCGTCTGTGGTACGGCGGCGGTGCCGAAGGTCTCGGCGAAGAGGCCGACCGGTTGGGCTTTGCCGATGGCGTAGGCGACCTGGACCTCGCAGCGGCGGGCGAGGTTGGTGGCGACGATGTTCTTGGCGACCCAGCGCATGGCGTAGGCGGCTGAGCGGTCGACCTTGGAGGGGTCCTTGCCGGAGAAGGCGCCGCCGCCGTGGCGGGCCATGCCGCCGTAGGTGTCGATGATGATCTTGCGGCCGGTCAGGCCGGCGTCGCCCATCGGCCCGCCGCTCTCGAACCTGCCCGTCGGGTTGACCAGCAGGCGATAGCCCTCGGTGTCCACGTGGGTGCCGTCGTCGGCCAGGCGGGCCAGTTCGTACTCGACGACGTGGGGGGCCTTGACCCCGAATCCTGGACACGGGTTATGCGGCTGGTGTCAGCGTAGTTGATGTTGGTCGGGACGCTGTTTCGTAGGCGATCGGGCTGC
>NZ_JBEYEW010000162.1:0-1860 GCF_040634095.1 Streptomyces sp. NPDC007205
CAGTGAGAGCTGTGATGACCCAAAGACGTCGAAGCGCCCGCACTTGATCACCCACGTTGTCACGACCGACGCCACGGTCAACGATGCGATGGTCGCCAGATCCGAAGTCGTACAGCGATCAGCGCAGTTGACCCGTTCCGCTCAAGACTGAGTGCCGTGGACCGCACCACGAACTCGCAGCTGTTGCGACACCGTCAACCACACCTCGGGCCGCCGCCCCCTACTCGGTCAGCTCGGCGTGCGCGACCACGTCTGTCTTCAATCCCACGGAAGTGGTGGCCCGGCTGGCCGAGGTGCTTGGGACTCGTTGCCGCGCTGGGGGCCGTTAGCCTATCGGTATGTCAGAGCGTGTCATGCCCGGTCGCGCGGACGGCCTGATCACCCTGGATGCCGCGGACGCTCTGTGGGTTGATCTGACGGCCGACAGCGCTGTGCCGACGGCTTCTGGGACATTCACCTGCCCTCCTGCCCGTGCCCGGCTGGGGTACGTCCTGCTCGGCGGTCATGTGGTGGCGACGGTGAGGGCGAGCGCCGGTCAGTGGAGTGTTTTGGAGGCCCGGGTGCGCTGGGCGGCAGCGGAACTGAACGCGGTGGGGATGGACCGGCAGGACCTGGTCCGCATCGGTCCGTTTCGCGGGCCGCCGAGACAGGAGGGCAACGAGGAAACGCCGCTGCGTTGGCGCCAGCGCATCACGGGAGAATTGCAGGAGCTGGGCAGCCCCCGGGCGGGCAGCACGACGTGAAGTCGGCCGGGCCTACCATCTGGCGGGGATCGATTGGCGGCAGATACTCGTGGAGCAGACCCGCGACGGGACGCAACAGACGTGGTGGCTGCCGCGTGCTGTGGTCATGCTGCTGGATGCGGCCGAGCACACCGAAACGCAGTGGGTGCAAGCCGCGCGGACCCGCCAGGCAGGCGCAGCCGTCACCGGGCCGCCCTCCCACTCCCGGCAGGCCCGAGACGCCGGCGGCCGGCAGACGATGAGCCTCGAAGGCCCCGGCGCCTCACTGCGCCCGTACAACAAGGAGCTGGAAGGCCAGCTGTACTCGGTGCTCAGCAGGAAGCCCAATACCTCCCGCAGGGTGGCCAGGTGGGCGTGCGCCGTCTGCCGCATGCGCCGCCACCGTCCTCGGCCACTGCCACGAACACGGCTACGTCCGTGCTTTCGTCTGCCAGTCCTGCAACACACATGAACGACCCGACCACCTGTACAGCAACGACATCCGCGTGGCGAACCGCTACAGACGTCTCTTCGACACCGACACCGACGACTGGCTCCGCTGCCCCGGCTGCCGCGCACCCACCACCCTGCCCCTGCCACACCTCGCCGCATGGACCGCCCACATAGCCTGCCGATGCTGCGCCCGACCCACCGCCCCCGGCGGGCGCAAGCCCTGCGGTGTCCTGCGCGTGTCCTGGACGGGCAGTCAGAACGCGCCCTGTTCCTGCCTGCTCCCCGTCGCCGTCGACTTCTCCCCCTCCGGCGAGCACCGTGTCCTGGCGCGAGTCCCCTGCTGCGAAGCCGTCGACCGGTTTCGTGTCTGGTTGGCCGAGACAGCCCCTGCCGTGGCCGCCGCGGCCGGCCCCGACCGCCTGGACGGCCTCCCGCCCAATCCCAGGCCCGTCATCGCGGACACCAGCGGCGAGGGCCTGGCGCTGTTCTGAGCGAACGCGGGACAACGTCAACCCATGCCCGCCCGGCGCCGGTTCGCAGCCCACCCAGCGCCTACGAAACCCGCCGCTTTCTCCACCAACGCCCCAAGCAGCCCCAAGGCCGGGAAGTTAGCGTTTTCGCAGGTGCCGCAAGCACGTTGAGGGTTCGAGGCGAAAGCACAACGGAGCTCGTTGGTACAGGCAGT
>NZ_JBEYEW010000163.1:0-1758 GCF_040634095.1 Streptomyces sp. NPDC007205
GGACGCCCGGCCGGGCCCAGCGGTTCCTGTCCGCGTCCAGCGGCACCTCGCCGCACCGGCCCCCACGCCACCTGATCACCGCCGCCGCCCACCGCTTCGAGAAACTCCTCCGCCTCACCATCTGGGGACCACATCACCGCCGGCATCGGCATGCCCAGCTACCTCTGACATCGGCATACCCTCAAACGACCCCGCACCCGACAATATGACAACGCCACGTCGCCCGCAGAGTCGCCGAGGGCAAGACCTCCTGTGACGCCCAGCGGTGCCTCAAGCGTGCCATCTGCCGTCAGCTCTTCAAGATTCTCGAACGCGCCAGTCGCGACAGCAGAGCGGATCGTGAAGATCTCCCTCAAGCAGCTTGACGCGATATGGCAGCCTCGGGGCATGCTGCGGAAACGCGCCATCAACGCTCCCGCAGCGAGCCCCACCACCAGAGACGGCAAGGAATCGCCTCTCAGGGAGGTGCCTGACCCCGCCACCCAGTCACCGATTTCCCACACACCCAGACCGACTACTGCTCGTCACGCGCACGCTCCTCCCGCACACGATCGGCCGCCTCCCGGTCAGCCTCCTCCCGACGCTTCGCCTGCTCCTCAGCCTTCCGCCGGTCAGCCTCCTGCTGACGCTTCGCCTGCTCCTCAGGCTTCCGCCGGTCAGCCTCGTCGGTCGCCGCCCGGGTCTCAGGCCCGAAGCCAACATCCTTCCTCACCCGCGGCTTGGGTTCCTCCACGGCCTTCTGGCCCTTGGCCAGCTGCTCGTTGGACGTAATCTCGTTGGGCCCGGGAAACCGCCCATGCAGCATCTCCCAATACTTAAGTTCCGTACGAAAGCCGGTTTTCAGATCATGGACGTACGTCATGCCCCCTGGGCCTTCGACGAGTTCCAGCCCGCTGTCAGCGTGCTGCTGTTGAGACTGCTCCGCCCCCCTCCGTCGCAGCCGCCGAGTCCGCGTTGGCCGGGCCAGACCGCTGCCCGTCGTTGGCCCGGACAGGCTCTGCCTTTCCGTCTCCATTGTCCTGACGATTGCCGTCGATACCGAGGATCTTCAGTGCCAGGCGCGCCTCTTCCCCGTTTGGACCAATTTTGGTTTCCGGAGCCTTCCCGGTAACGCTATACGTACGCTTCTCGGGATCTGTCGCATGTGGGCTGATCATGATTTCGCTCGCATGCGCCTCCACCGGATGCTCCAGACCAAAATCATGACCCATCTCATGAGCAATAACACCGATATTGTGGTTTATGCCCTTATTTACATACTCTTGCACCGTAACGACGTGACCGTCCTTAATGCTGCGCATCATCCCGTTTCGAACAAAGTCGGGCACGCTATTCTCAAGCTGTTCCTTCGTATGGAATGAGCTTGGAGTCAAATAGATGTCACCGGTTCCCTCTTCTGCTGCGGCAGCAGCCGCTCCGCTTGCACCAGGGGCCAGGCCCCACTTGAAGTTCACTTGGGCCTCAGCTTCATGACCGCTGAGCGCGGGCAGCAGGACAGTGCGACCGAATGCCTTATTCCAGTCATTGGCAGCGGTCGTGGCCTGGTCCCGTGCATGCGAAGGCATGTTCGGGTCAAAAGCATAATACACGTGCCCCTGGGCGTTGGGCTGCACATGCCAGCCGGTGGGCAGAGGCCTTGGCTTAGCCGAGACGGCGGTGGCATCCGGTTCACCGCCTTCTGACCTGGGGAGAGGATCTCCCACCGGCCCCAATAGGGGATCCGGACCGTGCCGCCGGAGCCCCGGTAGCCCTTGTCGG
>NZ_JBEYEW010000164.1:0-1750 GCF_040634095.1 Streptomyces sp. NPDC007205
GGACCTTCCGCAGAGCGCGGTGCAGCCCGAATCGAATGACGTCAATCGCAGCAGCCGTCCTGACCCTGGAGCGGCAACGCTGAAAGCGCTCACTGGTCCCCGCATCGCTGGGCCGCGGACGGAGCTCACGCGTATGCACGTGCTACGCGTTGCAAGCAGCCTGATCACGGCTCAGGGTTTTGGTGGCAGTTTTCCATCGTTTGTGCATATGCCAACGCTCTCGCAATCATCTCAATTTGTCCCTTCACCCGCACAAGTCGATGAAATTCTGTCGCATCCAGTCGGATTATTTTCTCGATCGCATTCGGGGAAAGCCCAAGCGACTCAAGCTCAGAGTATGAGCTTCGTTTATAGCGCAGCATGTACATCTCGCCCTCCACTTGCCGGTAAGCCTGGCGCGCCAGCAGGCGAGGATGACAAACCAGTAACCACTGGTTACGGTAATGCGCGGGCAGTAAATCCCACAGCCATCTGATCGCTGTCCTTTCCCACTCAGGCAGAGATGGCCTCATGACTTCCGTCGGCCATAGTGGCAAGCCTTGGTTTCCACTGGCACTCGGCATACGCAGCCTCCAAACACCCGTCCATCACGTGGTCACGACCCCACCGCTGAAGACGCAGCCGTGCGCTGCGTGCGCCCTTGGCCGGCTGTGCACAAGCCGGCCCATCACCCCTGCGGGTGAAGGGTTCGGTGACTGAGGCCGGGAAGGGATACCTACGACAGGATTCTCACTTGAGAGACAGAAGAAGGTGAAGTTGATGAAACTGGCCAAGACGACTGTTGTCGTAGCAGCTGCCATCACGATGACCATGGTGACGAATGCGTCAGCATCAGAGAACTCCTATCGGCTTCGGACAGATGCGCGATTTGCACCGCCAACTGCCTTCATCCCGTCTCGTGCAGTCACGTACGACATGACTCTGGTACCCGCAGCCTCGTACATCGAAGTCAAGGAGTACGCCACCAATGCTTTGACCCGCGTCGTACTGAAGGTCCGAGGCTTAAGGCCGAACCGCACGTACGGGGCACACGTGCACACGAAACCATGCGATTCCCGTCCTGACGACTCCGGTCCCCACTACCAGAACCAACCAGACCCGCACCAGCCCTCCGTCGATCCCGTTTACGCGAACCGGAGGAACGAGATGTGGCTGGACTTCAAGACCGATCGCAGCGGGAAAGCCAGCGCCGTGTCGCGCAATGACTGGCGCTTCCGCTTGGGCGGGGCGGGGTCTGTGGTGATCCACGAGCGCGGAACCACTACCGGTCCCGGCGAAGCCGGCATGGCCGGCGCACGAGTGGCCTGCTTCACAGTTCCGCTCGGCTGACCAGCTGGTTGGCGATCGGCCGCGCCACGGCGGTACAGACCTGGGGTGCTGTAGCCGTTGCTGCGACGTGTCGTCGTTCGAGCGGAACTAGAGCGTCGTACGGCAGTCGATCTTCAGGAGCAGCACGGAATATCGCCTCCAAGACGTTGACGCGTCGGCGGGCGAGGGCGAGCAAAGCTTGCTTGTGCCCTTGCCCTTCGGCGCGCTTGCGCTGGCAGTACGCCTTGGAGGTGAGGTCGGCCAGTGCCGACACGTGCCGGGTCTGCCCAAGCCAGCCTGCGGATCACCTAGGCGTAGAGATGCTCGCCGGAACCTCGACTCGACAAGGGAGCCTTTTCAACGGTGAGCCTCCAGGGTGAGGATGGCCTTTGTGGTTGACGTGAGTGCGTTCGGGCTGAGTCTGGCCTTGCGGAGGATCCGC
>NZ_JBEYEW010000165.1:0-1741 GCF_040634095.1 Streptomyces sp. NPDC007205
ACTGTCAGCTCCACGGTTGTGGCCTCATGTGCGGGGCGATCCCCCGTTCGCAACCCTGGCAGGGAGGCATTCGATGCCGCGTCGGCTTCAGCGCAATGCGTTACTGAAGGCTCTGCTTGAGGAAGCGGACTGGAGCGCCGCCGACCTTGCCAGGGCTGTCAATCGTCTGGGCCACGCTGAAGGCCTGCACCTTCGCTACGATCGCACGACGGTAGCCCATTGGCTTTCCGGGTCCCGTCCCAAGGCGCCCGTGCCCGATTTGGTGGCCGAGTCGCTGACACGCCGTACCAGACGCCTTGTCCGGGCAGCGGATACCGGTCTGCTTCCCGACCCCGGCCCGCAGGAGATGGTTCTCCTTTCCGGAGCGGTGCCGAGCCAGGAAGGCGCCGCGCGCAGATTGGTGGCCCTGGGCAGGATCGACGCCGACCCGGCCCGTCGGCCCCGGCTGCTCGACCTCATCTACCGACAGTTTTTGGTGGATCCCAACCGTGAAGCCCGTTGCCCTGCCCGCACGGAAGGCTCAATTGGCGAGGCGGCTGTGGCAGGGTCCGGGAAGAAGTCACCCATTGCCGCTGCCGACGTGGTACTGCTTCGCGGTATGGTCAGCTCCTTCGCCTCGTACACCGCTCAATTCGGTGGCGGTCATGCCCGTGCTGCCCTGGCGGCATACCTCGCCGACGACGTGGGCCGTTTCCTGACGGCGCCCAGATCACCAGTTTTACGTACGGAATTGATGACGGAGATCGCGCATCTCGCCCATCTTCTCGGTGACATGACCGCAGACGCGGGGCATCATGGGCTGGCGCAGCGCTATCACCTTCTGGCCTTTGAGATCGCCACGGAAGTGGGTGACCTCCGGGCCCGTGCGATGGCGTTGCGGGCCATGAGCACCCAGGCCGCCCAGCTGGGAGTGCCGCGGTATGCCGCCGATCTCGCTGAGGCTGCGGTGGACGTCGTCGGCACCTCACCTGACGGCGACCTACGAGCTTTTCTGCTGGCACAGCGGGCCTATGCTCGTGCACTCACCGATGACACCAGTGGCGCCCTGAAGGATCTGGCTGCGGCCGAGCGCAACCTGGACTGGGCCTCGGGGGAGCCTGGACCGTTCTCTTCATACCCGAAGGCCGGATTCGCATATCAGCAGGGCCAGACGCTGTACACGTTGGGCGATGCTGAGGGCGCAGTGTCCGCCTTCAGTTACGCGGCGTCGCGGCGAGCGCCCCACGAACGCCGGCCAAGGGCCCTCACCCAGGCGCGACTCGCAAACGTGCTGCTTGACCTGGGCAGCGTTGAAGAGGCGTGTGTCCATGCCTCGGCATTCGCCGGAGACTACCCCTTGCTCCGTTCCCACTGGGCCACACAGGCGATCAAGACGCTGCGGGCCCACCTCGCTGTGTTCCCCCAAGTACGGCGGGCAGCCGCTGTGCGGGAAGAACTCAGGGAGCTGGAGGCTGGGGCAAGACACTGTCGCGCTGTCGGGTACGTCGGTGGGGCAGGCCGGTGACCTGTTTCCAGAAGGTGAAGCGTTCGGTCGGTTGCTGTCAAGCCGCTGTTGCAGCAAGTGAGTTGAAGCGTGCGTGGGTGTGAGGTGTGCCGCTGTCAGACATCCACTGGGCGCGCGGCGGTGACTTCGTTGATCGTTTTCCAGGTGGTGAAGCGTTGGGTCATGTCGGCTCGGTAGCCGGGGGCGGTCATCAGGTGGCTCTACCGTCTTGATCGGGTTGATCGAGCCATTCGTAGG
>NZ_JBEYEW010000166.1:0-1737 GCF_040634095.1 Streptomyces sp. NPDC007205
ACTGCGGTGCTCGACCAGCCGGATCACCAGCCTCGTCCAGGCCGTCCTCACCCTCCATCTGACCAGCTCAGAGTGAAGATGGAAAAGGCTCACTGCCAGTACTCGGCAGGGGATGACGCGTGTGGGACGGCTATTCCCATGCCTACGACTGCAATAGGCTCCGGGGGCATTTTTCCTACCACCCTTCCGTGAATGCTTCCCGGCCTGGTACGGGGTGCTGGCCGGGGCGGCGTTCCTAAATAGGGTTTACCCGGTACGCCGGGAATAGCTGTCGATGCGGTTGGCTTCGAACTCGGCGGCGAGCCGGGGGATGTCGTCGAAGTCGTAAACGTGCATGAATTCTTCTGCTGCGAGCCAGCCTGTCTTCTCTGCGAAGCCACGGATAGCCGGTGTGTCCGGGAAGCGCCAGGCGTGGGTGTATACGTGCAGGTGGCGGAGCCGGCATTCGGCGGCCCGGGTCACGTTCAGGTTCATTCCTGTCTTCCAGCCGCAGGTGGAGATCACTCCCTGGCGGGCCAGTGCCCGCAGTGTAGTCTCATAGGTCGGTCCGCCGAGGTTGTCCAGGATAATGGCGCAGCCCTGGCCGTCGCTGAGTGCCGAGATCTGCCGGAGGAACGCGCGGGCGCAGGCTCGTTGCCGCTTGTCTCCCCTGCTGTCGATGTCGGGGAACTCCCGCCGGTCGACGGGAGTGATTCCTTGTTTGGCGATGAGGTCGAAGCGGGCGCTGCTGCTGGCCGCCGTGGCGGTCCGGAAGCCGCAGCGGCGGGCCAGGAGGAGTGCGGCCAGCGCGACTCCGCCGCCCCATCCGAAGATCACATGGTCGGCCGGGTCTTCGTCTGCCATCTGGCTGCTCCAGCAGGCGTGGGCGGTTCTCCAGTTATCCCAGGCGGTGAAGTAGCGGCCGTAGGACGCCCATTGGGCGATCGAGAAACGGGTGCCCTCCGGCAGAGGCAGCAGCCGCTCGGCAGGGATTGACCCGTGTGGCCAGCATTCCGTAGGTACCCGGTGCGTCGTAGGCGTGGACCAGTTCGGCGTATCCCCTGAGGTCGCTCTTACCGAAGGGCATCAGCAGGCAGATCTGTCCCTCGGCGGGCGACCGGAGCGCGGCGGCTGGCCGCTGAACTCGTACGATGCCGCAGTTGCCCAGCAGGACACAGTCCTCTCCGCGCTGGCGGCAAATGTCGGCGGGAGAGCGGGCAATGGCATGCGACATGTTCGCTTCCCACCCTCCCAGCAGGGGTTCGACCAGCGCCTCGTGGCTTGCCGGATCGGGCAGGTGCGGGGTTTCCCGGCGCAGCTCGCCGCCGGATCGCGTTGCGCCGGCACCGGCGTGTAGCACCCAGGCGTCGGTGGTGATCACGGCTGCTCGCTGCGCTGTCCGTTGGGGAAGGGCCGGACCACGGCGGTGAACTTTCCTTGTGCCAGCAGGACCGCATCTTGGTTGCGGTAGTGCATCTGGGCGTTGATCACGTCACCGATAGGCCCGGCGTTGCGCACGTCGGTGACGGTGACGGTGACCTCGATGTCGTCACCGGCGTGGGCGGGCGAAAGGAAGTCCATGGTGAAACGGCGTCCGAGGATGTCCAGGTCCGAGGTGAACATGCTGACGGTGGAGGCGAGGTAGACGCCGTGCACGACGGGCGGGGGCCTTGACCCCGAATCCTGGACACGGGTTATGCGGCTGGTGTCAGCGTAGTTGATGTTGGTCGGGACGCTGTTTCGTAGGCGATCGGGCTG
>NZ_JBEYEW010000167.1:0-1715 GCF_040634095.1 Streptomyces sp. NPDC007205
TGTGATGTTGAGACTTCAGACATCTCGCTCAACAGTCCGAGGGCCTCGCCCGTTACTCGACCGGCCTCGTCACCCGATCGGTGGCCAAATTGAAATGCCTCGGGGTGCCCCGTTCGTCACGCCACCGTCAACACCCAACTCACCCTCACCCGCCAGCTGTACAAGTGAAAAGGGCTCCTGGTGCCTCGCTGCAGGTAGAAACGCAGTCAACGTCTGGCGACTCTTCACCCCAGGGGGGTGTCCGCTGAAGAGGCTCACTGATCAACACCTCGGGCGTGACGTGGGCCCACGACGTCCGCTTGGACCGAGCTCGGGGCACCCGCAGGGCCCTGCCGGTGCGCAGGCAGGCGACGAGCTCGCGCTTGAGCGTTCCCCGGCCTTCGATGAACAGGGCCTGATAGATCGCCTCGTGGCTGATCCGCATGGACTCATCATCGGGGAAGTCGACCTTCAGCCGGTTCGCGATCTGCTCCGGACTCCACGCCATGACCCAGCGGCGGTCGCCGCGGTGCGGCTTGTTCCTTCCCTTCCACCGCGGCCCCTCTGGCCCCAGCATCGTCCCGTCGGGGCGGCTGACCTGGCCGGAAAGCCTTTCCTGTACGTAGTCGCGCAACCGGTCGTTGGCCGCCAGTTTCGCGGTTTTCGGGCGCCGGGCCACCAGATCGGCCTTCCACTGGGCGACCGAAGCCCTGTAGTCCAGTCGGCCGCCACGAGTCGCGGCGTTGCGCCGCAGTTCCCGGGACACCGTCGAAGGATCACGGCCAAGACGTCGCGCGGTCTCCCGGACCCCGATGCCCCGCGCTTTCAGGATCGCGATCTCTTCACGCTCGTGAAAGGACAGGTACCGGCCGGACTGCGGAGCAAGATCCATTGGTGGCATGCCGCCACCGTGGCGGAACCATCTTCCCCCCGCCGCTTGGGATACGCCGACCGAAGCTGCCGCCTCCTCCGGGAGCAGTCCCTTCGCGATCTCCCGCCAGAACTGACGTTCCGCTTCCCGCCGTAGCGCCGGCGCACCCGGTGACTTCATCGGCGGACGCCCGGTCAACACTGCCATCCACCCTGCCGGCTTGCCCATCAACACCTCCGAGGCCGAGGTGTTGCAACGACCGGTTGAATCCGCCTTGCGAACCCCTGTCCGCGTGGAAGATCACTCCGTCGACGTTGCTGCCGCGGGTCGCCACCGCCATCTTCAGTGCGTCGATGACCAGCTCGGCGCGCATGTGCGAGGCCATCGACCAGCCGAGCACCCGGCGCGAGCAGATGTCGATGACGCAGGCGCGATACAGCCACGAGCCACCGACCTGCACGTATGTGATGTCGCCGCACCACTTCTCGTTCAACCGCGCGGCGGTGAAGTCGCGTTGGACGAGATCCAGGGCGGGCGGTGCGAGCCGGTCGGGGACCGTGGTGCGCTTGCGGCGCCGCAGGTGGCGGCCTTCGAGCCGGTTGACGCGCATCAGGCGCTCGACGCGCTTGCGGTTGACCGTATGCCCGAAGCCGCGCAACTCGGCATGGACGCGCCGGACTCCGTAGGTGCCCTTGTGCTCGGTGTGGATCTCACGGATCTCCACGAGCAGGGCGTCGTCGGCGGCCTGCCGCTCCTGGCGGGTCTTCGCACCGGCGATCCACCGGTAGTAGCCCGAGCGCGGGACCCGAAGGACCCGGCATATCCGCTGGACGCCGAAGGTCTCGGCGTGAGCGGAGACGAAGTC
>NZ_JBEYEW010000168.1:0-1700 GCF_040634095.1 Streptomyces sp. NPDC007205
GGTTCTGGCCGCAGTTCCGTGAATGCCCAGGTCAGGGGCGGCATGCAGGAACGTTCCTCTGCGGGACATCCTGCGCATGGGGGTCGAATCGCTCGCTGATGTTCTGTTCTCCGGTTTCAATGTGCGGTTGACGCGCGTCACCGAGGCCGCCGAGGGGCTGGTCGTCGAGGCGGTTGCGTGCGGGCCGCCACCACGTTGTCCGGGGTGTAACTCGCAGGCATCGAGGGTGCATTCGTCGTACGAGCGGGGCCTGGCCGGGCTACCGGTGAACGGGCGGAGCCTGACCGTGCGGTTACGGGTCCGGCGGTTCTTCTGCGACCGCGGCCGGTGTCCGAAGCGGACGTTCGTCGAGCAGGTCGCCCAGCTCAGCGAGCGTTACCGCCGCTCGAGCCTCGGACTGAAGCAGTGGCAGCATGCGGTCGCCATCGAGCTCGGTGGTCGTCCCGGTCAACGGCTGTGCCGGCAGCTGCGGCTGAAGGCGGGCCGGACCCGGCTGCTGGGCCTGCTCACGGAGCCGGCCGTCCCCGAACAGCCGCCGCGTGTACTCGGTGTCGACGACTTCGCCTTCCGGAAGGGCAAGCGGTACGGCACGCTGCTGGTCGACGTTGAATCAGGCCGCGTCGTCGACGTCCTGCCCGACCGCGAGTCCGACACCTTCGCCGCCTGGCTCACCGCGCATCCCGGCGCCGAGGTCATTTGCAGGGACCGTGCCACCGCTTACAGCAAGGCGATCAAGGAGGCCGCACCGGACGTCCTGGAGGTCGCCGACCGGTGGCACCTGCTGCAGAACCTCGGTGCAGCCGTGGAGAAGACCTGCCACCAACACCGCTCCTGCCTGCGGAAACACGCAGGTGAGGAGACCGAGACGCCGGTGACAGCGACCGTCACGGTTACCGAGTTGCCGCCCGCAGAGCTGCCTCGCACCCAGATCATCGAGCGGACCCGGCAGCGTCACGCCGACGTCCACCGGCTCGTGAACGCCGGCTGGACCATCAGCGCCATCGCCCGCCGCCTCCACCTGGACCGCAAGACCGTGCGCCGCTTCCGCGACACCGACCTCGACATCCTCCTGGCCTCCGCCCGCGACCGCCGCCCCGCCGGCGTCCTCGCCCCCTTCAAGGCATACGCCACCGCGCGTTTCACCGATACCGGTGGCAGCGTTACCGCACCTCAGGTCCTTGCCGAGATCCGGGCACAGGGCTACCGCGGCAGCGTCCAGGCCATCCGCAAGCACTTCGCCGCCCTCCGTGACGGCACCGCCGAACCCGTCCGCGCGGACATCCCCAGTCCCCGGAAGATCACCTCGTGGATCATGTGCCGCCGGGAAGACCTCCGGCCGAAGGACGAGGAACGACTCCTCCAAGTCCGGCTCGCCTGCCCGGACATCACCCGCGCCTGCGACCTGGCCCGCACCTTCCACGACCTCGTCACTCACCGCCGCGGGCACCTGCTGATGGAATGGATCTGCCAGGCCGAGCAGGACGCCCCCGCACCCGTTCGCGGCTTCGCCGGCTTCCTCCGCCAAGACCTCGATGCCGTCACCGCCGGCCTCACCCTGGAATGGAGCTCCGGCGTCGTCGAGGGCAACGTGAACAGAGTGAAAACGATCAAAAGGAGCATGTACAACCGGGCGTCCTTCCGGCTCCTCCGGATCCGGATACTCACTCGACCATGAGTTTCACGGAACTGCGGCCAGAACC
>NZ_JBEYEW010000169.1:0-1666 GCF_040634095.1 Streptomyces sp. NPDC007205
CGCTCCACCAACAACAGACCCACACCCTCCGACCAACCCGTACCATCCGCAGCCGAAGAGAACGACTTGCACCGGCCGTCCACGGAGAGACCACGGAGCCGGGAGAACTCGACGAAGGCGACCGGCGTCGACATCACCGTCGCGCCGCCTGCCAGAGCGAAGTCGCACTCGTTCCGCCGCAGCGCGTTGGCCGCCAGGTGCAATGCGACCAGGGAGGACGAGCACGCGGTGTCCACCGTGACCGCCGGCCCCTCCAGACCGTATGTGTAGGCCAGGCGCCCCGATGCGATGCTCCCCGCACTGCCGCTGAAGAGGTAGCCTTCGACGTCCTCGGGCGGAAGGTGGGGTCGGGACCCGTAGTCGCTGTACATCACGCCCGTGAAGACGCCCGTACGACTGCCCCTCAGCGTCTCGGGATCGACCCCGGCACTCTCGAACGCCTCCCACGCCGTCTGCAGCAACAGACGCTGCTGCGGATCCGCTGCCAGCGCCTCGCGCGGTGACATCCCGAAGAACTCCGGGTCGAACTCGTCGGCGTCGTAAAGGAATCCGCCATGACGGGTGTAGGAGGTGCCCGCCTGCGCCGGATCCGGGTCATAGAGCTCGTCCAGATTCCAGCCGCGGTTGACCGGGAACTCACCCACCGCGTCCACACCGTCCGCCACCAGCCGCCACAACTCGTCCGGAGAATTCACGCCTCCCGGATATCGGCAGGCCATGCCCACGATGGCGATCGGTTCATGCTGCTTGTCCTCGACGTCGCGCAGGCGCTTGCGCGCGTCGCGCGCATCGGCGATGGCCCGCTTGAGGTAGTCGCGGAGCTTTTCCTCGTCAGCCACGTTCTCTCAGCTTTCCCGGGATGGTGTGGTCAGGGATGCGGGTCGGGGTGCTGCCCCCGTGGGCGGGGACGCGGTCATTCCAAGTCGTCCAGGAGGGCGAAGAGCTCTTCGTCCGTCGCGGAGTCGAGGTCCTCGGACTCGTCGGGTTCGGCAGCACTGCCGGCCTTGGCTGCGAGTTCGAGAAGCTCCCGCAACCGGGCGGTGATCCGTTCGTGACCGGACTCCGCAGTTCCGTCGCCGCTGCGGAGCACCGCTTCGATACGGTCGAGCTCCGCCAGTACGGACACATCCGCCGACGATTCGTCGAGGTCCAACCGGTCCCACAGATGAGCCGCGAGGGCGTCAGGGGACGGGTGGTCGAAAACGAGGGTGGTGGGCAGCCGCAGTCCGGTCGCCGTGTTGAGCTGGTTGCGGAGTTCGACGGCGGTGAGCGAGTCGAAGCCCATTTCCTGCAAGGGCCGGTCGCCCGCGATTCCGCTCGCGTCGGCATGGCCGAGAACTCCGGCGACATGTGTGCGCACGAGATCGCTGAGCGCGCGCTGTTGCTCGGCGCGGGAGAGTCCTGTCAGGCGCTGAGCGAGCGACGTCTCCTCGACCGGTCCGCTCGCGGTGGCCGATCGCCGTCGGGGAGCGGTGGGCACGAGGCCGCGCAGGATTGCGGGTGTGGTGTCCGGGTTCTGGTTGCGCAGGGCGGTCGTGTCCAGCCTGGTGACGGCCAGCACCGCGTCACCCGTGGTGTGGGCGGCGTCGAACCAGGCCATCGCCTCCGACGAGGAGATCGGCGCGAGCCCCAGCCGGGCCAACCGCTTCAAATCCACCCCGGCCAG
>NZ_JBEYEW010000170.1:0-1631 GCF_040634095.1 Streptomyces sp. NPDC007205
GAACACCACCGCAACGACCAGGAGCCTCGTCTCGTCACCCCACACCCGCTGACCTGCACCTTCACCCCAGCAGGACAGGATGAAAACGGTTCAGTGACCCGAGGGAGGGCCGCCGTCCACAAGTACCTCACGAGCCGTGGAGCACGTTCCGCAGGAGTTCCTGCTCTCGGCTGAGCACAGACCTGGAACCAGAGCGCGTCACGGCTTCACGGTGCACAGGGAGGGGATGGGGTCCGTACACGTGTGTTCCAGCAGCTCCTGCCTTTTTTGCATTTCGTCTTTCTCTTCCTCGTCCTCGCGCGTACCTTGGGATTTTCTGGTCTCGTTCTCTACCTCTTTCTGCACCCGATTGTTCAGGACCTGCTGCAGCTTTTGGTCGGCCGTCCGCGACTCTTTCAGCCCGGCTTCGCTCTCCTTTTTTTGCGTGGCGGTTTCCTGCTTTCCCAGCACGCTGTTTTCCAGGTTGTGGACCTGCTGGCGGGGCTCCTGCTTCATTTGCTGGTTTTCCTCTTCCCGGCTCCTTCGCTGGCCTTTCTCTTTCCGCCTCCTCCGCCGCGCTTCCTTATCTTGGTCCCGCCCGTCGGCCATCGCCGGATGCGTCGCCAACTCAGGAGCATTCGTACGCCGTGGAACAAGTCCAGCGGCTCGCTGGGCCGGTTCGGTGCGGCGGTGGTCTTTCGCCCGTTCAGTGGCCTCGTATGTCCCCCGGACCGTGTGCGGCCTGTCCGTTGCACCCGGAGCCGCTGTTGCGACCTGCGAAGTACCCCACAGCCCAACTGTGCCCATCGCGAACACTGTGGTGAGCAACCCCTTCGAAACGCGTTTCTTCATCTGTGTCAGTCACCGATCTCTCCTCGGAGGCATTTTCCAACCAGAGCGTCACGCCTTCTTGAGGTGACGCTCAGGTGCCCCGGACGGGTGAGGGATTCGGCGACTGCGGGTAGGGCTGTTGCCGGCCAGCGGTGCGAACTGATGAAGGCGATCACGATCCATCGGTCGGGTTTTCGCGCATCGTCTGCTCACCGGTGCCCGATGGCCTCGCCTTGCCTCTCCAGCCGAAGAGTTGACCGAGCCAAGGCAGCACGTGTGGGGTGGCTGCCGCGTCTTATCTGGTGGGATGGTGGGTCGTTGGCGGCTGAGAGGCCGACGGGGAGCGCCAGTGCGTTCGCGTCCGCAAGAAAGTGCATCCTCGAAGCCAGCTTGACCCGGCCCATGGCGCGTTCGCGCTGCCTCGCTGGCTGGTGTGAATTCTCCGCCCGATCGTTCAGCCCCTTGTGGGAACGGTGTTCCACCGGGCCCATCAGTTCCCGGTGAGCCGGCCCGTAGTAGCGGCATGTGACCAGCACCCTGGGCACCGGCACTGATTAGCGGTGGACACCTCGATCTGGCCCCGGAGGGGGCCTGGGAGGTATGTCCACGCCCCGCCACACCCTCGACGTCATCATCCGATACGACTGTGACAGCGTCTTCACCAGACAAGAGCCCTGGTCAGCCACTACCAGCGACGCGGCGACCCTATCCGCCCCATCTCCGCGACTAGGGTCTGTTGCGAAAGTTGATCTTGTTGGTTGGTGATCACGTCCTGTGGGACGTGGGGATCTGACGAACGGGCAGTGGGCCCGTCTTGAGCC
>NZ_JBEYEW010000171.1:0-1609 GCF_040634095.1 Streptomyces sp. NPDC007205
GCGTTCCACTCACCCCGGATGGACGGGATGCTGACGCAGTTCCGCCAGATCGCCGCCCAACTGACCTACCACACCCCCCGGATCCCCGTCGTCTCCACCGTGACCGGCCGCCTGGCCACAGACGATGAGCTGCGCTCACCGGACTACTGGGCCACACAGGTCCGCGAGGCCGTCCGCTTCGCCGACGCGGCACGCACCCTTCAGTCCGAAGGGGTTACCACGCTGCTGGAGCTGGGCCCCGACGGGGTGCTCTCCGCCCTGGTCGACGCGACCGTCGAGGACAGCGGCGCCGCCCAGGACACCGTGGTGTGTGTACCGGCGCTGCGCTCGGGACGTCCTGAGACGGCCACCCTCGTCACGGCCCTCGGCCGACTCCATGCCCGGGGCGTCCCGGTGGACTGGCGCGCCTTCTTCGCGGACAGCGGAGCCCGTCGCGTCGACCTGCCCACCTACGCCTTCCAGACCTCGCGCCACTGGCTCACCGCCACTGGGGTGTCCGCCGACGCCGGCGGCCTGGGTCTCACACCGACCGGTCATCCCCTGATCGGCGCCATGGTGCGCCCTGCGGACGGCGGCGATCTGCTGTTCACCGGCCATCTGTCGCCCACCGCGCATCCATGGCTGGCGGACCACACCATCCAGGGCACGACGCTCTTCCCCGGTACAGGTCTGTTGGACCTGGCCCTGCGGGCGGCCGAAGAGGTCGGCCTCCAGCGAGTCGAGGAGCTGACCTTGACCGCCCCGCTGGTGATTCCGGAGCGCGGGGGCGTGCAACTCCAGCTCATCGTCGGCGAGCCCGACGACTGCGACGCGCGGCGGATTGATGTGTTCGGGCGTGTGGAGGGTGATGGGGGTGGGTGGACGGTGCATGCCAGTGGTCGGTTGACGGCTGGTGTGGGCTCGGGTGAGGGGCTGGGTGTGTGGCCGCCGGTGGGTGTGGTGGAGGTAGATGTCGAGGGTGTGTATGAGCGGTTGGCGGAGGCTGGTTTTGCTTATGGTCCGGGGTTTGCCGGTCTTCGTCGGGTGTGGCGGGGTGAGGGCGAGGTGTTCGCCGAGGTGGTGTTGGGTGAGGAGTGGCGGTCGGATGCGGGGCGGTTTGTGGTGCATCCGGCGTTGCTGGATGCGGCGTTGCATCCGTTGTTGCCTGGTGTGGTGGACGGGGATGTTCCGGGGCGGCTTCCGTTTGCGTGGAGTGGGGCCGAGGTTCACGCTGTGGGTGCCTCTGCGCTGCGGGTCCGGCTGAGGAGCACGGGTGCGGACACGGTGGCCTTGGCTGTCGCGGACGCCGGCGGGGCACCCGTGGCTTCGGTGGAGTCGCTGGTGCTGCGGCCACCGGCCGGGGCGGTCGTGCGGGGTGATGGTCTGTTCCGGGTGGAGTGGCAGCGGATCGTGATGCCGGAGGGTGCTGCGGGCGGGGTGGACGGTGCGGACGTTGTCGTACGGATCGCGGGTGAGGATGCGCCACGTCGGGCGCTCGTGCTGGTCCGGCAGTTCCTCGATGACGAGGCGGCGGATGGGGGTTCGCGTCTTGTGGTGGTGACGTCGGGTGCGGTTGCGGCTGGTGAGGGTGAGGATGTCGTGGATCTGGGTGCGGCGCCGGTGTGGGGTT
>NZ_JBEYEW010000172.1:0-1513 GCF_040634095.1 Streptomyces sp. NPDC007205
GCCTTCGAGGTGCGGGCCGTGCTCGCCGCGACCCTCTCCCCCGCCTGGGGCATCTACAGCGGCTACGAACTGTGCGAGAACACCCCGCTCAGGGAGGGCAGCGAGGAATACCTCGACTCCGAGAAGTACCAGCTCAAGCAACGGGACTGGGAGGCCGCCGCACGCGAGGGCCGCACCATCGCGCCGCTCATCACCAAGCTCAACACCGTCCGGCGCCGCAGCCCGGCCCTACGGCAACTGCGCGATCTGCACTTCCACCACGCCGACAAGGACGCGGTGATCGCCTACTCGAAGCGGAGCGGATCGAACACGGTTCTCGTGGTCGCCAACCTCGACCCCCACCACACCCAGGAAGCCACGGTCTCGTTGGACATGCCGCAACTCGGCCTGATGTGGCACGAGTCCGTGCCGGTGCGTGACGAGCTCACCGGCGAGACCTACTACTGGGGCAGGGCCAACTATGTGCGCCTCGAACCGGGTCATAGGCCCGCGCATGTCTTCACCGTCCTGCGACCGTCCAACCCGCAGATCGGAGGGTCACCCACCATATGATCGTCAACGAGCCCGTTCCGGACACCTTTGAGGACACTCCCGCGGGGGACCGGGACCCGGAGTGGTTCAAGCGCGCCGTCTTCTACGAGGTCCTGGTCCGTTCCTTCCAGGACAGCAACGGCGACGGCGTCGGCGACCTGAAGGGCCTGACCGCCAAGCTCGACTATCTGCAGTGGCTGGGGGTCGACTGTCTGTGGCTGCCGCCGTTCTTCAAGTCCCCGCTCAGGGACGGGGGTTACGACGTCTCCGACTACACCGCGGTGCTCCCCGAGTTCGGTGACCTCGCCGACTTCGTGGAGTTCGTGGACGCCGCCCACCAGCGCGGCATGCGCGTCATCATCGACTTCGTCATGAACCACACCAGCGACCAGCACCCGTGGTTCCAGGAGTCGAGGCGGGATCCGGACGGTCCGTACGGGGACTACTACGTCTGGGCCGACGACGACAAGCAGTTCCAGGGCGCGCGGATCATCTTCGTCGACACCGAGGCCTCCAACTGGACGTACGACCCGGTACGCAAGCAGTACTACTGGCACCGCTTCTTCTCGCACCAGCCGGACCTGAATTACGAGAACCCGGCCGTGCAGGAGGAGATGATCTCCGCGCTGAAGTTCTGGCTGGATCTGGGCATCGACGGGTTCCGGCTGGACGCGGTGCCGTATCTGTACCAGCAGGAGGGCACCAACTGCGAGAACCTGCCGGCGACCCACGAGTTCCTGAGGCGGGTGCGCAAGGAGATCGACGCCCAGTACCCCGACAAGGTGCTCCTCGCCGAGGCCAACCAGTGGCCCGAGGATGTCGTCGACTACTTCGGTGACTTCAGAAGCGGCGGCGACGAGTGCCACATGGCGTTCCACTTCCCGGTCATGCCGCGCATCTTCATGGCCGTACGGCGGGAATCCCGCTACCCGGTCTCCGAGATCCTGGCCAAGACCCCGGCGATCCCCTCCGGCTGCCAGTG
>NZ_JBEYEW010000173.1:0-1510 GCF_040634095.1 Streptomyces sp. NPDC007205
GCCTTCGAGGTGCGGGCCGTGCTCGCCGCGACCCTCTCCCCCGCCTGGGGCATCTACAGCGGCTACGAACTGTGCGAGAACACCCCGCTCAGGGAAGGCAGCGAGGAATACCTCGACTCCGAGAAGTACCAGCTCAAGCAACGGGACTGGGAGGCCGCGGCACGCGAGGGCCGCACCATCACGCCGCTCATCACCAAGCTCAACACCATCCGCCGGCACCACCCCGCGCTCCAGCGCCTGCGGAACCTCCGTTTCCACCGGACCGACAACGACGCCGTGCTCGCCTACAGCAAGAGCACGGGAACGGACACGGTCATCGTGGTCGTCAATCTCGACCCGCATCACACCCAGGAGGCCACGGTCTCGTTGGACATGCCGCAACTCGGCCTGGACTGGAACGCCGCCCTGTCCGTGCACGACGAACTGACGGGTGAGACGTACCACTGGGGCAGGACCAACTACGTGCGCCTGACGCCCGGCAGCGCGCCGGCGCACGTGCTCCACGTCAGGCGGGCGACGCCCCGGATCGGAGGGCCCTCAGCGTCATGACCGTCAACGAACCCGTACTGGACACTTTCGAGGACACTCCCGCCGGGGACCGGGACCCGGAGTGGTTCAAGCGCGCCGTCTTCTACGAGGTCCTGGTCCGTTCCTTCCAGGACAGCGACGGCGACGGCGTCGGCGACCTGAAGGGCCTGACCGCCAAGCTCGACTATCTGCAGTGGCTGGGGGTCGACTGTCTGTGGCTGCCGCCGTTCTTCAAGTCCCCGCTCAGGGACGGGGGTTACGACGTCTCCGACTACACCGCGGTGCTCCCCGAGTTCGGTGACCTCGCCGACTTCGTGGAGTTCGTGGACGCCGCCCACCAGCGCGGCATGCGCGTCATCATCGACTTCGTCATGAACCACACCAGCGACCAGCACCCGTGGTTCCAGGAGTCCCGCAAGAACCCCGCGGGCCCGTACGGGGACTACTACATGTGGGCCGACGACGACAAGCAGTACGAGGACGCCCGGATCATCTTCGTCGACACCGAGGCCTCCAACTGGTCCTTCGACCCCGTGCGCGGCCAGTACTACTTCCACCGCTTCTTCTCGCACCAGCCGGACCTGAACTACGAGAACCCGGCCGTGCAGGAGGAGATCCTGGCGGCGCTGCGTTTCTGGCTGGATCTCGGTATCGACGGATTCCGGCTTGACGCGGTGCCGTACCTGTACGCGGAGGAGGGCACCAACTGCGAGAACCTGCCGGCGACCCACGAGTTCCTGAGGCGGGTGCGCAAGGAGATCGACGCGATGTACCCGGACACGGTGCTGCTGGCGGAGGCCAACCAGTGGCCCGAGGACGTCGTCGACTACTTCGGCGACTACGCCTCCGGCGGCGACGAGTGCCACATGGCGTTCCACTTCCCGGTGATGCCGCGCATCTTCATGGCCGTACGGCGGGAATCCCGCTACCCGGTCTCCGAGATCCTGGCCAAGACCCCGGCGATCCCCTCCGGCTGCCAGTG
>NZ_JBEYEW010000174.1:0-1507 GCF_040634095.1 Streptomyces sp. NPDC007205
TTGAGACTTCAGACATCTCGCTCAACAGTCCGAGGGCCTCGCCCGTTACTCGACCGGCCTCGTCACCCGATCGGTGGCCAAATTGAAAAGCCTCAATCCGTCAGGGCGAACGCCAACGGGACTCGCTCAATCCCGTTCTGATCACTCGTCACGGAACACCTCGAGTCCGTCGTCGGGGCTGTAGCTGAGCCGGAACCCTGCCACACGCGTCTGACAACCGGGCCTGACCGGCAGGATCAGCTCGCCCGACAGCCAGATGCTGCCCTTCGCCTGCCAGCTCGGGACGAAGAACTCCTCCAGATCGGCGATCACACGATCGATCACGTACGGCTTCGCCATCCGCGCCGGCAGCCGCAGCATGCACGCCGCAGCAGCCTGCGCGGCCTTCCTCACGGGAACGCTGTCGGTCGGCAGCGGCAGACCGCCGCGCCCCTCACCGGCCCAGCTGACCGTCGCAAGCGACCCGTCATCAAGCCGCTCCACAATGATGACCTCCACACTCTCCGGGGCATCGCGCACCTGCGCCCGCCCGGCGCGAGTATCGTCCGCGTCCCCCGCATTACCGGACAGCCAGCCCACCAGCGACCGCCCAGGCCGACCCTGGCGGCAATGCGGAACGTGTCCGCGGCTTTGCCCTTGGCCGCCCTGACCTCCTCGTACTCGCCGCGCGCCCGGCCCATCGCCTCTGCCCAGATCGCAGCCGGTTTCCGCGTCAGTGTCGGCGCCGCCCACGCCTACGTTCGCTGACGCTGCTGGCCCGCCGGGCGCCGGGACTGACCCGGATCCTTCGCGAGGTGAAGGCGAGAGCGGAGTATGTGCTGGTGGATGGCACCCTGGCCGAGTGCGACCGGGTGGGCGACGCACGTGCCGGCTACAACGGCAAGCATCGCCGCCACGGTGTGAACCTCCAGGTCATCACCGCCCCCGACGGCAGGATCCTGTGGATTTCCAGGGCCCTGCCCGGCCGCACCCACGACCTCACTGCGGCCCGCCGGCACCGTGTCATCGCCACCTGCCGACGACTGGGCATCCCGGTCCTGGCGGACATGGGCTATCTCGGCGCCGGCGGAACCTTCGCCGTCCCGCACCGCCGCCGTCCGCGACAAGCACCCACCGTCCAGCAACGGTCGGTGAACAAAGCCCATGCGCGGGTCCGGTATCCCGTCGAGCGCGGCATGGCCCGGCTCAAGACCTGACGCATCTTCCGGAAAACCCGCTGCGGCCCCACCTCGCTCACCACAGCAGCCCGCGCCGTCCTCACTGTGCAGAGCTACCGCCGAAAAGGCTCGGTGTTCACATCTGCCGTGCCGACGTCAGGTCGGCGATCTGCTGGTGGGACAGCAGGCCGGCGACGGCTTGGACGATGTCGCTCATGTGCTCGCGGCGGCCGAGATGGGGGACCAGCCGTTTTTCTGGCTCTGGCCCGTAATCGGTGGTAACCAAGGGTGACGGGCGCCGTTGGTGTGGTGTGCGAGATGTCAATGAGCTTGTGGCTGTGGTGTTTTCG
>NZ_JBEYEW010000175.1:0-1479 GCF_040634095.1 Streptomyces sp. NPDC007205
CACCACCCTCCTGGCCACGACCGCCTGACCGCGGCCACCCTCACCACCCGAGCACACCTCAACTCGCCTGCCCCATCAGCAACTTGACAAGGCCCGCCGCAGCCTTCAAGATCTCGTTCGCCCGCCTCAGCTCGGCGATCTCCTTCTTCATCGCCTTGATCTGCGCGGATTCCTCCGTCGTCGTCCCAGGCCGGGCCCCGTTGTCGATCTGGTCCTGACGGACCCACTTGCGCAGCGTCTCGGTCGTTCCGATGCCCAGCTTCGCCGCGACCGCTTTCATTGCGGCCCACTCTGTGTCGTACTCCGGACGTACCTCGGCGACCATGCGGACCGCTCGTTTACGCAGCTCAACGGGGTAGGGGGAAGGACGTGCCATGACTCGATCCTCTCAAATGATCGAGTCTCTATCGGACCCGGAACGGTTCACCGCTTTGCTGATCGATCCCGGCGCAGCGTTCATAGACGACGTCCACCGCCGGCCTCCCCTTCGTGCGTCCCAACGGGGCACGACCGTCCGGCGGGGTCCCAGGAGGCGAAAGAGTCTGATACGCGTGCTCGAAGCAACACTTCCGAGCGCCTGACGAGCGGGGCCCCGGCGTCCTGCTGATTGACGGGCTCGGACACGCCAAGTGGCCACGACGTCAGCCGGACAGCCGCACCCGACTTTCCCACCCTCGGGGCGACGCCGACAGGCGTCCGGCTTGCTGATTGGACAGACCCTTTCGTTACGGCAGATCCACTTGTTCCCCAGCGGAAAGAGGACGCACGATCGCATCAGGACCGGGCGTCATGATGGATTCCCGCCCATCATCGAAACGCACCCGATACGGCGGCGCACCGCCCTGGCCCAACACCTCGATGATCTCGCCTCTGCGATCGCGGCGGCCCACGATCCGGCCGAAGACAAGAAGCCCGTCACCCACACTGGCCCGCATCCCCGCCACCCCTCACTCCCAGGCATCCTGAACCTGGACATACTCCTACCCGCAGCCCCGCCCCGATAAGCGACCGACCGCCAGGTTGCGACACCGCGGCCACGATCCGGCCTCCCCGCCAGCATGAGGGTCCCCTCGTACCGTGGAGTCCGTGATACCAGGGGAAGCAGAGGTTCATGGGGTCCAAGCAACAGAAGTACGACGCCGAGTTCCGTGACGGTGCTGTACGCATCGTGATCGAGACGGGCAAGCCGATCCCGGAGGTCGCCGAGGACCTCGGTGTGCATCCGGGGACGCTGCACAGCTGGGTCTCACGCTGGAGGAGGAACGGCTCGGCCTCCTCCGACCGGCCCGCGCCCGCCGCCCCGGGCGGCCGGCTACGGGAAGCCGAACGCGCTGAGCTGGAGCGGCTGCGCCGGGAGATGAGCGAGAAGAACAAGCGCATCCGCGGGTGTTATCAAGTTGAGGAGCGGGGGTGTGATGATCTTGGTGGGGATCGTTGTGGGAGGGGCCGTTCGTGGATACCGCTGCACCGTCGTACCGG
>NZ_JBEYEW010000176.1:0-1461 GCF_040634095.1 Streptomyces sp. NPDC007205
GATCAAAAGGAGCATGTACAACCGGGCGTCCTTCCGGCTCCTCCGGATCCGGATACTCACTCGACCATGAGTTTCACGGAACTGCGGCCAGAACCTACTTGGAAGAGTCCAAGCGGGACATAATCGCGCTCGTGGCGCCTTCCGGCCTGACGGTGCCCGAAGTCAGGACGGGGTGATGGGTGTTCAGGTTTGCTTGTTCGGTCGTCGCCTGCTCGGCGTAGTGCTTCTCCTCGTACTCGACCGGGTTCAGGAAGCCCAGCCGTTCCTGGATGCGCCGGTTGTTGTAGAAGCCGTTGACGTACTCGAAGAGTGCGAGGTTCGCCTCGGCCCGGGTGGTGAAGGTGCGGCCGCGGAGGAACTCGGGCTTGATGCGCATCCACAGAGACGTCGTCAACTTGCGTGGGATGTCTCGGGTCTGGCTGATCGCCTAGTTTGTTGATCTTCCCGGGGCGAAGTCGGCTGTGGGTGCGGGGACCGAGGCGGCGGTGTCGTACAAAGGGTTCAGGTTCCCGGCAGAGGTCATCTCCAGCGGGATCATCGTCTCCCACGAGACGATCTGGCAGTGGTGGGAGAAGTTCGGCCCCGAGTAAGCCGCCCGTCTGCGCCGACACCGGCCTCAGGCCGGGGACAAATGGCACTAGGATGGGGGGTTCATCAAGGTCAACAGGGTGCGGCAGTACCTATGGCGGGCCGTGGACCAGGGCGGCCATGTGCTGGAGATTCTCGTCCAGTCCCGCCGGGACGCGACTGCCGCGAAGCGGTTCATGGCCAAGCTCATGGAGAAGCAGTGGCGGTGCCCAGGGTATTGGTCGCCGACAAACTCAAGAGCTACGGCGCCGGCCACCGCACCCTGATGCGGTCGGTGGAGCACCGCTCCCACAAGGGGCTGAGGCCTCGACGTCACCTAATGACCGCGTCCGAGTACCGGGCCGAGACGACCACCCGCTTTGCCGTCTGGAACCACATCACCGGCGTCACTCGCCCTGCCCACGGCGGCCTGAACCAGGGCTGCCACCCAGCCCCACCACGACCCGCCTTACCTTCAACAACCGCCATCCACAACAAGTTGACGACGCCCCTCCCAGAACACATGAGTGCCGCGCACGAACAGCAGCTCTTCCACATCGCGGAAAGAAAGCGGGAAACGGTGGTACAGCCAGACCACTTCGTGATCGTCTCCGGCGGGAACCGGCAGCCCCTTGTAGAGGGTGCAGCAGTGTGGCCCCTCCTGCGTCGATCTGAGGAGGTGGACTACCGGAGGCGCCTGAACCGGAAGTGTTGCGAAAGGTGCTGGGCCAAAGGTGGAGAGCGGGGCGAAGCAAGATGACTACACGAAGCCCGGTGATCGCAGGAGTCGGGGGCCTTCCCCCAAGGCCGGGAAGTTAGCGTTTTCGCAGGTGCCGCAAGCACGTTGAGGGTTCGAGGCGAAAGCACAACGGAGCTCGTTGGTACAGGCAGTCG
>NZ_JBEYEW010000177.1:0-1458 GCF_040634095.1 Streptomyces sp. NPDC007205
CAAACTGCGGTGCTCGACCAGCCGGATCACCAGCCTCGTCCAGGCCGTCCTCACCCTCCATCTGACCAGCTCAGAGTGAAGATGGAAAAGGCTCATTGACGGCTGACCTTTCGTTTGGTTGACCAGGGATGTGCCGTGGCGCCCTCTCCGCCCCGTCGGTCGTAGTAGAGCGGGCTCATGTTCCTCCCGCGGAAATGAGGGACCTTGCCCCCACATCCCCCTAAGGTCTCCGGCCGGCAACCGGAAACAGTCGATCCAGCGGTAGTAACGCGTGACGAAGTGTCCTATGCCATACGGAAAGTTTCGCGAACCTGCGTGAGGAATGAACCGCTCGCGGGTTCTAAGGGTATACCGGCCTCTCACCGCTGAGAGGCGAACACGTGAGGGCAGATTCGAGCCCTAACGCTGGAAGTGATCGCTTCCAGCGACGCTATAACGGCCCTTCTTTAGCGGCAGTTGCCGTTTGCGGCCAGATCGGGAAGTGACATGCCGGGGCGACACAGCAAGCCGAAGTTTACGATCGTCAAGAGGGCGTCTGTGGGGGTGACGCTGGGGCTCGGCGCATCCGTCGCGGCAACTGGCATCGCCCACTCCGTATCCACACCCAGCGCCACCTGGGACCGCATCGCCGCCTGCGAGAGCGGGGACATGCACACGCCCGGCTCCGGACATTGGAACCTGCCGCATGGCGACGCCGACTCGACCGGTGGCCTTCAGATTCAGGACCGCACCTGGGCCGATTTCGGAGGCCGGGACATCGCCCCCCACGCCTACCAGGCGACCAAGGCTCAGCAGATCGCTGTTGCTGCACGGATCCTCGCAGCCCAGGGCCCCAGTGCCTGGGCATGCAACAGCCCCGGTCACGGCATCGCCTCCGGTGCCCTGAGCAGTCAGCAATCTACGCTCGCCCCGGCTCCTGCATCGATATCCAGCCCCAAGCCGGACGCCGCTCCCACGCCCGGTCCGACGGATCAGACGTATACCGTGCAGGCAGGTGACTGCCTGGCGAAAATCGCCTCGACGCTGGGCATCGACGGCGGTTGGAGAGCTCTGTACGCCCTCAACAGCTCGACTATCGGGACGGACCCCGAAGCCATCAGCATCGGCATGAAGCTGAAGCTGCCCACAGCCGGTCTCCCGACGCCGAACAGCTCCTCTCCGTCGGCCAGACTGCTCCAGCACGAGTTGAAGCGGACCGGCTACCTCAGTGCAAGCGTGGCGTACGCCGACAACTACGGCCCGAAGACCCAGGCAGCCGTCCAGGCGTTCCACCGGGACCATCCTCAGTCATCGGTCGATCACCCCGAGGCCATCGACCGTACAGCCTGGGCGTATCTGAAAGGCATGCCGACCGCCTGACGCTTAGTACTGCAACGGTGCTTGCTGTGACTGGTGGCCAGGTCGGTCGTTGGTGTGGTTGTGGGTGGGGACCTTGCTGATGTCAGGTTGTGGGCGGGT
>NZ_JBEYEW010000178.1:0-1431 GCF_040634095.1 Streptomyces sp. NPDC007205
CCACTCCCGCAACTACCTGGCCTTTCTCGGTCTCGCCGCCGCCCTGTGCTGCTACAAGCGACTCGTCCGCCTCACCACATAGGACACCGTCTAAGCACACAAAAATACTCTACCCGACAGCGGAGACCGGCGGTCTCCGACTCTCCCACCGATCTCCGCCTGAAGGGCCAAGCTATACCGTCGCGTTGTCGCATTTAATGCTTCCCGGCCCGGTGTGCGGGCCGGTGGGTACGAGTGGTTGACCCGTATTTTGAGCGGCTGCTCGAACGGGTGGACCGCTTGCCATGATGAGCGTGGCCACCCTTGGACTTCACCGCGCGATCGGTCCGGGGCTGCGCCCGAACCTTACTCGAAGGCGCAATATTAGTACTGGCCGATGAGACGTTGTTTGAGAGGTCCGGATCAGATTCGTTACCATTGACGGCGACGGAGTCAGTAAACCTCTCACTCTCGGGTCCGGCGACACCAGTAACGGTGATAGCAGTGCTATGACCCTTTTCCAGCGAGCTGCCATGACACGTGAGCGTCCTACCCGTGATGGAGCAATCCGGGGTGCTAGCCCGGGGTCTCACCAGCGCCTTCGGGAGGGATGGATCTTTAACAGTCCACCCTGAAGACGTGTCGGGCCCAAAATTTGCCACCACGATCTTGTATTCAACGGGATCACCCTGCCGCGCAAAAGCAGGACCATTCTCGGCGATGGCCAGGTCCACCGGTGCGCAGGTTGAGGAGCCCGTGGGAGGAGGCCCGTCAACCCGATCGGGACCATCACAAGAATTCACTGCTGCTGTGGCTTGCGGGGATCCCCACAGAACCAGAGAACCTACGGCGATACCAGCGGCCGTAAGAACGGCTGCCATCCTATGCCTCGAGAGGGTCAACAACTGCTTACTCACGCTCTACCGCTCCTTGGAGGTGGGCCCTTTCCTTAAGAAAGGGTTTCCCCTATAAGACCCGCACACGCCACCTGCATGACGCGTGGGACTCTCCCGACCGACTACTCGGGCATCCCTGATGCGACGAAGGAAATCAGCTTGATCAAGAGAAAGACGGCCGGTGAGGACCGCGGGCTTGCACGGTTGTCTGCCGACATTGGAACGAACGGCATGACGGTCTCTATGCGGGGGCGGCACAGGGCATCGGTGGTATCGGGTTTGGCGGCACAGGACATGCTGCCAGTTCCGCCGAGTGAGCTGCGAAGCGAACTGCCGGTGCGCATACGGCCAGGGCCTGGTGCCACAGCGGGCCTGCGGGACCTGGCCCACTTGGCTCGCCGCTGCTGGTGAATCTGTAAAGGCCGCCACTGCTGGCCGCCCTGCAGGAGGGCACGGACAAGGAGCCTTTTCCATCTTCACTCTGAGCTGGTCAGATGGAGGGTGAGGACGGCCTGGACGAGGCTGGTGATCCGGCTGGTCGAGCACCGCAGTTTGC
>NZ_JBEYEW010000179.1:0-1406 GCF_040634095.1 Streptomyces sp. NPDC007205
CCGCGACCTGATCCAGACCGCCCACCAGCAGCTCGGCGGCCCGATCGTGCTGGTCCGGGACAACCTCAACACCCACCTGACGGCCGGAATGCGCCACTACACCGCCGACCGCGACTGGCTCACCGTCTTCCAACTGCCGCCCTACGCACCCGACCTCAACCCCGTCGAAGGCACCTGGTCCCTCCTGCCACGCACCACCACCACCGACCGCGCCTTCGCCGACCCGGACGACCTGATCACCGCCGTCCGGCGGGGTCTCCGCCGGCTCCAGTACCGCCCCGACACCCTCGACGGCTGCCTCACCGGCACCGGCCTCCGACGCCAGCCACCATGACGACACCACGCATTCAAGGTCAGTAGAGGTACGGCCATCTCGGCCGGCTGCAGCCTCCTGGCCGACGCCAGAGCCGTCGGCCAGGACATCTGGTTGACAACTGACTGCTGCCATCGCGCGAGTACATTGAGGCACCCCAGCCCGGAACGGGCGAGGTCGTACGGCCGGCAGACCAGCCCGGCAGTCGGAGCTGTGCCAACGTCCCGCACCTACCGGGAGGGATCGTAGGTGCGGGACGTCTGTGACAGCGACTGACACTCCAGAAGTGCTCAACTGGGCGGTCAACAGCCGGAGATCCCGTCAGGTGTACAGGGAGGCCTGCGCAGAATCTCATGAGAAGAACGACCAGAGCGCCAAGAACGTTACGGCATAAAACCTCGAATCATTGGTGTTCCTCCGAGGATCCAGCAAGTGAAGGGCCGTCGCTGACGGGTACAAAGGAACGGCCCTCAGCGCATCGCCGCCACAGCCTGCGAAACGCACATGGAAGGGCCGCATCGGTGACGCGCCGTACGACGCGAACGCCGGAAGCCAGCAGGCTTCATCGGATAAACGATTGAGCAGACAGGACGTCACGGCTGTCGCCGGGAGTGCTCCGATCCCCCCGTTATCTTTTTCGCGGTCCTGCAAGAGGACCGCTGGCCTTCCGGCCCAGCGCTGCCACGGTATCACCGTGCTCGGCAACAGCGCCTATATCAACACCGGTCTCGTCCCGCATCGCAAACGCCCCGGCCGGGCGCTGCTGAAGGACGAGGAAGAGGACAACGCTACCCACCGCAATGTCCGCGCACGCGTCGAACACGTCTTCTCCCGGATAAGGAACTGCAAGATCCTCCGCGACTGCCGGCAGCGCGGTGACGGCCTCCATCACGCTGTCCAGGCCGTCGCCCGCATGGACAACCTCGCCCTCGCCGCATGACCCGACAAGCCCAGCCTCCCGCTTCAAGCTGCTTGATCACAGCCTTATGCAACACGCTTCACTGAACCGTTTTCATCCTGTCCTGCTGGGGTGAAGGTGCAGGTCAGCGGGTGTGGGGTGACGAGACGAGGCTCCTGGTCGTTGCGGTGGTGT
>NZ_JBEYEW010000180.1:0-1405 GCF_040634095.1 Streptomyces sp. NPDC007205
CCTAGTAGTGCTTCGTTAGGTTCTGGTTCTGATGGTCGGCAGGGGTCGGCCGCAGGTGGTGCAGGTGCCGGTCCAGCACCTCAGCAGGTCCTGGAGGACGTCGAGGACCTGGTAGAGGGTGAGGCCGGCGTCGGGGCTTTTGGGTCGAGCCGCCAGAGGGTGAGGAAGGCTTGGGCGGCGGTCACGAGAGTGACGTGGTGGTGCCAGCCGCGCCACGTGCGGCCTTCGAAGTGGTCCAGTCCCAGGCCGTGTTTGAGTTCGCGGTAGTCGTGTTCGATCCGCCAGCGCATCTTCGCCCACCGAACCAGGTCTCCGATGGGGGTGGTGGCGGGCAGGTTGGTCATCCAGTAGCCGGTCGGCTCGTCGGCTTCTTCGGGTCGTTCGACCAGCAGCGTCTTCAAGGGCAGCACGCCGTCCCACCGGCTGCGTCCGCCGGCCTGTTCCTGGGCGGTGCGGCAGGCTTCCTTGCCTGAGGGCCGCACCTGGAGCACAGCGAAGTGCGAGGTCATGGTGCCTTTGCTGCCCCGCCGCCAGGTGACCTCCTCAAACACGGTGGCGTCATCGACGAGGCCGGGCAGCGGCCGGGGCGACTCACGGTATCGGGGCAGCGTGGGCGGTCCCAATCCGCCATAAGCAGGTTGATACGGCTCGGCGTCGGCAGGTCGTGCGATCTCCTTGGGATCGACGGCCATGACATACGACCAGCCGGGTTCTTCCAACGCGAGCCGGAAAGAGACGCTGCGGCCGTATCCGGCATCGGCCACAATCACCGGCACCGCCAGCCCTTGCCCGGCCAGCCGGTCCAGCAGTCCGAGAGCCAGACGGGTCTTGGACACATGCCCGACCCCCTCGGGAATGCCGGCCCGTCGGCGCCGCCTGTCATCATGGGCCCATTCCTCGGGCAGGAACAGTTCCCACTCCAGCGGGCACGATGCGGTGTCGGTGGCCGCGTGCACGCTGACCGCGACCTGGCAGTTCGCCCGTTTTCCCAGCGCTCCGCAGTACTGGCGGGCCACCCCGGCCGACGCGGTGCCGCACTTGGGGAACGACACATCGTCGACAACCCACACCTCAGGGCGGATCGCCTCGCACAGCCGCTCGGTGATCCGCCGCCGCACCGGCAACGGATCCCACGGCGACTGGTTCACGAACTGCTGCAGGGCCTGCATGTTGCCGTCCGGCAGCCGCTCGGCCATCGGCTGGATCGACTTCCGCCGGCCGTCCAGCATCAGACCGCGCAAATAACACTCGCCCCACCGCCGCTGATCCCGCCGCGGTACCGACCCGAAGACGTCCCTGACGAACTCCGATAACTCGCCCCGGAGCCGCTCCACTTCCCCCAGCCTCACAACACGAAGATGCCCACCACCAGGGGAGATCACTCGATGTAACGAAGTACTACTAG
>NZ_JBEYEW010000181.1:0-1401 GCF_040634095.1 Streptomyces sp. NPDC007205
TAGTACTGCAACGGTGCTTGCCGTGACTGATGGCTAGGTCAGGGACTGTGTCCGCGTCGTTTGTAGTGACTGATGCGGGCCTGGTGCTGTCGCCGTCGGCGCCAGGTCGACCAGTGCAGGATGTGCTCGACGGGTGTGGGCCGGCGGTCGGTTAGGCGGGTGATCAGCCGTCGTATCTCGGCGAGGCTGAGGTGGATGAGCTGGGAGGATCCGTTTCTGCTTTTCCGGCATCCAGCTCGCGGGCTCGCAGGACGGTCAGGCAGGCGTGGGCGGCCATGGCGAGGGTCATGTGTCGGTGCCAGCCGGGGTAGCGGCGGACCTGGTAGTCGTCCAAGCCGCATTCCTGCTTGGCGCTCTGGAAGCATTCCTCGATGGCCCATCGGCTGCCCGCGACGTGGATCAGGTCGTCAAGTGTGGTCTCGGCGGGGCAGTAGGCGATGTAGTAGGAGATCTCCGCGGGGCGGGCGACGCTGCTGCGGGCGATCACCCAGTGGCGGCGGTCGGGCCGGTGCCAGGGCCGCACCTCGACGCGGGCCCAGTCGTAGATCCGCAGGCCGTGAGCCCCGGTGCCGCAGGAACGGCGCTTCCATTTCTGCCGTGGCAGGCCATTGAACAGGTCGTGGACAGGATGGTCGATCGCCCAGCCGGTGACCACGGTGTCGTGCCGGGTGGTGGCCATGACGTGGAAGACGTCCGCCCGCTCCAGCTCGGACCGCCAGCCTTTGCTGAAACCGTAGGCTGCATCCGCGGTCACCCAGCGAAACGGGATCTTGTCCGCGATGGCCCGGCGGACCATCGCCTTCGCCATGGACACCTTGGTCTCGAAGCCGACCTCGTCGTCGATACCGGCCCGGCGGCACCTGTCGCGGTCATCGGTCCAGGAGGTGGGCAGATACAGACGCCGGTCGATCAGTGTCCGCCCACGGCCGGTGGCATAGGCGAGGAACACGCCGACCTGGCAGTTCTCCGTCCGCCCGGCGGTGCCGGAGTACTGCCGCTGCACCCCGGCCGACCGCATCCCCTTCTTCAAAAAGCCCGTGTCGTCCACGACCAGGACGGCGTCCCGGTCGCCGAGGTTGTCGACCACGTACTGGCGCACGTCGTCGAGCACCTCATCGGCGTCCCACTCGATCCGGTTCAGCATCCGGTGGATGCGGTCCGGGCCCGCATGGCCGGCTTCCTCCGCCAACGTCCAGCCGTTCTTCCGCTGCAGCGGAGCGATCAGGCCCCGCATATAAGCAAGTGCCGACTCCCGCGGCTCCGACCTGCTGAAACGGTGCACGAACCGCCCATGCACAGCTTCCAGTTCACCCGCCCACAACCTGACATCAGCAAGGTCCCCACCCACAACCACACCAACGACCGACCTGGCCACCAGTCACAGCAAGCACCGTTGCAGTA
>NZ_JBEYEW010000182.1:0-1400 GCF_040634095.1 Streptomyces sp. NPDC007205
CATCTCACCGAGCTGAACAGGCTGTTCACCGCCTGGGTGGAGACGGTCTATCACCGCACGGTGCACTCGGAGACCGGGCAGCCTCCGATCGAACGCTGGCTGGGTTCGATTCCCAAGCCGCTGCCGCTGCCCAGCCCCGCTGATCTTCGGGAGGCGTTTCTGTGGTCGGAGTTCCGGACGGTGACGAAGACCGCGACGGTCAGCCTGCACGGCAACACCTACGAGGTCGACCCGATGCTGAGCGGGATGAGGGTGGAGCTGGTCTTCGACCCGTTCGACCTGACCGAGATCGAGGTCAGGGCGTCGGGGAAGACGGCGGGCAAGGCGGTTCCGCACCGGGTGGGCCGTCACACGCATCCGAAGGCGAGCCCGGAGACGCCGCAGACACCGGCGCCGTCGACCGGGATCAACTACCTGAAGATTCTGGACGAGACGCACGCGGCGAACACCGCGAAGGGCATCAACTACTCGTCCCTGCTGGACGACAGGCGGGGGCCGCGATGATCGACCGTGTTCAGGGGTACTTCGGTTTCACCCGCATTCCCTTCGGCCGGGACCTGGCCCCCTCGATGCTGCACCAGCACCACTCACACCGGGAGGCCGCGGCCCGCATCGCGTGGTGCATCAACAACCGGGCGATCGGCGTGGTCACCGGCGAGGTCGGCTCCGGCAAGACCGTCGCCCTCAAGGGCGCCGTCGCCTCACTGGACCCGGCCCGGTTCACGGTGATCTACCAGCCCAACCCGGAGGTCGGCATGCGCGGCCTCTATGACCGCATCGTCACCGCCCTGGGCGGCACCCCCAAGTTCCACCTGGCCGCTCTGGCAGCCCAGGCATCCACCGCGCTGGCCGCGGAGGTCGACGAACGCGGCCGGACCCCGGCCGTCGTGATCGACGAGTCGCACCTGCTCGACCACCACGAACTCGACGCGATCCGCATGCTCACCAACTGCGAGATGGACTCCACGACACCGTTCGCGGTGTTGCTGATCGGCCAGCCCACGCTGCGGAAGCGGATGAAGCATGGCGTCCTGGCCGCCCTCGACCAGCGGATCGCGATCAGCTACCAGATGCCCACGATGACGAAGGAGGAGACCGCCAGCTACATCAAGCACCACCTCACCATCGCCGGCCGCCAGGACACGCTGTTCTCCGACGACGCCGTCGAACTGATCCACCTCACCAGCCGCGGCCTGCCTCGCTCGGTCAACAACATCGCCTGGCAGTCCCTCATCGCCGCCTTCACCGAGGAGAAGGGCATCGTCGACGAGTCCTCCACCCGCGTCGCCATCACCGAGACGCACGCGACAGAGTGACGACGAAAGCGACACCGCGTTCACGACCCGTCCCGTCGACAACCAGAACGTCACCTTCATGCACACCTTCAGCGTCGCTCAACA
>NZ_JBEYEW010000183.1:0-1399 GCF_040634095.1 Streptomyces sp. NPDC007205
GGCTCAAGCCGGGCCCACTGCCCGTTCGTCAGATCCCCACGTCCCACAGGACGTGATCACCAACCAACAAGATCAACTTTCGCAACAGACCCTAGAGGCGCATTGGCTGGAACGAGATCGGCGGGCCCACAGTGACGATCTCGTGCGACCCGTGGGCACATGTGCTGGCCGGCGAGGGCGGCACTGGTGAGCAGCAGGAGGTTTACTGAGTCGCCGTCTGAGATGCGATCGCCGGGGCGGCGGACCGGGTGCCCATAAGCTGATGGAAGGTGCCCGGGACCGGCAGGGTGCTCCAGCGGCTGACCGGCCAGGCGACGACGATGGCGTGGCCGATGACCTTGTCCACGGAAACCATGCCGTGGTTCTTGTCGAACTGGTTATAGCGCGAATCACTCGAGTCTTGCCGGTGATCGCCCATCACCCAGATGTAGCCCTTGGGGACCTTCACCTTGAACTGGCCGCCCATGTCGTCGAAACTGCACGGCGTGTTACCGGGGTACACGTACGGCTCGTGCAGCGCGTGGCCGTTGACCAGCAGTGGTCCGGTCCCCTTGCACTCAACGGTGTCACCGCCGATGCCGATCACGCGTTTGATGAGGTCCTTCTCGTCCGCCGACGGCATCAGACCGATCCAGCTGAGAACCTTCTTCACTGGGCCAGGTCTCGGCGTCGGCTCGCCCGCCAGCCATGTGTCCGGGTCGTGGAAGACCACCACCTCGCCACGCGCGGGTTCGGAGCCGAACCACGGGGTCAGCTTGTCGACCAGGACGCGGTCACCCACCTGAAGCGCGTTCTGCATCGAGGCGGACGGGATCGAGAACGCCTGCACCAGAAATGTCTTGATCAGCAGCGCCAGCACCAGCGCGATGCACATCAGGATGGGCAGCTCCTTCCACAGCGAGCCGTGTTTCTTCGGCTTGGGGGAGACCTCTTCCGCCCTGGGGTTGTCGCTCGGGTCTTGCCCACCCGCTTCCCCGTCGTCGCCGGGCGCCTCGAAGCTCCTCCCGGGGGTCACGGCGCTGTCCGCAGCTGGGACGGCTGCCGCCACACGGCGTCCGCGCCCCTCATCGGCACTCCCGGACCGTGCGTCAACCGGCAGATCCCCCATGCCGACTCCTTACTCAGCTCAACCAACTCCTTTGCATCGTCCGGATATGCGAAACCGACTCGACGAGGGGGCATGGGCGGCCACGGCTCGTTTCCACTTGTGTGCCGGGTGGCGCCCTGCACCCGCTCCCTATATGACGCCACGACCAAGTGGACTATTACGCCGACCCGAGCGCCATTGAGTGTGACATGGAGCACAGTGAGCCTTTTCCAACCTGCCTCTGAGGTACGGCGGTTGGGCTGACAACGTGGTGAAGCCCCTGGTAGACGAGTTTTCGACCAAGAGAACCGT
>NZ_JBEYEW010000184.1:0-1301 GCF_040634095.1 Streptomyces sp. NPDC007205
GTGACGCCGAAGAGTTGGCCGAGGAGGTCCATGGTCGCAAGTTTGCGCAGGTGGAGCACAGTGACCAGGATCCGGTCGGCTGGGATGAGTTTGGCTTTGGCACCTGTACCAGGGGCTACCAGGCGCTCGTGACCGCGCCGTGTGCGGAGCACTTGCTCGCGTTGAGCCTCCAGTCAGCGCGTCGATTAGCTCGCTGAGCTGCTGACGGGTCATCCCGGTCAGTTCCGGGTCCTGCAGCGAACGCCGTGTGAGGCGAGGCGGTCTGCCTGCCGGGGCCTGGTCCGACGTGCTGTTGGTCGTGGCCGCGTCCATCGGATGCTTGGGGTGGAGGGTGGAGTTCCAGTCGCCGTGGAAGCGGTGGCGGGTGATCGTCAGGGAGGCGATCTCGTCGTCGTTGACCTGGATGCCGGTGGGGTACGGGTTGGTGTCGAGTTCCGCGTGCACGGTCAGACCGGTCTTGGTGGTGGTCGCCGCGATGCTCTCGACGATGACTTCGTGGCTGGTCAGGGGCGTGCCGCGCCAGTTCATGGTGATGTGGGAGAACAGCCGGTGCTCGATCCGGTTCCACTTCGAAGTCCCGGGAGGCAGGTGGCAGACGGTGATGGCCAGGCCGGACTCAGCGGCGAACCGGGCGAGTTCGGTCTTCCACGTGCGGGTGCGATACCCGTTGGAGCCGCCGGCATCGGCGGTGATCAGCAGCCGGCTGGCCGTCGGGTAGGTGGCCCGCCCGGCTCCGTTCCACCAACGGCGGATCGACTCGACGGCGAACGCGGCGGTGTCGGGGTCGGTGCCGACGTTGGCCCAGCCGGTGTTCGCGGCGACGTCGTAGATGCCGTAGGGCACCGCCCTGCCCAGCACGCGGTCGGGGAAGTCGTGGGTGTCGACCCGCACCGGCTCGCCTCTCGGCTCCCATTCACGGCCGTTGTTCTTGAACGGGCCGTCAGCTCCTTCTTCTTCGTGTCCACACTGATCACCGGAGCACCGCCGTCCTGGTGGTTGCGGGCCTGCTCGTTGAGGTAACGGAACTGTGCGTCCCGGTCGGGGTGCTGCTTGCCTTCCAGCGTCTTGGCATTGCTCTGCAGGCTAAATCCCTCCTCGCGCAGCAGGTCGCCTACCGTGTCCGCGGAATCCTGTGGCCCTGTCGGGTCAGCTGCTCGGCCAGCTTGCGGGTGGATTTGGTGGTCCAGCGCAGCGGCGACATGGGATCTCCGCGGACGTCGGGCTCGACCAGCGTGAGGAGTGCCTCCCGAACGGCTGGGTCCCGGTCGACGACGCGTTTGCGGCCGGCGCCGGGCCGGCGG
>NZ_JBEYEW010000185.1:0-1301 GCF_040634095.1 Streptomyces sp. NPDC007205
ATCAAAAGGAGCATGTACAACCGGGCGTCCTTCCGGCTCCTCCGGATCCGGATACTCACTCGACCATGAGTTTCACGGAACTGCGGCCAGAACCAGATTCAAAGAGCGCCATCACCGCGCGCCCCTGATCCTCACGAGCCCGATCCTCGTTCATATCTGGGCGCTTCGAATAGCTTCCGCAGGAGAGGGCCGGGCTACTTACAGGCCTGGGGCAATGGGCCTGTGACAGTCCAAGTTCTGACAATACCCAGTTTCGCTACATGGAGTGAATACAGGTAGAGGGGAGATTGCCCCGTTTACTTTGAGGTATGAGGCGGACATCAGGTGTGAACCGTCTATCGCTGGGAGTCCTTTATGAAGGCCGCCAACATCAGCAGGCTGTTGACCCCTCCTCTGGTCCTGGGTTTGGTGGTGACCGCTCCCGGTGTGCCGGTCGCCTCTGCCACGCCTGCCAAGGCGGTCGACCGACAGACCTGGCAAGTCCGTTTCATTGCCCTCACCAACGCGGACGATGGCCGGACCGTCCGGGTATCGGCCGGGGACAAGATTCGGGTTCGCCTCACGGGTTCGAGTGAACAAGGCATCACCTGGGCCTGGAGTGAGCCGGAAGTCTCAGCGCCGGGTGACCTCAAGCACATCGAGGGCGGCGAAACACCCACTGGGGATGCGACGTCGCTTTTCCGCGCGACCCGTATTGGTCAGAGCCAGATCATCTCGCAACGGAGCTGCACAGCCGATCCTGGTCAGATGTGCCCCGACTCCATCCTTCCCTGGAAGGTCACAATCAAGGTGGTCCGGTGACGTCCCAGTGTGCCCCTTTATCCACTGGACCTCAGGTGGGATGGCCGTCACCGAACAGGACGCGAGCATGCCTTCTTGATGAGGGCCGGCGCTCCGCGCACTCTGTCACCGAGGTCAGAGTGCGGCCGGTGAGAGTCAAGGGCGCTCCCCTTTCCTCAAGCAGGTGAGGACCCCTGTCTGATGAAACGGCGCGTTCGCAGGCCCCGCCATAATGCGCCGTGAGTCCCAGGCCGGCGGTGTCGGTGGCGACAACGGCTCCGAGCTCGTTGCTCCTTCATCACCGGGAGCGAGGAACGTCGCGACGTCGGCTGGTGTGCGGAGGCGGGCGGTAGAAGCGTTGATGTGGTGGCGTGTGCTTGCAGGAGCGGGCGGACCTCCTGTTTTGCGCGGCTGATGGTCATGGCGGTGACGCCGAAGAGTTGGCCGAGGAGGTCCATGGTCGCAAGTTTGCGCAGGTGGAGCACAGTGACCAGGATCCGGTCGGCTGGGATGAGTTTGGC
>NZ_JBEYEW010000186.1:0-1298 GCF_040634095.1 Streptomyces sp. NPDC007205
GGTCAGCCCGCCCCCTTGCGCATACCTCATGCCGCCGGCATACCGCAAGGATCACGAACCGCCAGCCCCGCCGACACCACGCTTTGAAGGTCAGTAACCGCAAACGTTGTCGGCCGAGGGGTTGAAGACCCCAACGACCGTAACGGTCGTGCCGCAGGCGTTCACGGGCACGTGTACGGGCGCCTGAACCAGGTTGCCGCTCGCAATTCCGGGCGAATTATTGGCCGTGCCGCCGGCGCTACCGTCAGCGACTGCGGCGCTTGCGCATCCCAGGACTGCAGCAGCAGCCAGGGTAGCGGTGGCAAAAGCAGGGCGTCCACTCATCATGTTCTCCTTCGTTGAGATGATCATTCTTTTGCTCTCCCGGCGTTCACAGGGAAACTTCAGTAAATTCAGAAGCCGGTAGAAGACACTCATTCAGTTAGAGGTGCGGAGACCTCGGATCGAGGCAGCAGCCTCGTTGCTCGCCAGCAGGGCCGTCACTCAGGACCCTGCTGGCGGTAATTGACTACTGCCGGCAGGTGCGGACATGCTGACCCGCACCTGCCGGGAACACAGGTGCGGGCCGTCTGTGACAGCGGACGTGACTCCAGAGAGGCTCCCGACTGTGCAGTCAAGCAGCCGAGATCCTTACTCAGGCACACGAGCTGACCCGTGCGGGATCTCGCGAGGAGAACGACCACCGCGGCAAAAACGTTACGGCGCCATAATCCGGCCAACTGTTTGACCAAGGTACCGTCACGGTGAAGGGTCACCCTCACCGCTGGGAGTGGGGAAGAACGGCCCTCAGTACGTCAGCGCTACGGCCTGCGAGCCAATTGGGGAGCATAGGCCTTACTGATTTCAGCTCGTCAGGGTGAGCTTCGCGAAGTCTGTGAAGGACCCGGTGCGGTGGCTGTATCCCGTGGGGTTGTGAGATATGCGGATGGGGTGTGCTCTGACCGCTGCGGGTCGGCGGCGCCGGGAGTTGGTACGGATGCAGGCAGCCGAACTGTTCGAGCAGTAGATCAAGCCACCGGGAGTCGCATCGGCGCCTGCGGGTGAGCCTGAAGTCGGCCTACCCGTGGCACCAGCTGTGGCGGGACGGCGGTCGTGAGGCTCTGGCCTCCCGCGGTCCGAGCGGGTCGCGATGCCGTCGGTCCCCGCGTTGTCTGGAGACGCTGGCCGGGCATCTGGAGCAGGGGCCGGCCGCGCATGGCCATGCGGGAGCCTTTTCAACGGTGAGCCTCCAGGGTGAGGATGGCCTTTGTGGTTGACGTGAGTGCGTTCGGGCTGAGTCTGGCCTTGCGGAGGATCCG
>NZ_JBEYEW010000187.1:0-1265 GCF_040634095.1 Streptomyces sp. NPDC007205
CACTGGATCCTGAGGATCTGAGAACGGACATCTCGTGGTCATGAAGAACTATCCGCCACAGTTCAAGGCGGACGCGGTCGCGCTGTACCAGTCGCGGCCCGAGGCGACGATCCGGCAGGTTGCCGCCGATCTGGGGATCAACCCCGAGACCCTGCGCAACTGGGTCCGGGCGGCTGGCGCGAGCCGGCCGCGGGGCCGCCGGGCGGAGGTGCCGACGGAGCCGCCGACGCCGTTGGAGGCGGAGAACGCCGCTTTGCGCCAGAAGGTCCGCGAGCTGGAGGAGGAGCGCGAGATCCTGCGCAAGGCGGCGAAGTATTTCGCCGGGGAGACGCGCTGGTGAACCGCTTCCAGTTCGTCGCGGACCACCAGCGCCGCTACGGCGTGAAGCGGCTGTGCATCATCCTGGGCATCGCCCGCTCCAGCTTCTACTACTGGCGCCGGACCGCCGCGGACCGGGCCGTCCGCCAGGCGGCCGACGCTCGGCTCGCCGCCCGGATACGGGCCGCACACCGTGAGTCGGACGGTACCTACGGTGTCCCGAGGATCACCGCCGAACTCCGCGAGGCAGGAGAGCGCGTCAACCACAAGCGGATCGCGCGTGTCATGCGGAGCATCGGCCTGGCGGGCGTGCGGCTGAGACGCAGGCACCGCACCACGATCACGGACCCGGCCGCGACGAAGGCCCCGGACCTGGTCGGCCGTGACTTCACCGCGAGTGAGGCGAACACGAAGTACGTCGGCGACATCACCTACCTCCCTTTGGAAGGCGGCAAGTTCCTCTACCTGGCCACCGTCATCGACCTCGCCTCGCGCCGCCTTGCCGGCTGGGCGATCGCGGACCACATGCGCACCGGTCTCGTCATCGACGCCCTGACCGCCGCCGAACGCACCCGCGGCAGCCTCGCCGGAGCGGTCCTGCACACCGACCACGGAGCCCAATACACCAGTCGGGCCTTCGCCGACGCCTGCAACCAAGCCGGGGTCCGCCAGTCCATGAGTGCGATCGGCTCCAGCGCGGACAACGCGCTCGCCGAGTCCTTCAACGCGACGTTCAAACGCGAGACGCTCCAGGGCCGAAAGCACTGGTCCAGCGAGCGCGAGGCCCGTCTCGACGCGTTCGGCTGGCTGAACCGCTACAACACCCGACGCCGTCACTCCCGCCTCGGACACCGCAGCCCGATCGCCTACGAAACAGCGTCCCGACCAACATCAACTACGCTGACACCAGCCGCATAACCCGTGTCCAGGATTCGGGGTCAAGGCCC
>NZ_JBEYEW010000188.1:0-1205 GCF_040634095.1 Streptomyces sp. NPDC007205
TCTCGTTGTCCGGTCGTGGAGGGAATTGCTGAAGTCGAGGGCTGGGCTGGGGAGTTGGAGTCCATCTTCGCTCGGGTGGCGGGCCGGTTCGGTCGGCGGATCTGCGGTGGCGGATGCGGGACTATGTCCGCGGCCTGCTGGCGCCGGTGGGCCGCAAGAACGGCTGGCAACTGGCCGAGTACGCAGGACATCGTGACCCTGCTGGGCTGCAGCATCTGCTCAACGGTGCCCGCTGGGACGCCGATGCCGTGCGATTCGACCTGCGGGAGTACGTCGGGCAACAGCTCGGCCCGGACGGAGTGCTGATCATCGATGACACCGGGTTCATCAAGAAGGGCACCACGTCGGCCGGGGTGTCCCGGCAATACACCGGCACTTCCGGAAAGATCGACAACTGCCAGATCGGTGTCTTCGCGGCCTACGCCACCGACCGCGGGCGAGCCCTGGTAGACCGTGAGCTCTACCTGCCCAAGTGCTGGACCAAGGATCGAGAGCGGTGCCGGGAGGCAAAGATCCCCGACGACCGCACCTTCGCGACCAAAGGCGAGCTGGCCAGGGGACTGGTCCGCCGCTGCATCACCGCAGGCCTGCCCGCCGCATGGGTGACCGCCGATGAGGCCTACGGACAGGACTGGTCCTTCCGCCGCCTGCTCGAACAGATCGGCGTCGGATATGTCGTGGCGGTGCCGAAGTCCCAGCAGATCAAGTCCCTTGCCGGCATCTGGCGCATCGACCAGCTGATCGAGGAAGCACCCGCCGACGCCTGGCAGACCCTGGCCTGCGGCGACGGGGCCAAGGGCCCGCGCGTCTACGACTGGGTCGCGGCCAAACTGCCTGCCAACCTGATCTTCGACCCCGATCCACCTACCCATCACCGCTGGGTGATGGCCGCCGCAGCCTGTCCGACCCCAGCGAGCTCGCCTACTACCTCGCCTACGCACCCGTCGGCGTCGAGGTCGGTGAACTGGCCCGCGTTGCCGGCTCACGCTGGGCCATCGAGGAATGCTTTCAGGCCGCGAAGAACCAGTGCGGCCTGGACGAATACGAAGTCCGACGCTACGTGGGCTGGTATCGCCACATCACCCTGGCCATGCTCGCCCACGCCTTCCTCGCCGTCCTCGCAGCCCAGGCCCAGGACACCATAAAGGGGGCGGCAGAAACGACACCACCAGCCTCATTCCCCTCACCGTGGCAGAGATCCGGCG
>NZ_JBEYEW010000189.1:0-1204 GCF_040634095.1 Streptomyces sp. NPDC007205
CCGATCCTGGCCGACCGCGCTTACATCGGTGCCGGCGCGCGGATGACGACACCGGCAAGACGGCCCGCCGGAGGCGAGCTGACGCTCACCCAACAGACCGTCAACCGGGCGCTGTCGAAGGCACGGGCCCCGGTCGAGCGTGGCATCGCCCGCCTGAAGTCCTGGCGGATCTTCCGCAGAGCGCGGTGCAGCCCGAATCGAATGACGTCAATCGCAGCAGCCGTCCTGACCCTGGAGCGGCAACGCTGAAAGCTCTCAATGATTCCTAATGCGGTCTGTGAAGCCGCGAGAACCGTGGGTGGGGTCGGCTCATAGCACCGTCCGTCACGCAAGAGGGCCCAGAGGACGTTGACGCGGCGGCGGGCGAGCGCGAGGACGGCCTGGGTGTGACGCTTGCCCTCGGCCCGCTTGCGATCGTAAAACCGGCGGGACTCGGGGCAGTGCCGGATGCTGAACAACGCCGAGATGTAGAAGACCCGTTGGAGACGGCGGTTGTATCGCTGCGGACGCCGCAGGTTGCCGCTGACCTTCCCGGAGTCGCGAGGCACCGGAGCGACACCGCCGAAGCCGGCGAGACGGTCGGCGGTGCCGAAGAGGCTCATGTCGCCGCCGGTGGTCGTAGGTCGGCGGTGTGGAGCTGCTCCAGAACCCACAGCGGTATACCTGCGGCCGTCAGCATGCTCCGTCGCCGGGGGTGGCCCTGCGACCAGGAGTGCTCCTGACTGTGGAGTTCGGTGATGCGCGAGGCTGACCGCCACAGGTCGGTGAGGAGTTCAAAGGGGTGGCTGGCGAGGATGGTGCTGGACAGGTACGAGCGCGGATGACTGTCCTTGAGGACGGTCAGATTCGCGACCACTTCCTGGAACCACTGACTGAACCTCTTTCATCCTGTGTATTCGCAGGTGAGGAGGGTGTGGACTGCTGCGATCACTCTGCCGATGCGGTTGGTCGAGCGTCGGGCTTGTCGTAGCAGTCGCCAGGACTTGAGGCGGGCGAAGGCGCGTTCACCTGGAGCGCGGAGACGGGCGTGGTCGCGGTTGTACTGCTGGTAGTGCTCCGGAAGTTCACGGTGGCCGTAGTGAGGGGTGCGGACGGTGGCGCCGGCGCCTTGGTGGGCGCGATCGGCCAGGACGAGGATCTGGCGGGTGAGACATGCCTGGACGATGCCGTGAGCACGGGCTGCGGTCAGGTCGTGGGTCCGTCC
>NZ_JBEYEW010000190.1:0-1167 GCF_040634095.1 Streptomyces sp. NPDC007205
GTCAGTCCGCCGCCCTGCGCCTACCTCATAACAACGGCGTACCGCGGGGATCAAGCCCTGTCAGCGACTACGACAACCCGAGTTCAAGCTCAGTAGCCGCCAGCACACGGCTGGCCGTGGCGGCCGGACGGCCCCTCCCCGGCAACCGCCACGACGCCCGCGCCCGGCCCTCGATGGCCTGGTCAGCTCGCGACCTGCTGGCTGAGAGCCGTCACGTCCATGACCGGCGGGTGCACCAAGTGGCCGGTGAGCATCTCGCCGCGGAGATTGATGTGCCGACGCTCAGCGGTCCGGACGGCTGCCTCGGCGAGCTGGTCGGCGCGAAGGGCCTTGCGCTTGCGTACCCCAGAACTCAGTCGCCTGACATCGACGCGGCACGCTGGGCGCTCGGCTGGTTGTGCATCGGGGCGTGCAGCTCCAGCTCGCTCATTGGGATGATCATGCTTTCTTAGCCGTGACGTGACTGCCCCGACGCGGGGTTGTAAGGGCGTGCGACACAAGTTGTTTCTCGCTGCGGCCGGCCTCCTGCGTGCGTGCGCGCCATGGCCTTCCCGCTCCGACGTTCCGGAGCCTGTGGCCTTGCCAGTAGCACGCCGCGTCCCCGATCCGACCGCTGCCTCCGAGGCCTTGAAGTGGGCTTTGTGGTGGCTGGAAACTCCGGGGAACCCAGAGTCCCTTGCGGGTGCCCGCGACGCTGCGCGGCGTGCTCTGGACTTGATTCCCTATTCGTGGCAGGCGCCGGGTTGTGAGAGCAGTCGGCGGGGGTGGCGTATCCACACCTGCCTGCACCCGGGCTGCACACGGTGTGCGGCCTACGAGGCCGGTGAACCGATGCCCGCCGACGACCGTTGATCATTGGTGATGAAAATTGCAGCTCACGACACCGGCGGCACGAGCGACCGGTCTGATCCCGCCGTGGCCGAGAGACTGCGCCTCCGCCCCTATCAGCAGGCGACGCTGCCGCTCGTCGAGGTGCGGCAGAATCGCCGCGAACTTGGCTGCCAGCGCGGTCCGTTGCCCATCCAACCTGCTCATGCCTGACCAACGAACCACCAAGCAGAAAGCCACGAGTTACTGACTTCAGCTCGTCGGGGTGAATCTTCACGAAGTCCCTGATGGGCATGGATGGGTGGCTGTATCCCGTGGTGTGTGAGGTATGCGGATGGG
>NZ_JBEYEW010000191.1:0-1166 GCF_040634095.1 Streptomyces sp. NPDC007205
CGGGCGCCCGCCTCTTACGCGTCCTGGCCTGCGGCGTCTCCCGTTCGACGGCTCTGCGGACGCTCATGCGCCTGCCCATACCGCCGCTGCGCGTGCCGCGGGTGGTCGGCATCGACGACTTCGCCCTCAAGCGCCGGCACCGCTACGCCACGATCGTCATCGACGCAGAGACCGGCGAGCGGATCGATGTCCTGCCTGACCGCAAGGCCGAGACGGTGACGAAGTGGCTGCGTGAGCACCCCGGCGCCGAGTATGTCTGCCGTGACGGCTCCGGGTCCTACGGCGAGGCGATCCGCCAGGCCCTCCCCGAAGCAGTGCAGGTCAGCGACCGGTGGCACATGTGGTCCAACCTGTGCGGCAAGGCCCTGTCCGAGGTCCGCTCGCACACCGCGTGCTGGGCGAGCGTGAACCCGGCCCGGCCGGGCGGTGTGCGCGAGCAGACCACCCGGGAACGCTGGCAACAGGTCCACGACCTGCTCGGCAAGGGCGTCGGCCTGCTCGAATGCGCCCGCCGCCTCAATCTCGCCCTGAACACCGTCAAGCGGTACGCCCGCCTGAAGGAGCCCACGCTGGAGCGTCGCGCACCGCAGTACCGGCCCACCCTCGTCGACCCCTACCGCGACCACCTCCGCGCCCGCCGGGCCGCCGACCCGGCCGTCCCGTGCAGCAACTGTTCCGGGAGATCCAGGAGCTGGGCTACACCGGGAGCCTCAACCTGCTCTACCGCTACATCACCCAGGGCCGGGCCGAGGGCGACAAGCCGGTCACCACCCCGCAGCGCTTCGCCCGCCTCCTACTCACCCGCCCCGAGAACCTGCGCGACAAGGACACCGCACTACTACGGGAACTCACCGAAGCCTGTCCGGAGATGACCGAACTCGCCCGCCTCGTCGGCGAGTTCGCCGGGCTCCTGACCCCAGCCGAGGGCAACGACGCCAAACTCACCGACTGGATCACCGCGGTTCGCGCCGCTGAACTGCCCCACCTGCACTCCTTCGCGAACGGCCTCGAGCTCGACCGCGCCGCCGTCGACGCCGGACTCACCCTCCCCTACCACAACGGCCGCACCGAGGGCGTCAACACCCGCACGAAGAAGATCATGAGGCAGATGCACGGCCGCGCCGGCTTCCCGCTCCTACGCCAGCGGATCCTGCTCCAATGATCAA
>NZ_JBEYEW010000192.1:0-1141 GCF_040634095.1 Streptomyces sp. NPDC007205
TGCTTCGAGGACGAGGCAGGCTTCACCCGGCGGCCGCCCCAAGGACGCACCTGGGGCCGGCGCGGCCGCACACCGGTCGTGACCGTCAGCGGACGGCGCTCGGGACGGCTGTCGGTGGCCGGACTCATCGCCATGCGGCCCGGCTCCCGCACCCGGCTGTGCCACCGCCTGCGCACCCACCCCGCAGGCAAAGGCAAGCGCCGCAGCATGGGCGAACGCGACTTCATCGCGCTGATCGACGGCACCCACCAGCTCCTCAAGGCACCGATCGTCCTCGTGTGGGACCGGCTCAACACGCACGTCTCCCACGCCATGCGCGAGCTGATCGCCGAACGTGAATGGCTGACGGTGTTCCTGCTGCCCGCCTACTCACCCGGCCTCAACCCCGTCGAGGGCGTGTGGGCACACGTCAAACGCAGCCTGGCCAACCTCGCCGTCATGGCCCTCGACCGGCTCGAAGTCCTCGTCCGCAACCGGCTCAAGCGCCTGCAGTACCGGCCCCACACTCTCGACGGCTTCATAGCGGGCACCGGCCTGACCTTTCGACGACCCACCCTCACCCTGACGAGCTGAAGCCAGTAAGGCCCATCGGGCGTCGGACAGGTCGCTGGGGTGCGGTTTCCACTGGGTCACGCTGTAGCGTGATCACGGATGCGGCGGGCAGTGCTGGTTCCACTGCTGCTGGGCGTTTCTGCCTGATCTTTAAACCAGACGGACTTCGTGCACGAGAACCGGATCAAACGGGCGGCCAAGTTCGCACTTCGATGGACGCGTGGGTGCTCGTATGGGGCGACACCTCAAGCCTGACGTCCATGAAAGTTGCTTACCGGCGTAGACCATCTCTAAATGCCCACTTAGATAGCAACCGCGCGCTGCCGTAAGAAGCAGGCGATCAGCCAACATCTGCAGTATGTGACCTATCTCACATATTACTGGCGTAACGGATGAGTTGCCTGCGGGCCCAAAAGGCGTACAGCTTCTGGACCTTCCATTTGAGGCAGGTAATAAACATCCTGGCGTACTGGGGGTTCTGATGATTTCGTCAATGAACCGTTTTCATCCTGTCCTGCTGGGGTGAAGGTGCAGGTCAGCGGGTGTGGGGTGACGAGACGAGGCTCCTGGTCGTTGCGGTGGTGTTCTC
>NZ_JBEYEW010000193.1:0-1113 GCF_040634095.1 Streptomyces sp. NPDC007205
CGACCATCGCATCGTTGACCGTGGCGTCGGTCGTGACAACGTGGGTGATCAAGTGCGGGCGCTTCGACGTCTTTGGGTCATCACAGCTCTCACTGAGATGGATCGTGCAGCCGGCCCAGGCGGATCCCCGCTTCTTGGCGTACCGGGCCTCAGGATCGTAAGGCGAGGCGACCATCACTCTGCTCGGCGGGAGATCGTCCTTCCCCCGCCAGGCCACTCCTCTTCGCCGTCGGTGACGGAGCGCGTGAACTGCTGCACCCACACCGTTCGCAGGACAGTGACGGCAGGCACCTGCTGGAGCCATCCCGGCGCCGCCGGCGCGAAGACAGCTTCGAGCAGGCGGTATCCGTCAGTGGCAATCTGCCGGGCGAGGGTGCGCCGCTCCTGCTCGTCGGTCGGCAGCCGGCAGGCGTCGACCCGCGCCCCGTAGCGTTCCTGCCACGCCGGGTCCATCGACGCGCGCAGCCAGTCCGGCGCGGCTGCAGCGAGTGCTTCCAGCACCGCCCGCAGCCTCTCCCCGAGGAACTCCAGGCGGTTGAGGCTGCGGACCGCGGCCAGCACGTGTGCCGAGTCCGTGCGCTGCCTCCCGCCGGAGCCGACCAGCCCCAGCTCGGCGAGGCGCTCCAGCAGCAGGTCCAGAACCCTCGCTTCCATGCCATGCGCCAGCAGCCGGTCCCGGAACCCGGTCAGCACTGTGCGGTCGAAGCCGGGGTCGGTCAGCTCCAGGCCCAGCAGGTACTTCACGCCGATCCCGGCCCGCACCGCGTGCACGGCCTGGCGATCAGTCAGGTTCTCGGCGAACTGCAGGACGCTGACCAGGGCCAGCCGGCCGGGCGAGACCCCGGGACGCCCCCTGACTCCGAAGGCCGCCTTGAAATCCTCATCCGAGAACAGCGGCCCAAGGCCGTCCCGGATCCTCATCGCCACACAGCCCTTGGGGAACACCGCGCGAGCCACATCCCACGTCAGGGCGGGAACCTCCGCTCCCGAGTCCGAGCGCATCGACACCGCCGCACCCCCAGTTCCCCGCAACCGGACACCCAGCTCGTGCCCTTGAGACCGTCGCACAACACGCTCCTGGCCCCGGACACCGCATGCCCCATGAACACGCTG
>NZ_JBEYEW010000194.1:0-1085 GCF_040634095.1 Streptomyces sp. NPDC007205
GAGAACACCACCGCAACGACCAGGAGCCTCGTCTCGTCACCCCACACCCGCTGACCTGCACCTTCACCCCAGCAGGACAGGATGAAAACGGTTCAATGACATCTTTTCCTGGGTGAAGGAGGAGGAGCTTGGTGATCCACACTGCCTCATCCTGGTTCTGGAGCGCACCCGGAATCTCACACGGCTCGAGGCTATTGACGCTATTGCCGACACCATCCGAAACTGGGCGGACGAATTTCTGGTACTCACTGCCCAGTTGCCTGCTACCATGGATGCCCTGCAGCTCTTCGACCACGGCAGCCGACAGGCAGTGGTGACGCATGTCCGCTCCATGCAATCGATGATGAGAGCTTGCTACGACTGGTGCCGCACCTCTCCCCGCTATCACATCTCCGCCCCTGACACCCAGCGCTCTGAACGGCCCTGAGAGCGCCATCAAGTTGTTGGGGGCGGTGTGCATCGCGATGCCCGGCAAGAGCCGTTGGCGGAACTGTCATGCTTCCGGGCGAGTTCTACTCCCGTCTCACTGCTCGTTCGGATGCGTTGTTCGAGCTGGTTGATGCCGTTCTGTGCGGCGACGGGCCGGTGAGGTCGCTGGTCGAACTGTCACTGGCCGGCGAACACCGCCGTGGTCATGGCGGGCTCTACGCCGCCCTCGCCCGTTGCAGGGTCGATACCGGCCGGCTGAGGCGTGCCCTGGCCGCGGTGCCACTGCCGCGGGCTGTCGACGGCCGGCTGGTCCTGGTCATTGACATCACCTGCTGGCTGCGGCCCGATGCCCACACCTCACCACAGCGGATCCTGTGTCACACCTACGGCCGGGCAAAGACCAGTACATCCCCGTTCCTGGCTGGCCGTACTCGATCATCTGCGCGCTCGAGCCGGGCCGCAGTTCATGGACCGCGCCTTTGGACGCGCTTCGCCTGGCCCCCGGGACGACAACGCCACCGTCACAGCCCGGCAGCTGCGTGACGTGCTTCACCGACTGATCGGGCGGCGGTCAGGTCGTGCGTATGGCCGGGCAGTGCCGGCGAGATCCACACCAATGTGCCATCCGGGGCTGTGATGACCTGCAGGTTCACTCC
>NZ_JBEYEW010000195.1:0-1082 GCF_040634095.1 Streptomyces sp. NPDC007205
GGAGGGCGCCAAGATCCTCACCGGCGGTGGCCGGCCGGCGGGTCTGGTGCGGGGCTGGTACGCCGGCGACCGGTTCGCCGCGGCCGCCGCAGGCCTGCTCGCCGACGGCGCGCTCACCGAGGCCGCCGTCCAGGCCGCCGTGCACGCGGCGACCCGCTACGTCGCCGAGGGCGGCGCCCGCGCGGTCGCCACCGCGGACCGGGCGGACGCTCCCGAGGCGACCCCGCCCTCCGGGGACACCACGGCGGACGCCGTGCGCACGGCCACCCGGGTCCGGGCCGCGGGCGGCACCGTCGTCGCCGCGGGCGGCTGCTTCGACCTGCTGCACGCCGGGCACGTCGCACTCCTCCAGGCAGCCCGCCGGGCCGGCGACTGCCTGATCGTCTGCGTCAACTCCGACGACTCGGTACGCCGCCGCAAGGGCACCGGACGCCCCCTGGTCCCGGCCCCCGACCGGGTCCGGGTGCTGCGGGCCCTGGAGTGCGTCGACGCGGTCGCCGTCTTCGACGAGGACACGCCCGAACGCATCCTCGGCGAACTCCGCCCGCACATCTGGGCCAAGGGCGGCGACTACGCCCGCACCGAACTGCCCGAACAGCCCCTGGTGGAGAGCTGGGGCGGCCAGGTCCTGCTGCTGCCCTACCTGGACGGCCGCTCCACCACCGCCCTGGCCCACCGCGCCGCCCAGTCCCCGGCCCGCACGGAAGGAACCCTCAGGTGACCCGGGAACACCCGGCGCGCCCCACCGGCCCGGACACCGCGCAGCGGACCCGGTTCCGCACCCGGCGAGCGCCGCACGGCACGACGCGGGCTCCCGGCAGTGCCCGGCCGTCCCGCGCCGACGCCGGCGTGGGCCGCACGGCGGTGGCCGCGCTCTGCGCGGTGCCCGGCCGTCTCGCCTCGGCACATGGCGGGGTCCGCACGGCGATGCCGGGGCTGTGCGCGGTGCTTGGCCGGTACGCGGTGCGTGGCCGTCCCCGGGTGGCGCGTGGCGTGGGCCGTACGCCGTGGGCGGGCTCGCTGTGCGCGGTGCCCGGCCGTCCCGGCTCCGGCTCGGCACCCGGCGCGGTCCGCACGGCAGC
>NZ_JBEYEW010000196.1:0-1079 GCF_040634095.1 Streptomyces sp. NPDC007205
CTGGTGGTACTGGATCTTGCGGAGGCCCTGGCGGACGGTGCGGATGAGGTGGTCTGGGTTGGTGAAGGCGACGTTGGCGGTGTAGCCGCGCCGCAGCAGTGACCACACACCTTCGACCGGGTTGAGCTCGGGCGCGTAGGCGGGTAGCTGGAAGACGGTCAGCCAGTCCTGGCCCTCGATGAACGCTCGCATGTCCGCACACACGTGAGTGCCGAGGTTGTCCCAGATCAGCACGATGGGGGCGCCGAGCTGGCGGTGGGCGGCGATCAGCAGGCCGCGGTAGTCGCTCCAGGCGAAGATCCTGCGCTCGCCGCGCCGGTTGCGGTGCCGCCTGGGCCGGTAGATCAGGCGGGACCGTTCGCCTGCCCGGTAGCAGGCCAGGGCGGCGGTGGAGAGCTGGCGCGAGGTGCGGCCACGGACCCGGATGATGGGCGTGTGTCCGCGCCGGGCCCAGGTGCGGGCGGTCGGCGGCGTCATCGAGAAGCCGGCCTCGTCCTCGAAGACTATCCAGGCCCCGAGCGCCGCCGCGGTGCCTCCGCCTGCGGCCAGGTCTCCTTCACCCAGCCGCAGATTGCCTCCTCGTCGTGTTCGACGGCCCGTCTGGCCGGCACCTGGCGGGAGAAGCCGTGCCGGATCAGCAGTTTGCGCACGCCCTGGAGGGTGTAGCTCTTGTGGAAGCGCCGCCCGATCACGGTCTTGATTCGCGCAGGCGTCCACCGCTGATCGGCCCAGCCATGCGCGACCGGGCCCTTGGCCAACTCAGCCTCCGGTACGGCAAACCGGGCATCGCTCAGCCGGGGAAGCGAGGCCGAACCCGCCGACCGCAGAGCCCGCGGGCCGCCTCTGTCCCAGGCCCGCCGCCACCGCTGGACCGAGCGGACGCTGACTCGTAACTCCCTTGCGATCGCCGAGCTCGGCACGCCCACGGCGAACCGCTCGGCGGCCATCATGCGGATCCCCTCGCGGAACTGTCGGCGCTCATCCGTCAGTCCGCCGCCCTGCGCCTACCTCATAACAACGGCGTACCGCGGGGATCAAGCCCTGTCAGCGACTACGACAACCCGAGTTCAAGCTCAGTA
>NZ_JBEYEW010000197.1:0-1068 GCF_040634095.1 Streptomyces sp. NPDC007205
CCCAAGGCCGGGAAGTTAGCGTTTTCGCAGGTGCCGCAAGCACGTTGAGGGTTCGAGGCGAAAGCACAACGGAGCTCGTTGGTACAGGCAGTCGACCAAGACAGCTTGTACGTGAGGAGCTCCGTTGCGGGTTCATTTTGCCCTGCCGTCCGCGCTTACGGCCATCACCCGTACGGTGACCGTGGCGGCGGGCCGGTTCGCGCCGGGCCATCTGGGAGAGCTGACCGCCGTGGTGCCGTTTGAACTGGTGGACGCGGTGCTGGCGGAGACGCGGACGGTGCAGCGGCGGCTGCGTGATCTGCCGTCCCGGGTTGGGATGTACTTCTTGCTCGCAATGTGCCTGTTCCCCGAGGTCGGCTACCGGCTGGTCTGGGACAAGCTCACCGGCGCTCTGGCCGGGATGCCTGTGGCCTCGCCGAGCGCGAAGGCCCTGCGGGACCTGCGCCGTCGGCTGGGGGCCGCACCGGTACGGTCGCTGTTCGAGGTGCTCGCCGGGCCCCTGGCTCGCCCGACCACGCCGGGGGTGCACTTCGGCGCCTACCGGACGGTGTCCTTCGATGGCTGCAGCTCGCTGCGGGTACCCGATTCGCCCCGCAACCGAGACTGGCTCGGGCGGACAGCCCATCACGGCTATCCCACGCTGGAGCTGATGGCACTGGTCGAGACGGGGACAAGGTCCCTGATCGGCGCAGTCTTTGGCCCCACCGACGAGGGCGAGACCGCCTACGCCTGCCGACTGCTGCACCTGCTGAGGCCCGACATGCTGGTGCTGTGGGACAAGGGCTTGGACGCCAACGCCTTCCTCGCCCAGGCAACCGCGACCGGCGCGAAGGTCCTGGGCCGACTCCGCAGCAACCGGCGCACCCCGGTCCTGGCCCGTCTCGACGACGGCTCCTACCTGTCGGTGATCGGCACCGTCAACGTCCGGGTCATCGATGCCGAGGTCACGGTGACCTGCGCCGACGGCACCGTCTTCAGCGGCTTCTACCGGCTGGTCACCACCTTGACCGACGCCCGCCGGCACCCCGCAGCGGCGCTGATCAACCTCTATCACGAGCGCTGGGAACA
>NZ_JBEYEW010000198.1:0-1040 GCF_040634095.1 Streptomyces sp. NPDC007205
CCGTCGATGATGTCGTCGTGGATGAGGGAGAAGTTGTGGACCAGCTCGATGGCGACGGCCGCGCCGAGCGCGTCCTCGCTGGCGCCGCCCACGGCTTCGGCGCAGCCGAAGGCGAGCGCCGACCGGACGGCTTTTCCGGGCGCGGGTCCCGCCACCGGGCGGCCATGCTCATCACGCCATCCCAGGTGGTAGCCGGCCAGCGCGGCCATCGAGGCGGGCATCCGCGCCGCCCACTCACGCAGGGCAGGTACGACCGATTCCTGGGCGCGTACGAGCAGATGGCGGCCAGCGTCACCGGCCAGCGGGGTCGGCAGAACGGATGCGGGCATGGCAGGTCCTCACCATGGGGGAATGGAACGGCACCAGAGATTTAGCCAAAAGCCTGCACGGCGTGGCAGCCGCCGCCGGTGCGGGCATATCTCCATGGAGCACCCACCAGCAGGCCGTTGGGAACACGCCTCATTGATTCGTGCGTGAACCCGCTGAACGCTTGCGCGTTTGCGTATCCGCGCACCGCCACCGGCGGGAGGGCGTCGCGACCCGAACAGCCTGCTGGCCGCCCTCCTCGCGGAAGCGGACTGGACGGGAAGCATGCTGGCCCGCACGGTCAATGCCCTGGGCATGGCACAGGGCTTGCGCCTACGCTACGACCGCACCTCAGTAGCCCACTGGGTCCAGGCCCCGCCCGCCGATCCACCCAACTCATCGCCGCCGCCTTCACCCAGCGCCTGGGCCGCCTCCTCCTGCCAGCGGAAACCGGTCTGGCCCAGACCCCGCACCCTCCGGACCCGCTGCTCGCCCCCGGACCGGAAGACCATGAAGCGGTGTCACGACTGACAACTCTGTGCCGCGAGGACGCGGCACCCGAGCGGCGGGCCTTCCTAACCAGCGCCGCATACACCCTGAGGGCCCTTATCCGGCCCACCTGGCCGGTCCGGGCCGCCGCCCCTTGCCGCTGACGCGGCCGGAGTCGCGGGGCCTGGGAGCCAGGCCGGCATGGCCGGCCAGGCGGTCGGAGCTGCCGAAGGCGTCCATGTCGC
>NZ_JBEYEW010000199.1:0-1009 GCF_040634095.1 Streptomyces sp. NPDC007205
CTTCCTCAACACCCCACCAGCGAAAACACCCAGCTCTGACGTGCCGTCACTGACACCCACCCACCGACACCAACCCGGCACATCGCAGGTGGTGCCCGGGAGAACACGTCCAGGACGAACGCCACGTATGCCCAGCCGGACCAGGTGCGGACATAGGTCATGTCCGCTACCCACAACTGGTCCGGGCGCGAGGCGGTGAAGTCACGGTCCACCAGGTCCGGCGGGCGCGGTGTAGACGGCTCAGGAACGGCTGTCCGCCGTCGCTGCCCACGGATGACGCCCTCGATGCCAAGCCCGGTCATCAGCCGCTCGACAGTGCAGCGGGCCACGTCGACGCCGCGCCGCAGGGCGCGGGTGATCCGGCGGGCACCATACGTGCCGCCAGATTCCGCATGGACTTCCTCGATCAGCGGCATCACCTGCTCGTCGCGAAGCCGGCGGGCCGACTTCGGCCGCTTCTTGCGGGCGAAGTACGTCGACGGCGACAGCGACAGGACCCGACCCCGAGGCCACGTTCCCGCAGGTGGTCGATCACCTGCTCGGCCTCGTCCGGGGACGGTCGATCTCCTGGGCAAAAAACACCGAAGCGGCCTTGAGGATCTCGTTCGCCCGCTTCAACTCGGCATTCCCCTTGCGGAGTTGCTTGAGTTCATCGCGCTCGGCGGTGGTGAGCCGGTCGTCGCGTTCGCCCCGGTCGGCCTCGGCCTGGCGGCCCAGCCGCGCAGGGCCTCGGGGTGGATGCCGAGGTCCTTGGCCACGTGCGCAATCGGACGGCCGGTGGCCCGGACTTCGCGGACGGCACGCTCGCGGAGCTCATCGGGATATTTACGGGGTGCTGCCATGGTGCTGGTGGTTCTCCTTCGCCAGGACCGTAACCCTGGCATCAGGGACTCCACAAATCTCAGTACAGCTCACCTACGAATGGCTCGATCAACCCGATCAAGACGGTAGAGCCACCTGATGACCGCCCCCGGCTACCGAGCCGACATGACCCAACGCTTCACCACCT